>NZ_JBBGZG010000006.1:0-276513 GCF_037479315.1 Comamonas sp. MYb69
TCATTGTGTTTACGGACAAGCAGGCTGTCGCCTGCAGTGAATTGGCCGTTTACACAAAATTCTGCACACCCTCGGACTGCAGGTTCTGGCCGTAGACGGACGGGGTAGTTATTGGCTTTCTGAAGGACCCGTCGCCAGCCCACTTCTTTGCCTGTCCAGGTGATCTCCAACTTCATTCGCAAGTCAGCCAACTGTTCAAGCTCCTCAAGCTCATGGTAGAAGCCACCTGTCTGCTCCTCAAAAGGCTCCAAACTTTCTTTTAACAGTCCTCTGTCAAAAGCCTCCTGCCCCGGCATCACATCGGTGATCCGCCACAGACCCAACAGCACGCCCTGCCCCGGCTGGTGCCCATAAAAGCCAATGATGAGGCCGCCTTGTTTATGTGGCCTAAGCTGCATGGCTTGGTACAAGGTCAAAGCCCGAGTTCCCAGAAATTTTTGCAAGGGATACTTCCCGGTCTTGTGCCTCATTAAGGTGACTGGTTGGGCAGTTGGATCGATTCCCCGTTCCTGAAGCAATCCGTATAGCTGGGTCGAGACCATGGTGGTTACGTTAAATAAGCGATGACGAAAATTATCAGTGATGAAAGTTTGAATTAAACCGAGTTGGCTAAAGACTCCGCACGCGGTTAACGAAACATGAAGGGACGCATACCCTGCATCAAGCGCATCCATGCCATTCGGAGTGTGCGTCGGCGCCAGTCAGCTGCGGTGCTGATCTTCGTCAGACTTTACCCACTGCTCAAGGTCTGTGGTGATCAGGTCATCAAGACCGAGCAAACCTTAACGAAACCTGAGGATGACTGCACATCTGTCCCAGCAGTGACCGCCTGGGTGGGGTCCCGTTCTTATGCTTGCATCCGTCACATGACAATTCCGTGACGCTTTCAAGAGGCTCAGCCCCCACCCAATGATTACTATGAAAAAAACCTTGTTGGCCGTTGCCGCTGCTGCGGCCCTTTCCCTGTCCGTATCGGGCTGCTCCGACAGCAGCGCATCCTCGCTGCGCTACAACGCCACGCTCGACCAGGCTTCGCAGGCCGAGAAAGCAGCAGTGCTGCAGACGCTGCAGGAACTGGTCAATATCGAGACGGGTACCAATGACGCCATCGGCATTCCGCAGATGGGCAACTACCTGGAAGCGCGCCTGCAGGCGCTGGGCGCCAATGTGGTGCGCCACAAGGCGGAAGCGGGTGTCGTGGGCGACAACATTGTCGGCAGCTTCCAGGGCAGCGGCACCAAGAGCCTGCTGCTGATGGCGCACATGGACACCGTCTACACCCGGGGCATTCTGGCCACGGCCCCCTTCAAGGTGGAGGGCGACAAGGCCTATGGCGCAGGCATTGCCGATGCCAAGGGCGGCATCGCCGTGATTCTGCACAGCCTGGGTTTACTGAAGGCGCAGAACTTCAGCAAGTTCAAGACCATCACGGTGATGTTCAACACCGATGAAGAAAAAGGCTCCTTCGGCTCGCGCGATCTGATCCAGCAGTTGGCAGCGTCGCATGATTATGTGCTGTCCTACGAGCCTTCGGGCCTGGAAGAAGGCTTTGGCACCGCCACCTCGGGCATTGCCTATGTGCAGGCGGTGGTGCATGGCAAGGCATCGCATGCAGGCGTGGCGCCCGAGGCGGGCATCAATGCGCTGACCGAGGCCTCGGCCCTGGTGCTGCGCACGCAGGACATCCAGGACAAGGCCAAGGAACGCGGCTTCAACTGGACCACGATGACCGCTGGCGGCAGCGCCACCAACATCATCCCGGACAAGGCCGTGGTCAACGCCGATGTGCGCTATGGCAAGAATGAAGATCTGGATCTGATGAAGGGCATGCTGGACAAGGCCGCATCGCTGCCGCATGTGCATGGGGCCACCATCGACATCAACCTGACCCGGGGCCGCCCCGCGTTCAACGCCACCGACGATGGCGTCAAGCTGATCCAGAAGGCCATCACCATCTATGCCGATGTGGGTGGCAAATCCGAGATGTACACCACGCGCGGTGGTGGTGGATCGGATGCCGCCTATGCCGCGCTGTCGGGCAAGCCAGTCATTGAAGGCCTGGGCCTGCCTGGCGCCAACTACCACTCCAACCTGGCCGAGTATGTGCTGACCGAGCCCATCGCACGGCGCCTCTACCTGTCGGCACAGCTGATCTCCGATCTGGGCCAGGGCATCTAAGCAGCCCAGCCCGCCTCTGCTCTCCAGGCGCCAGCCAACACTGGCGCCTTTTTATTTGTGGCATCCATTGCGAGCAACCACCCTTTGGATGCAGCGCCAGCACTGGCGAAAAAAGACGACGCCGCCGGTGCCTGCCCGCGTACGCGGTAACAGCGTGCCAGGCAGCCACTGCGGACTATCATTGCCAAGTCAGCGGGCAGCCTCGGCATGCATGCAGGCGCTGCCCGCCCCGAGCTTCAGAGGAGTCATGCCATGTTCTCTATGAGTGTTCCGTGGTGGGAGTTTGTGGTTCGCGGCTTTGTCGTTTACGCGTTCCTGCTGGTGTTTTTGCGGCTCACGGGCCGGCGCCAGATTGGCCAATACGATCCTTTCGATCTGATCTTGCTGCTGATCCTGTCGAACGCGGTGCAGAACTCGATGAACGCGGGCGACAACTCGCTGATCGGCGGGCTGATATCGGCCACGACCCTGATCGCCTGCCACTCCATCGTCGCGCAACTGAGCTACCGCAGCAGGCGGGTGTCGCGCTGGGTTGATGGGATCCCCAAGCGCTTGATCTCCAACGGCCAGGTCAACCGCCAGGTGATGGATGCCGAGCTCATCACCAGCGATGACCTGAAAGCGGCGCTGCGCGGCGCAGGCTGCCTGCACACCTACGAGGTGGAGCAGGCGACGATTGAGACCAATGGGCAGATAACGATTGTGCTGCGCAACCGCGACAGCTCCTCGGGAGCGTCGGATGCAGTCTAGGCCTTGAGCTGTTCGCGCAGTTTGAACTTCTGGATCTTGCCCGACGGCGTGGCCGGCATTTCTGGCAACACCACCAGGCGTTCGGGCAGGTAGTGGGGCGCCAGCTTCTGCGTCCGCAAGAAGTCGGTCAGGTCAGCCAGCGCCGGCTCGACTGCGCCAGGCTTGGGCACAATCACCGCGCAAGCCCGCTCGCCCAGGCGCTCGTCCGCATAGGCCACCATCGCAGCCTGTGCTACGGCCGGGTGCTTGTAGAGCAGTGCCTCCACCTCCACCACCGGAATATTCTCACCGCCGCGGATGATCACATCCTTGCTGCGGCCGGTGATGCGGATATAGCCCCGCGCATCCATGCGCGCCTGGTCGCCGGTGTCGAACCAGCCATCAGCAGTAGTGGCATTGAGATGCGGGCGTTTCAGATAACCACCAAAGTTGGAATTGGCCCGCACCCACAACTGGCCGATCTCGCCGCGTGGACGCTCCTGGCCCAGGTCGTCCAGCACCTTGACCTCGGCGCCGGGCAAGGGCAGGCCATCGGTCTCCACCGCGCGCAGCGCGCCATCGCCGGGCAAGGTGGTGGTGACGGCGCCATTCTCCGACATGCCCCAGGCCGAGATGATCTGCGCGCCCAAGGCGGCTTGCGCCTGCTCCACCAAGGGGCCGGGGATGGGCGCACCGGCACACAAGAATGTGCGCAGGCTGGGCACCGCCCCGCTGGCAGCCACTTCGCGTGACAGATCGGCCAGAAACGGCGTCGATGCCATCGTGAACGTACAGCGCCATTGCCGGATCAGCTGGGCGGCTGTAGCAGCGTTCCATACGTCCAGCAGCACCGCCGTGGCACCCAGCATCACCGGCATCATCAGCCCATACATGAAGCCGGTCTGGTGCGCCATGGGCGATGCCATCAGCACCACATCGTCACGCCCCAGCGCCAGGCGCTCGGCATAGGCGTGGATATTGGCCATCAAGGTATTGGAGGAGTGCATCACGCCCTTGGGCTCGCCTGTGGTGCCACTGGTGTAGATGAGCTGGGTGATGGCATCGGGCGGGGCCCGGTGGCGCCCCAGGATCTGCGCGGCATCGGCATCGCGCTCCCAGGCGGGCTGGGTCAGCAACGCCTCAAAACTGTCCGCGCCGGCACCACCGATGGCGACCACGTGCTGAAGCTGCGGTAACTGCGGCTGAATGCCTTTGAGCATCGCCTCGTAGTTCAGGTTGCGAAAATCCTTGAGCACCACAATCAGCTTGGCCTCCCCGTGGCCCAGCATGAACAGCAGCTCACGCTCCCGAAAGATGGGCATCAAGGGGTTGAGCACCGCGCCGATGCGCGCGCATGCCAGGTACAGCACCGTGAACTGCCAGACATTGGGCAACTGGCAGGCCACCACATCGGCAGGCCGCACACCCAGCTGCCACAAACCAATGGCCACCCGGTCGGCCATGTGCGCCAGCTGCACGTAGTTGAAGGACTGCGCAGCGCCCTCGCCCCTGCGCTGCGCCACTAGCGCGAGCCGGTCGGGCCACAGCTGCGCGGCCTGGTCCAGCGCATCGTTGATGGTGGTGTCGCGCCACCAGCCCTGGCTGCGCATTTGCGCACGGCGCGGCGCCAGCAATACGGCATCAAATTGCATGCTTGTCTCCTGTGGGTTGGGGCTCCGCGCTTGTTGGCTGCGCTTGGGAGCGAATCACGAGGCTATGCCGGCACGGCCTGCCTGCCCGCCCGGTCGCGGGCAATGATGGTCTTCATGATCTGGGCCGTGCCATCACCGATCTGAAAGCCCAGCACATCGCGCAGGCGCTGCTCCATCACGCCCCGGTCGTAGCCGCCATGGCCCAACATCAGGAGGCACTGGTGGATGCAGTCATAGGCCAGCTTGGGGGCCCACCATTTGCACATGGCCGCCTCGGCGCTGTGGGGCTTGCCCTGGTCCTTGAGCCACAGCGCCTGCAGGCACAAAAGGCGCGCGGCGCTGACCTGCGTATCCAAATCCGCCAGCGGGTGCGACACCCCCTGAAACGCCGACAGGGGCTTGCCAAAGGCCTGGCGCTGGGTGACGTACTGCCAGGCATCGTCGAGCGCCGCACGCGCCACGGCCAGCACCTGCAGGCCGATCAGCGCGCGCGAATAGTCAAAGCCCTGCATCACCTGCACAAAGCCCTGGTTCTCATCACCCAGGCGGTGCGAGAGCGGTACACGCACGTTGTCAAAGAACAGCGAGCCTCGGCCAATGGCGCGCTGGCCATGGCAATCAAAGCGTCTGCGCGTGATGCCAGGTGCATCCATGGGCACCAGCAACGCCGTCACGCCATGCGCGCCCGATTCCACCGTGCCGGTGCGGCCAAATACCACGGCGATATCGCACTGGTCTGCGGCAGAGATCGAGGTCTTCTCGCCGTTGATCACGTAGCCTTCTGCATCGCGCTCAACGCGCAGACGCAGGTTGGCCGCGTCCGAGCCGCCCCGGGGCTCGGTCAGCGCAATCGCGCACAGCGCCTCGCCTGCCACCATTTTTTGCAACCAGGGCCCAGTCACCTCCGGCTGGCCATGGGCGGCCAGGATCTGCGCATTGAGCGATGCCAGCAGCGGCACATAGGACATGCTCAGATCGGCGCGTGCCAGCTCCTCATGCACCACGCCAGCGGCCAGGCAGCCCAGGCCCTGGCCGCCCAGCTGCTCGGGCAGCTCAGGGGCAATCAGGCCCATGGCGCCCATCTCGCGCATCAGCGCACGGTCCAGCACGCGGGTCCGGTCGCGCTCCAGAAAGCCCGGCGCCACGCGCGCATCAGCAAACCGGCGCACCGATGCCGCCAGGGTCATCAAGTCATCGTTCAGGTACGGATTCATGGGCACCTCTTGCGGCAGGCTGCGTTACTTGGCGTGTTTGCGGAAATCGGGCTTGCGCTTCTCCTTGAGCGCCGCCACGCCTTCGCGCGACTCATCGGTGTCGTAATACAGCTTGAGCGCATACATGCCCATGCCGGCAATGCCCGCCTGGTGCGCGGTGTCCATGTTGAAGCTGCGCTTGGCAATCGCAATCGCGGTGGGGCTGCGCTCGCAGATGGTCTCGGCCCATTCCTGCACGGTGGCATCGAGCTGCTCTGGCGCCACGCAGAGATTGGCCAGGCCCATGGCGACCGCCTCTTCGCCCGAGTAGCGCTTGTTCAGGTACCAGATCTCGCGCGCCTTTTTCTCGCCCACCACGCGCGCCAGGAACGCCGTGCCATAGCCCGGGTCCACCGAACCCATCTTGGGGCCCACCTGGCCAAAGACGGCCTTGTCCGAGCAGATCGTCAGATCACAGATGGTGCACAGCACATTGCCGCCGCCAATCGCATAGCCCTGGACGCGAGCGATTACGGGCTTGGGCACATTGCGGATGGCGTCGTGCAGCTCTTCCATCGGCAGGCCGATGGTGCCACGGCCATCGTAGTTGCCATCGTGGGCCGACTGGTCGCCACCGGTACAAAAAGCCTTGTCGCCCGCGCCGGCCAGCACGATGCAACCCACGCTTTTGTCATAGCCCGCCTTGTTCAGCGCGCGGATCAGCTCGTCGCAGGTGGTGCCGCGAAAGGCATTCATCTTCTCGGGCCGGTTGATGGTGATCCAGGCCACATGGTTGCGCACGTCGTAGAGGATGTCTTCGAATTCCATGTCAGTCTCCTTGTGATTTTTGGGGGCCTTCAGCCGGCCATCGTCAGGCCGCCCGATACGCTGATGACCTGGCCGGTCACATAAGCGGCATCGGCGGAGGCAAAGAACAGGATGGCGCCGGGCAAGTCCTCGGGCTGGCCGATGCGGCCCAGCGGGATCGCGCGGGTAAAGGCCTCGAGCAGCTTGTCGGGGTTGCCCGCGCCCTCCTTGTAGCTGGCGAACAAGGCGGTATCGGTGGGGCCGGGGCAGACCACGTTCACGGTGATGTTGTGACGGGCATGCTCGCGTGCCAGGGTTTTGGACAGCGCCACCAGCCCGCCCTTGCAGGCGGCATACACCGCCTCGCCCGAGGAGCCCACGCGCGCCGCGTCAGACGCGATATTGACGATGCGCCCCGCCTTGCGCTCTGCCATGCGCGGCAGCACCGCATGGTGCATGTGCAAGGCGCCTACCAGGTTGATGGCAATCAGCTGCTGCCATTCCAGTTCGTTGGTCTTGGTGAAGGGCTTGAACACATCCCAGCCAGCGTTGTTGACGAGCACATCAATCGCAGCCCATTGCTCGGCCTGCTGCACGGCGGCATCGACACTCGCCCGGTCGGTGATGTCGCAGGCCAGCGCCTGCGCCAGGCCGCCGGCCGCCGCAATCGCATCGGCCACCGCCTGCGCGGCGCCCAGCTGCTTGTCGAGCACCGTCACCCGGGCGCCTTCGCCCGCAAAGCGTTTGCAGGTGGCCCCGCCAATGCCGCCACCGCCACCTGTTACTACAACATGTTGCCCATCAAAACGTGCCATGATTCCACCTTTCTTGCGCATTGCATCGTTTAATTAGACAATATATTTACACAAATGCCGTGCCATGGCAATATTCCGATCATGAGCAAAACCGCCAAAACACCTAGAGAAAACCCGAATCAGCTGCGCACCGATCTGGCCAATCGGCTGTACTTCAAGCTCTACCAATGCGCCAACATGTTGCATAAAACAGGCACCAAGGCGGTCGAGGCCCAGGGCCTGACCACACAACAGTGGGCGGTGATGGGCGCGCTGTCGCGGCCCGAATCCGCGCAGGGCATGGGCATGGGCGACCTGGCCCGCTACCTGTTGGTGAGCCGCCAGAACCTGACCGGCCTGCTGTCACGCATGGAGGCCGCCGGCTATGTGCACAGCGTGCCCGACCCGGCAGACAAACGCTCCCGCCTTGTGCAATTGACGCCAGCCGGGCAGCAGGTGTGGCAGCACGATGCGGCTGAGTCGATTGGCCGCTATTACGAGCAGGCGCTGGAGGGCTTCTCGAGCAATGACATGGTGCACACCCTGCACTACCTGCTCAAGCTGCTGGACAACATGAAGGCGATCGATGCGCAGCAGAATGCGGGTAAGGAAGAGAGCTGAGCGCCGAAATACCCGAACCCGCGCAGCTTCAAACACCGAGGCCGCCTATGCCGTACAAAACAGCTCGACCGCATGGCACTAGCCTGATTTTCAATAACCAGTACCGCTGACAGTGCCCTCACTCCAATACCCAATTCGATAACGCTCTGCCTGGGTGATTGATAAATCAACAATCAGTAACCATCGCAATGAACAATAACTGCCATCTCGCCATAGCCACATGCCACACTCGCGGGTTGTCAAAATCCATGAGGGATGGAATACATGCTCGGAAAAATAGAAAGTGCGCTGCTGTACCTGATGCGCCTGGTGATGGTGGTACTGGTGTTGTTCACCTTGTTCAACTTTGCGCTGTGGAGTTGGGGGGCTGCGCACAAACCCTCCTCTGGAGCCATCGAAGAAACCCACCAAAACCGTGACTGGGCTGCACTCAAAATCAGCGAAGAAGAACTCAAGAAGATTACCTATTCTGACTTTGGCTATGACGATACCAACCAGACCTTGAGCGATGCCAAACTGGCCGCCGACCCTGCGGTAGTAGCGGCCTTTGCCGAGGTAGACGCGGTATTGCGCGCCGCGATCGAGCGCGACCCTGCGCAGCGTAAAAAGCTGGAGCGTGATAACGACGAGCCAGGCCTGGCACCCGTGCAGGCACTGCCCGCGCTGGTGGAAACCATGCAGGCCAAAGAGCGGGCCAGCCAGGAGATGGACGCGGTAGACGCGGCGGCGGCAGCCACTGCAGCGGCCTCGGATGCGGCCGACAGCGAAGGCTGGAAACCCCAGCCCACCAGCATCGGCGAGGTGCTGCTGCAGCAAACACGCAGCATTATCAGCAGCTATGGCTATGAGGCAGGCCGCTCGTTCACGCTGGGCGCACCACAGGCGCTCAAAGCCCTACTGGCCGACCCGCAAGTGCAAAAGGGAATCAACAAGCAAACCACGTCGATGGTGGTGACGAATCTGCTGCTCAACTATGGCATTGTGTTCAGCGCCAAGGCGGGTGAGAGCGAGATGTCAACAGCCAAGCCCAGCTGGCTGGAGCGCCTGATCGAGCCCAGCAATCTGCTGGTGTTCACCGTGCTGCTGTGGTCGTTCGTGTTCTTGATGATGATCGTGGTCTTCCTGCGCGTGGAACGTCATCTGCGCACCATGTCGCAGGACGGTAAGGCACTGGCTCAGCGCTCGTCCTAGACTAAAACGCCATTGTCCGCCAGCGACCACCCGTCAACCGGCGCACACTGAGACGGAAGAATCCAGGAGAGCGCAAGCTCTCCTTTTTTCTGGCGACCGTAATTGGGTGGGAGAACTGCCACTCCGGGTACCGAAAAGGAGTACATGGCGGAGACTCCGGTGCGCCGTCCAAGCGCAGGGTTGCTGCGGCCCGGAGATAACGAGCAATACAAAAAGGCTCGATACCATCGAGCCTTTTTAAGCATGCGCACGGAAGGCGCTTGACGCGCTTTCTTACTTTTGCTGCGGTAGCTTTTCTTTCAGATAGGGGCCATCAAGCAGTGCATTCTGCCCGGTCCGCAGCGCCATGCTATTGGCCTGTATTGTCAGCGGCATGTAGTTGGGCGCGGCACGGGCAATCGCTGCGCTGACCAACATCCCGATCAAGCCACCGTTGGAGTTGTTCGGGGAATATTGCATGCGCTGCGTGTTTTTCCAGAGCTCTTCACCGGTTTTACTGACAAGCCGGTACTCAAAGTCCACCGTCACTGTCGTCGACAGAATGATGTACTGCGCATCCCACTGGTTGATGGTCACAAACAGCACCGCATCGGCCCCAAACATCTTGGCGATGGTCTCGGGCGGTTGCTCATGCACGCGCTCAGGCTCGTAGAAGCCCTCCTGCTCCAGCACCATCTTGGTCGTGTTCACCGGGAAGACGTAGTAGCCTTTTTCCGCAATCGGCACGGGCAATGCGCTCAGCACATAGTTGGGTGCATCCACATCCAGCGACTTGTTGACGATCGGCACGACGACGATCGAGCGCGGGTTGGCGGCTTCATAAGCGGCCAGATCGCGCTTGGGCGCTGTGGTTTGGCAGCCTACCAACAAAGCGCTGCTTGCAATCAGCAGCAAGGTGGAGATTCGAGAGATGAAACCCTTCATGACGTGACTTCTCCGTTCGCCTTTTTGTCGCTGGTCGCCGGGGTCGCTTTGGAGCGGCTCTCCAGCGTCTTGATCATCGAATCCATCAGCGTGCGGCTTTCCGGCCAGAGTTCGCGCTCCTTGTTGTACTGCGCGATGGCCTCATCGGTCTTGCCTGCCTGCAGGTAGAGCGATCCCAACTCGGCATACAGACCTGGTGCCACCTTTTGCTTGGCCTGCGTCATCGCAGCGATATGGGTTTCCAGCTTGGTTTGCAGCTCTACCACCGTCTCTGGGCTCTTGTAGGTGCTGTAGAGCGCTGCATCGTAGCCACCCCACTCGTACAGATTCTGATTGGTTGCGCAACCCGTCATCAACGCGAGCGCCGCTCCCGCAGCCGCATACCGGGCAGCGGATCGCAGCCCTTGAACATGCTTGTCGAAATACTTCATGTGTACTGACTCTTAGCGAATGTCGAACGTCTTGGTCACACCGTCACCCACGTAGAACTTCTCGTTGATGAACGTGTTGCCACTGCCTTGCACCACGAGCTGATGCGTTCCGGGCTCTACTTGCAGGGCCGCTTGCCCTGCCTGGAACTGACCTGCCGTTCCGACCTGCAGACCGTCCAGCACCACGGCTGCATTGCCCAAGCTTTCATGGGCCAGACGGAAAGTGATCTGTGGCTTGAGGGACACCACACCCTGTTTTTCGGTGGGCATCTGAACACAGGCGGTGAGGCTTGCGCCTGCAATCAGTGCACCTAGCACCAGCGCGGCTCCACGCAATCCCTTGAACATCATTTTCACTTTCCTCCCTCATGCAACACGACCAGCGAATGGGCTGGGTGCTTGCCCAGATCGCCCGAGACCACACTGGTGACGGCACCTTCGTTGAGTTCGTTGTCACCAAACAGCGCATCCACACGCAGCTGTGCAATCTTCTGACCTGGCAAGGTGATGATGGCACCAGTCTGCGGCGACTTGATCTGCTCACCAGCCGTCTGCACCGCCAGCGTCATGCCCGGTTGCAGCCCCTGGCTCTTGCCACCGCTGATGTAGATGCGGCCGCCTTCCACTTTGAGAATTGCAGTCGACCAGGGGCGGCGATTCATTTCAGTGGAGAGCTTGCTCACCGCTTCGGATACAGCCTGACGGATGGCAGCATCATTGAGCGTGCCGTCATAGCCAGCCCGCGAGCCAAAACCAAAAGTGGACGACACCTCATTGGATGCTTCGCCAGCACCGGATGTGGCAAAAAATACATGGCCCGTGCGCGTATCCACCAAACGGATATCGACCTTGGCAAATGCCACCTGCTTTTTCGAAGCCGATGCAAAGCCAGAACTGCCAACCGTCTTGCGCCCGAACTCGGAAAGCGAGCCGACAATCAGAGCATCAACGCCAATCAGGTCGAGCTTTTGTTGGGCCAACTGGCTTTCTGCCTGGACCTTGCTGATGTCTGGGCGTTCAAACACCAGATATGCACCCGATTCCGTCAACGCCTTGCTGAACAGATCCGTCACCTGCTTGCCCAGTGGATCTCCATCCTTGTCGCGCAACAGGGACTGCCCATAGGCCGTTTCATTGGACAAACGTCCCAAGGCGACCTTGCGCTTGAGCGTTGGGGTGGCCGTTGCCTGCGCAAGGGTGCTGGCTTGCGCTGCTTTTTGCTCAGTCTGCGATTGTGGCGCCTGCTTGGTCTCGATCGGCGCTTACTGCGTGGCGCACCCTCCCAAGCTCAGCAATACCGCCACTAGTGCACCTGAAGTACCCGCTTTTAATGCAAATCGCATTTCTCTTCCTTTTGCGTTCAATCCCATAAATCAGCTTTGGTGTCAGAATCCGGACGACTGTCCTTGCGCATAGAGATGCCAGACCTTTGTCCTGCCGAAGATAAATCCCTGGAGCGAGTGCCCAACTATAGGTTAAGTTTTATTGCTTTTGTGACAGGCAGTAATTGTATGACCTACGCGGCTGCATCCCACTCCATGGAGAAAACCGTGAATGCCCAGTCGCCATCGCTCGATGGGGACTGGAATTCGCTCGGTCACCCCATGTGTAGCAGCGGAGGCTGAGACCCGATCCGTCGCCATGCATCATAGAAATATGAAGACGCTGCAAGACCGGAGTTGACAAATTTTAAGAATTGAACAACCACACTCTGGCCAAGCCGTTCCACCTGCACAACACTGCCACTGAACTGCAGCGGCAAACTACTCTCTATTGGACGACTTCAAAAATCTCTGTACCTATGCACCCATTACTTGGACACAGCCTGCTGATTTCAGGCATTGCCTTGGCAATACTGGCCCAGCTTGGAATGGCTATTTTTGTGTTCAGATCTCAGCCCTTAAAATTTCTGCTCTGCTTATTGGTCCCGTTTTATATCGTTGTCTGTGCTCAAAAAACACCGACAGGAAAGCGCTTTCTGGCAGCTTGGTACGTAGGGATAGCGATTTTTGCCATGGGAGGTGTACTGTCCAGTTAAGCAACAGGGGGTATGCATGGTGGCCAGAATGGCAAGGCGCTTGCTCAGCGCGCCTCTTGGATTCAAGCGCCGTATTTCTTATGCGCCGGCTCAATTTTCCTGTGGTCGCAGTCAAAGAAGAAATACGCCGACTTCACTCCCGCCTCACCCTGGGCTCAACGTCGCCACACAGGGGATTTTTAGTATGGAGGAATGAAACTTCCAAAGCCTTCCTCCCGAGGTCAAGCAGCTGGCCTCATCATCGGCGCACTGGCTCTAGCCAACATCCTGACCACATGGGTGCTGATCAGCAACCTGGATGCGATGCTCTACCCCGTCGAGGCCGACGCCATCATGATTCCCATAGCCAACAACTTTCTTAATTCGCTGCATCTCTTGCTCTGGTCAAGCCTGGGCATCGTCCTGCCCAGGCATCACATCGGATGGCGCATCGCGAGTCGTATTCTGGTTGGGGTAGCCGCCATGTATGCCCTGGCGTTGGTGGTGTATTGGTGGTACCCGTTTCACTATTTCGCGGGTGCATCATTTCTGCCGACCGTGGTGGCCTGTACATGGGCTCTCTGGTTGCCCCTATCCAAACCGCAAGATCGGCCCACTCCCCATGCCTCAGGTCCTAGGGGTGATGCGCCGGCTGGTAAAGGCAGCGCAGCCCAGCAGCCCCATCGATAACAGCACCAACATTCCCTCTGACAGCCCAGGAACGGGAACGGCCACAGAAGGAGGAATAACCACAGGCGCAGCAGCCTCCCCGTCGTCATCGGCAATCTGAATGGAAGCCACCGATGTGCCCGCCAGCAAGCTGTAGTCGCCAGGGTTGGCCGCTGGCGCGATGGCAACCGACACGGTGACCTGGCCATCGCCTCTCACGGTATTGGCGGTGGCCGTGACCGTGCAGCTCGCCGTGCTGGCGCCCACTGCAATCTCCAGCGGACCGGCGCAACCACTGTAGCGCGCCGTGTCCCCGGAGGTGCTCAGCTCCACGGTCAGCGCAGTCTCTGCAGGCCGGCTCAAACTCAGGGTGCAGCTAGCAGTCTGTCCCTCGGAATCCAACAGCTGCGCCTTATCGCACTGGATGGAGGCCGTGGGCGGCACCACTTCGAAGTTGGCCGATACCGAGGCCAGTGGTCCGACCACTTCGATATTGTCGATGGCGCCCACAAAGCCGCTGGAGCCATTGCCGGCGCCACCCTCGACTGCAAAGACCACCATGTCGGCAAAGCGCGGGTCGGCCTGGAAGTCCGAAAATGGCCGTCGGATGTTGGGATCAAAGCCACCTTGCGCCGCACTGCGCCCTTGCCAAACGATGCCGTGGAGCATATCGGCGGTGGTCCATTGGCCCAGTCCCACACCGTGCACGCCGGCGATGTCCGGGGTGTAGACCAGGGTCTGCGTATGCACCCCTTGCGCATTGCGCAGGTACAGCCGCAGCACGGGCGCCTGGTCCACCACATCGGTGCTGTGCACCAGCCATTGGTAGGAGACGGTGGTCAGCTCCGACAGCTTGCCAAAGGTCGCCGCAGGGTAGTAAGCCAGTCCCGCCTTGGACGAGGTGACGGGCAAGTCAAGGCGCAGTGAGCCATTGCCGCTGTTCGGGAAATCGGTAGTGACCTGCGCCAGGCCCGCGCCTGTCAGTCCCACCTGCCCCCACTGGTTGGGGCCACTGCTGCCCCATTGGAATGTCGCCTCCGGCACCACATCCGCTGCAGCCACCACGGCAGCGCTCGCGCCCTGTGCCCATAAGCATGCCCAAAACCAGACCGCGCCCACTGAACAGATGCGAAACAACAGCTTCATAGTCACTCCAAACGTTGGAACGCATTGTTGTTTCTAGATGTAAACAAGTCCAGCGTTTTATTATTTATTTCTATCGCACTGATGTTTTTTGGGGATGTGTGGGGGTGCCAGCAGCAACGGTGTCAGCACCAGAGCTGCGGTCATTCCGCTGTTTCACGATGCCAGCGCAGGCTCAAAAAGCCCAGCACCAGCGCAAAGACCGTCAGCAGCACCAGCACCAGCCCGCCCAGCTTGGGAGCGGGTCTGGACAGGACGCCAGACGCTTGCTCGGTCACGGCCTCCATGCTGTGTCGCACGCGGTGGTATACCGTCTCATCGTCTTGCACTCGCGTACTGGCTGCCGCATGTATGTCCGGACCGGGCAAGGCCACCCCTTGCGCCCATGCGCTGGCCAGCCGTCCTGCGTAGGCCCCTTGGCTCTCTGCCGCCGTGTGCTGCGACACCAGGTTGAAGTCCGCCGACATGTCTCGGGACGAGACAGCAGTGGGCACGGCATGCGCGAGCAAGCAGCCCGATGCCATCCACCACCCCAGGATCAAACGCCTGCACAACCTCATTTCAGCAGCCATATACAGAAATTAACAATGTTGCTAACTATCGGACCGGGCCCGCTCACGGTCAATCCCCAAAATTAGTGAATATGTACTACGGCTGTCCTGCGCGTTGCAGGCTGGTGCTGGTGCCCGTCTGCGTCTCCAGTCACGCGGTAAGACCGCCCGATTTGGATGCCGCAAACGCTTCCCGGCCTTCTCAGCGATCCCATCAGATCAAAATACCAGCACCATCTAAAAATTGCGTGCTATAATTGACGGCTTAGCGGCTGTAGCTCAGCTGGATAGAGTACTTGGCTACGAACCAAGGGGTCGTGGGTTCGATTCCTGCCAGCCGCACCAAACGTAAAGCCTCAGAGTAGCAATGCTCTGAGGCTTTTTCGTTGCTGGGTACTGGGTATTGAATATTGGGTAGTGCCTGGCTCTTTCACACCCATCCATGAAAAAAGCCGATTTCCATCGCGGAAACCGGCTTGCGGTCAGCACAGCGCCTACGCGCTGAGTGCTTATTTGCTTGGGCGAATCAGCACATACTGCGTCCACTCACCCCGGCGGAACAGCACGTTGACGGGCTTGGACTTGTCGGCCTTGGCCACGGCGGCGTCAAACTGCTTGACGTCATTGATCTCGGTATTGGCAATTCCCAGGATCACATCGCCTTGCTTGAGACCAGCACGGGCAGCAGCCTCATCGGCCGACACAATCTGCACGCCCCCCTTGAGGTGCATGGACTTGCGCTGTGCATCGGTCAGATCCGTGACGACCAGGCCCAGCTGCTGGGCAGCGGTGGAAGGCTTGGACTTCTCTGGCTCCTTGCTGGTGGCAGCAGCATCTGCAGCGGCATCCGACGGAATCTCGATGATGGTGATCGGCAGGTCCAAGGTCTTGCCACGGCGGAACACCGTGACGGTGCTCTTCGAGCCTGGCTTGGTATTGCCCACCCAGCGCGGCAGATCCGCGAGCTTCTCCAGCGGCTTGCCATCGAACTTGGTGATGATGTCGCCCGCTTCCACGCCGGCCTTCTCGGCAGGCGAGCCGCTTTCCACACCCGTCACCATCGCGCCCTGGGCCTTGCCCAGACCGATGGATTCAGCCACATCCTTGCTCACGGTGGAGATTTGCACACCGATCTTGCCGCGCACCACGCGGCCGGTCGCGCGCAGCTGGTCGCTCACGCGCACCGCTTCATCGATCGGGATCGAGAACGAGATACCCATGAAGCCGCCCGAGCGCGAATAGATCTGGCTGTTGATACCCACGACCTCTCCACGCATGTTCAGCAGCGGGCCGCCGGAGTTGCCGGGGTTGATGGCCACGTCGGTCTGGATAAAGGGCAGGTAATCACCGGTGTCGCGCTGCTTGGCCGACACAATGCCTGCGGTCACCGAGTTTTCCAGCCCAAAGGGCGAGCCAATGGCCATCACCCATTCACCCACGCGCAGGCGGTTCACATCGCCAATCTTGACGGCGGGCAGGCCGGTGGCGTCGATCTTCACGACGGCCACATCGGTGCGCTTATCGGCGCCCACGATCTTGGCCTTGAACTCGCGCTTGTCGGTCAGCGTCACGATCACTTCATCGGCGCCATCGACCACATGCGCATTGGTCATCACATAGCCGTCAGCCGTCAGGATAAAGCCCGAGCCCAGGCCACTGGGCACCTCATCGCCATCGGCGCCAGGTCGCTGGGGGCGTTGCTGCTTGGGAATGCTGGGCACCGGCAGACCAAAGCGCTTGAAGAACTCCAGCATCTCGGGGTCGAGGCCGCTTTGGCTTTGGCGGTTGGACACCTTCTCCATCGTGCGGATATTGACCACCGATGGGCCCACCTGGTCGACCAGGTCGGTGAAATCAGGCAGGCCACGCACCACGGCAGGTGCGGGGGTCTGGGCTGCTGCCGGCAGCATCATTGCGCTGCTGACGGACAGGATGGCCGCCAGCGCACTGATCTGAAAAGGCTTCCAACGCTTTAGAGACATATCACTCCTCAATTTGACAATATGGCGGCAGCGCATGCGCAGCGGTTCAAACGCTTTGCCCATGGTGCCGTGCCGCAATTGGAGGGGCAATAGGCCTCAAGGTTCCAAGCGTGCATCACCATCAGATAGGCGGTAAACCACAGGTTTCAAGCCTCGGTGCGCGAAAGGCATAAAAAAACACCTGCCAGGCAGGTGTTTTTCAAAGGGTTCAGCGCATCATCAGCACAGGCGCGATGCCTTGTCGGCGCAGCCATCGCTGCGCTTTTCGGCATTGAAAGTGGCATTGCGCAAGAAGCCCGCTGGCATCTGCAGATTGGCGGTGCCGCCAATCTGGCCGCGTGCCGCCAGCAATTCATCCAGGCGCGGATCACGCAGCATGATGCTGGAGTTCTGGCCCACCGTCACTTGCTGCTGCACCAGGCCTTGGGCATTGGACGCCGCCGGCCTTGGCGATGCAGCCGATGCAACCACCTGCGGCGCAGCAGCCCCTGCCATCTGCTGGCGTGCCTCTTGGCCGGCGCCACCCGAGAGCAAGCCGATACTGTTCCAGCCCACCATCGCCACAGCGGCCACGGTGGCAAAGCCGGCCACCATCTTCCAGCGGAAGACCGAGTGGTTGGCGGCATCCTGTACGGCAGCAGCCGGCTTGACGGCCTGCACAGCGGCTGCGGCTGCGGCCACGGCCGGCACGGCGACCGCGCCTGGCGCGGGCTGGCCCTGGGCCACCAACGGCGGCTCCAGCGCCAGCTTGGCATTGAGCGCATCCAGAAATGCCAGGCTGTCGGAGCACGGCGCATGCGCCGAGCGCATCAGATCGCCAATGACCTGGTAGGACTGCACCGAGGCGTAGCAGGCCTCGTCCTGGGCCAACTCCGGCAGCTCGGCCAGCAGCTGGCTGAGCGCCTGGTCGTCCAGCTCACCATCGACCCAGGCGGACAGCTGCTCACAGGCTGCCTGCGTGCTCTTGTTCGATGCTTGGTTTTCGAGATTCATAGCCATATTCCTAGCGGGCCCCAGGCCCTTGCAGCCAGTCATCACACTCATATCAGCTACCAACGCTTGCCAGACTGGCGTTCAAGCATGGGTTTTACCTTGGCGGAAATCGCCTCGCGGGCGCGGAAAATACGCGACCGTACCGTACCGATGGGGCAATCCATCGCAGCGGCAATGTCTTCATAAGACATGCCTTCAATCTCACGCAGCACGATAGCCTGTCGCAGGTCCTCGGGCAGCGCGTCCATCGCCGTATTCACCGCCTGGGCAATTTCCTGGGCGGCAATCACCGTTTCCGGCGTCTCATCGGTCGTTAGTTCACGCCCGGGCACATAAGTTTCATCGTCATCGTCTTTTCCGCGCAGCGCACTCTCGGTCATCACCGGATTGCGGCTGAGCTCGACCATCGCCTTCTTGGCGGTATTGACGGCAATCCGGTACAGCCAAGTGTAGAACTGCGCGTCACCCCGAAACTGCGGCAGCGCGCGGTAGGCACGCAAAAAGGTCTCCTGGGCCAGATCGGGCACCAGATCCACATCGCGCACCATGCGCCCGATCAGGCGCTCGATGCGGCGCTGGTACTTGAGCACCAGCAGGCCATAGGCTTTTTGATCTCCTGCCACCGTGCGCTGCACCAGGTGCAGATCGCTGTCATTTGCATTCGGGGTACTGGCCGTTGGCGTTCCCGTCATAAAAGAGGCCCTCTTGGCGCTACAAGCTTGCAGCTATTGTTGTGGTTGTTCAGCTGTAGGCTTACACCTGATGGATGTTCTGCGGTTCAGCGGCAAGCGACGAGTATAAAACCCGACGAATATCCGGCCAGCGCTCTGGATTAGCGGCTTTCGCCACAAGCAGCCACTGACCGGGACCCCGGCTTGGCAGCCCCTGGGCCTGCAGCAATATCCAGGATTGCCCATCCATCAGCACAGCCAGTTGCGCAAGCGCCTGGCGCTGCTCGAGCGCCAGCGGGCCCTGCCCAAGGCACCACTGAGAGCCGGTCCAGCACAAACAAGTTCCCCGCGGCCACAGCGGCATGCGCCAGACCAGCCCGGTCGCCAGTGCCAGCACGGCCACCGCCAAGGCGCGCGGCAGCGCCGAAGGAGCTGCTGCATGCATCCAGACCAGGCACAGCACCGTGACCAGGCACACCCAGCCGGCCAAAAGCAGGCGGATGCGGCTTGGGCTCACCAGCGCAAAGGACTGCAGTGCCATCAAGGCAAGTGGGCGATGCTGGAGCATGGCTGGGCGGCTATTGACAGAGGCATCACCCCATTTTGCAATGCACCCATCAGCGATCCCGCAGGGCAAACCCCCGTGTAGCAGCTCCAACACCGTGTTGACCGGGGCAGCGCAAAAACAACAAAGGCCTCTGTCACAGAGGCCTTATCGAAGCGTGACTGGGGCGGCGCACCAGGCGCCAACCCGCATCAAACCCGCTTGAACACCAAGGTGCCGTTGGTGCCGCCAAAACCAAAGTTGTTCTTGACGGCGATGTCCAGCTTGGCGTCGCGCGCGGTGTTCGCGCAGTAGTCCAGGTCGCATTCCGGATCCTGGTCCACCAGGTTGATGGTCGGGGGAATCTTCTGGTCCTTCAAGGCCATCACGGTAAAGACGCTTTCCAGACCGCCAGCACCACCGAGCAAATGGCCGGTCATGGACTTGGTCGAGCTGACCACCAGTTTCTTGGCGTGCTCGCCCATGGCGGCCTTGATGGCATTGGTCTCATTGAGGTCTCCCAGCGGCGTGGAGGTGCCGTGGGCATTGAGGTAGTCCACCTGGTCGGCGTTGACACCTGCATTGCGCAGAGCGGCCAGCATGGCGCGGCGCGGGCCGTCCATATTGGGCGCGGTCATGTGACCGGCGTCAGCGCTCATGCCATAACCCAGCAACTCGGCATAGATCTTGGCACCACGGGCCTTGGCATGTTCGTACTCTTCGAGCACGACGATACCGGCACCCTCACCCAGCACAAAGCCATCACGGCCCTTGTCCCAGGGGCGCGATGCCGCCTTGGGATCGTCATTGCGTGTGGACAGCGCGCGCATGGCTGCGAACCCCCCCACACCCAATGGAGAAACAGTTGCTTCGGTACCACCTGCAATCATGACGTCGGCATCGCCGTACTCAATCATGCGACCGGCTTCACCAATGCAGTGCAAACCTGTCGTGCAAGCAGTCACCACCGACAGGTTCGGGCCCTTGAAGCCAAAACGCATCGATACATGACCTGCGACCATATTGATAATGGACGCGGGAACAAAGAAAGGCGTGATGCGACGCGCACCACGGCGCTCATACTCACCGTGCGTGTTCTCGATCAGTGGCAGGCCACCAATACCAGAACCAATCACACAGCCAATACGAGTTGCGAGCTCTTCATCCAGTGCCTCGCCCAAAGGCAGGCCGGCGTCTTTCACTGCCTCTTGGGCAGCGGCAATGCCGTAATGAATGAAGGAGTCCATCGTGCGTGCTTCCTTGGCACTCATATAGGACTCAAGATCGAAACCTTTGACCTCACCTGCAATCTTGCAGCTGAAATCGGTGGTGTCGAACTTGGTAATGAGGTCAATGCCGGATTGACCGGCCAAAATGTTGGACCAGGCTTCAGCAACCGTGTTACCCACGGGGCTGATGCAACCCAGACCAGTCACGACGACGCGACGGCGACTCATGCGTTACAACTTTCTTGTTGATCTCTCGGAAGATTGGCAGCAAGACACTTGCGCCACAAGGGCGCCAAGTGCATGCGCAATCAATTAAGCCTTTTGGTGGCTGTTGGCGTAGTCGATGGCGTTCTGCACCGTCGTGATCTTCTCTGCGTCTTCGTCAGGGATCTCGATCTCGAACTCATCTTCCAAAGCCATCACCAGTTCCACGGTGTCCAGCGAGTCAGCGCCCAGGTCGGCTACAAAAGCCTTTTCGTTCGTTACTTGAGACTCTTCCACGCCGAGTTGCTCGGCGATGATTTTCTTGACACGTGCTTCGATATCGCTCATGGTTTCCCTCTGGGGGTTGTGAATGAACCCGCGATTCTAGCTGCTTCAGCAATACCTGAGTGCAACTTGCCGTCGCGAGGAAACGGCATTCAACTTTCGTCAAATCTACATATACATGCCGCCATTGACATGCAACTCCTGCCCGGTCACATAACCGGCGCCATCTGAGGCCAAATAGACCACAGCGTTGGCAATGTCTTGCGGCTGTCCCAGCTTGCCCAAGGCAATCTGCGACTGAAGTGCTTTCTTCTGCTCTTCGGGCAACTGGGCCGTCATATCGGTCTCGATGAAACCAGGCGCCACGCAGTTGACCGTGATGCCACGGCTGCCCAGCTCCTTGGCCAGCGAGCGCGTCATACCTGCCACACCCGCCTTGGCGGCCGCGTAGTTGGCCTGACCGGCATTGCCCGATGCACCCACCACACTGGTGATGCTGATGATACGGCCAAAACGCTGCTTCATCATCGGACGGATGGCGGCGCGGCTGGCACCGAACACGGCCTTCAGATTGGTGCCCAGCACGGCATCCCAGTCCTCGTCCTTCATGCGCATGGCCAAGGTGTCGCGGGTGATACCGGCGTTGTTGACCAGCACATGCAGACCGCCCTGGGTCTTGACCAGACTGTCAATCAGCGCGTCAACGGCAGCGCCATCGTTCACATCCAGTGCCACGCCACGCGAGCCGGCAAAGGCCGACAGCGCTTGCGAGATCTTGGCAGCGCCGTCTTCGGTGGTTGCCGTGCCGATCACCTGGTAGCCGGCAGCGCCGAGTGCCTGGGCAATGGCGGCGCCAATGCCGCGCGATGCGCCAGTAACGAGGGCAACTTTGGCGGTTGAGGTGGTTTCCGTCATGCAATGGCTCCTTTGGTTTCTTGCAAAGTGGCGGGATCATACAGGGCCACACCGACGAGTTCGGGGTCGATGCGCTTGGTCATGCCGGTGAGCACCTTGCCCGGGCCGCATTCGACCAGGTGGGTGGCGCCCAGCGCACGCAGGCGCTGCACGCACTCAACCCAGCGCACAGGGCCAAAGGCCTGGCGGTAGAGCGCATCACGGATGGCATCGGCATCGGTAGGCAGCGCCACATCGATGTTGTTGAGCACCGGAATCTGGGGCGCAGCCAGTTGCAGCTCTGCTAGCGCCAGCTTGAGCTTTTCAGCGGCGGGCTTCATCAGGCTGGAATGGAAAGGCGCAGACACGGGCAGCGGCAGCGCGCGCTTGGCACCGGCTTCCTTCACGGCCAGGCTGGCCGCTTCCACCGCAGCCTTGGAGCCGGCGATGACCGTCTGGCCAGGGTCGTTGAAGTTCACCGCCTCGACCACCTCAGTGCCGCCCAGTTGGGCCGTCACCTGGGCGCACACGGCCTTGACCTTGTCGGCATCCAGGCCCAGCACTGCCGCCATGGCGCCAGCACCCACAGGCACGGCCTCTTGCATGGCAGCGCCCCGCAGGCGCACCAGCGGCGCGGCCTGGCTCAGGGTCAGCACACCGGCAGCCACCAGGGCGGAATACTCGCCCAGCGAGTGGCCAGCAACCGCTATCGGCATGGGGCCGCCTTCGGCTTGCCAGACACGCCATGCCGCCACACCAGCGACCAGCATCACGGGCTGGGTGTTGGCGGTCAGCGCCAGCGTTTCTTTGGGGCCGTTCTGGATCAGCGCGCCCAGGTCTTCGCCCAGCGCATCAGAGGCTTCCTGCAGCGCCTGGACAACGGCGGGGTGGCCACCCCAGGCATCGAGCATGCCCACAGACTGCGAGCCTTGGCCCGGAAATACAAATGCAAAAGCGCTCATGTCTCGGTTCAATCAGTTTTTTATCAATCAGCGGATGACAGCGGTCTCGGCAACGCCGAGACTTGCTACATCGTCAGCAGCACCGCACCCCAGGTGAAGCCACCGCCCACGCCTTCGAGCATCACATTCTGCCCGGGCTTGACCTGGCCGCTGCGCACGGCGTGGTCCAGCGCCAACGGGATCGAGGCCGCCGAAGTATTGCCATGCTGGTCGACGGTGACGACGACCTTCTCCGGCGCGAGTTTGAGCTTGCGCGCCGTGCTCATCATGATGCGCAGGTTGGCCTGGTGCGGAATCAGCCAATCGATATCGGCTTCCTGCATGTTCGCCTTTTCCAGCGCGGCGCGTGCGGCCTTGTCCAGCACACCGACGGCGAGCTTGAACACCGCCTGGCCATCCATGCGCAGCAGCGGCGAGCCAATCACCTGGCCACCCGAGACATTGCCCGGCACGCACAGAATGTCGACATGGCTGCCATCGGCATGCAACTCGGTGGCCAGGATGCCGGGCTTGTCAGACGCCTCCAGCACCACAGCGCCGGCGCCATCGCCAAACAGCACGCAGGTGGTGCGGTCATTGAAGTCCAGAATGCGGCTGAATACCTCGGCACCCACCACCAGCACGCGCTTGGCGCTGCCGGACTTGATCATCGAGTCCGCCACCGTCAGTGCGTAGACAAAACCGCTGCACACCGCCTGCATGTCAAACACCGGGCAGCCATTGGCAATGCCCAGCTTGTGCTGCAGGATCGCGGCGGTCGAGGGGAAGACCATGTCCGGCGTCGAGGTTGCGACGATGATCAGGTCGATATCGCTGGCCTGGATATTGGCGGCCTGGAGCGCGTTCTTCGAGGCCTCCAGCGCCAGATCGCTGGCTACGACATCAGGCGCTGCAAAATGGCGCGCCTTGATACCGGTGCGCTCCACAATCCACTCGTCGGAGGTTTCCAGACCGCGCGTGGCCATCTCAGCGGCCAACTCATCATTGGTGACACGACGTGGCGGCAAGTAGCTGCCAGTGCCGATAATGCGGGAATAAATACTCATCGAATTCAGGTAGGAGACGTCACGGTTTTGGCAGCAGCATTGCTGTCTGCCGACATCAGCAGGGGCGCTGCCGTCTGAATCTTGGTTTGCACACGCCCCAGCAAATCATTGCGGGCGGCATCATAGGCGCGCCGCAAGGCATGCTCATACGCCACCGCGTCGGCCGAGCCATGGCTTTTGAAAACCAGGCCGCGCAATCCGAGCAATGCAGCCCCATTGTAGCGGCGGTGGTCCACCCGCTTCATCAAGCGCGCCAGCACCGGGTAAGCGATCACTGCGGCGATCTTCGTGAGCAGGTTGCGCTTGAACTCTTGTTTGAGCCCGTTGCTGATCATGCTGGCAACGCCTT
This sequence comes from Comamonas sp. MYb69, assembly GCF_037479315.1. NCBI lineage: Bacteria > Pseudomonadati > Pseudomonadota > Betaproteobacteria > Burkholderiales > Comamonadaceae > Comamonas > Comamonas sp. MYb69. The sequence continues at coordinate 24,060 of NZ_JBBGZG010000006.1, forward strand.
CGCTGGCCTTGAGCGCGACATTGCCGACAAATCCATCACAGGTCACGATATCGACCGTGCCCTTGAAGATGTCATTGCCTTCGACATTGCCGTAAAAATTGAGGTAACCCGACTGGCCAGCGGTGCGCAGCAGCTCGCCGGCGCGCTTAATGACCTCGCTGCCCTTGATGGCTTCTTCACCAATATTGAGCAGGCCGACGGTGGGGTTTTCTTTGTTTTCCAGGGCGCTGACCAAGGCCGAGCCCATGACGGCGAACTGCAGCAGATGCTCTGCACTGCAATCCACATTGGCGCCCAGGTCCAGCACCGTGGTGGCGCCGCCCTTGGCGTGGGGAAGTTGGGTGGCGATAGCTGGGCGGTCGATGCCCTCCAGCGTCTTGAGCACATAACGGGCAATGGCCATCAGCGCCCCGGTATTGCCCGCCGACACGGCCGCCAGTGCGGCGCCTGTCTTCACCTGGCTGATGGCCACCCGCATCGAAGAATCCTTCTTCTTGCGCAGGGCCACTTCCACCGGGTCATCCATAGTGACCACTTCGCTTGCAGGCACGATGGTGGCACGCTCGTGCTGAAAAGACTGCAATGCCTCAGCCTGCCCGACCATCAACAGATGGGCATCAGGGTGGCTATCCAAAAACTTCTTGCATGCGGGTAGCGTGACACGGATACCTGCGTCCCCACCCATGCAATCCACGGCCAGTGTGATCATTCGTTCGGTAATTCTTTGACGTTGTTCGCACCGAGTTCCAGCTCGGCGCGCAGCGCGCCGCAAACTGGCAAGAAATAAAAAAGGCCCGCGCTACTATGTAGCTGCGGGCCTTTTTTATACAGCTATGGCTTAGGCTTCCGACTTGTTCTTCAGCACTTGGCGGCCACGGTAGAAACCGTTGGGGCTGATGTGGTGGCGCATGTGGGTTTCACCGGTGGTGGGTTCCACAGCGATGCCAGGCACGTTCAGTGCGTTGTGCGAACGGTGCATGCCGCGCTTGGAAGGGGATTTCTTGTTTTGTTGAACAGCCATGATGGCTCCTGAGTCTTGAAAGGGTTGGTGACATGGCCTGCGCAATCACAAACGCATGCCCGAAATTTACGCGACTAGCCCATTAAAGACACGAGGGATTCGCGCGAAGCCTCAAATTATAGCAAAGATCGCAAGCAGGCTTCAAGCCACCCGAACTAGGATTGGTTTTTATCGATGCGCAGCGATGCCAGCGCCGCGAAGGGATTGGCTTTTTCCGCAGGGCGGTCGTCAAAATCCTGGGTGGCGGACTCCAGCTTCACATCCACCGGGCAGACCTCGTGCATCGGCACCATAGGCAGTGCCATCAGCAACTCATCCTCGATCAGCTCCAGCGCATCGATCTGGGGCGCCAGCACCAGCACATCTTCTTCGCTCTCGTCATCGAGCGCTGCCGCCGTGGCCTCGTCCTTCACAAAGCGGAAGGAGCGGCTGCTTTCCACCGCCACATCCACCGGGCGCATGCAGCGCTGGCACTGCAGCTGCACCTGGGTTTCGGCATGCAGGTGCAGCCAGGCCTGGCCGGGGCCGCCGGTCGATTCCACCCATTCACCATCGAGCACCCAGCGCACGGGCTCGGCCGCAGCGGCCTCGCCGCGCTGGTCTTCGGCCAGCAAGCGGGCCAGCTGCCCCAGGGGCAACTCACCTTCCAGCGAAGCGTTTTGGTGGGCAAAAGCCTTGATCTCAAGGCGATTGACTGAAAATTCCTTTGTCATGCGCGCCAGTGTAAGAGAATCTGGGCATGTCTGAATCCCTGATGCCCCGCGCCCTTGTACTGGGCTCCACCTCCCGCTACCGGCGGGAGCTCCTGTCGCGCTTTCGCCTGCCGTTCGAGACCGCCTCGCCCGATGTGGATGAAACCCCACAGCCCGGCGAAAGCCCGGCCGCGCTGGCGCTGCGCCTGGCGCTGGCCAAGGCCCATGCGGTGGCCGCCCAGTACCCCGATGCCATCGTGATCGGCTCAGACCAGGTCGCCGACCTGCACGGCCAGCCGCTGGGCAAGCCGATGGTGCATGACAAGGCCGTGGCGCAGCTGCGTGCGATGAGCGGGCAAAGCATGCAGTTCCACACCGCCGTGGCCGTGGTCTGCCAGGCCACTGGCTTTGCGCAGGCCGATACCGCTGTGGTGCGCACGGTGTTCCGCCCGCTCGAAGACGCTGAGATCGAGCGTTATCTGCTGGCAGAAACGCCCTATGACTGCGCGGGCAGCGCCAAGAGCGAAGGCCTGGGCATCACCCTGCTCGACGCCATCGAGAGCGACGACCCCACCGCCTTGATCGGCCTGCCCTTGATACGCACAGCCCGTTTGCTGCGCGCTGCCGGATTGGTGTTGCCATGAACCAACAAACCACCAAAGGCCGCCTGTTCCTGGTGCCCACCCCGCTCGATTTTGGCTGCGCCACCGAGGCGCCGCTGACCGATGTGCTGCCGCTGCACACCGTGCAAGCCGCCGCCCGCATCACCCACTGGGTCTGCGAGAACGCCAAAAGCTGCCGCGCCTTTCTCAAGCGGGTGGATGCCGTGGCCCCCCTGGCCCTGCCGCTGCAGCAGCAAGATATTGCCGAGCTGCCGCGCGAAGCCCATAAAAAAGGCGACCACCTCCCGCAGACCAGCACTGGCAGCGACAGCAGCAGCCTGATTGCCGCTGCGCTGCTAGGCCATGATGTGGGCCTGGTGAGCGAAGCGGGCATGCCCGCGATTGCCGACCCCGGCAGCTCGGTGGTGCGCGCCGCCCATGACGCGGGCATCGACGTGGTGCCGCTGGTTGGTCCCACCTCGCTGCTGTTGGCACTGGCCGCCAGCGGACTCAACGGCCAGAACTTTGCATTCGTCGGCTATGTGCCCAGCGATGCCTCCGATCGCAGCACCCGCCTGCGCGAGCTCGAGCAACTGGCGCTGCGCCAGGGCCAGACCCAGATCTTCATCGAGACGCCCTACCGCAACCAGGCGCTGCTGGGCGCCTTGCTGCAGACCCTGCAGCCCAACACACGCCTGTCCATCTCCAGCGGATTGACCCTGGAGAGTGCCAACACGCAAAGCCGCCTGGTCAAGCAGTGGAAGCCGCTCAACACCCACCTGGACAACCGCACCCCCATGGTGTTTGCCATTGGCCGCTAAGGCTTGTTAATGGCTGCAGCCGTTGCGGCACGCCCATGAAAAAAGCGGTGCCTCGGCACCGCTTTGTCATTCAAGCCTTGAAGGCTGTCAGCGCACGCTGGGCAGCAGCGACATCGAGCGCAGGGTGCCGACCGCGCCCGCGCCGACCGAGGCACCAAAACGCTTGGCAAAGCGCTCGGCCACATTGTCGCGGCGGGTGTAATCCACCACCTCTTCGGCACCCACGACATCGCGGGCCACCTGGTCGAGGCTGCCCAGGCCATCGGCCAGGCCCAGCTTTACGGCCTCCTGGCCCGTCCAGAACAGGCCGCTGAACGTGTCCTCGGTTTCCTTCAAACGGTCACCCCGGCCCTGGCGCACCACCTGGATGAACTGCTGGTGGATCTGGCTCAGCATCTGCTGCGCATAGGCCTTTTGCTTGTCGTTCATGGGGCTGAATGGATCGAGCATGCCCTTGTTGGCGCCAGCGGTGAGCAAGCGGCGCTCCACCCCCAGCTTGTCCATCGTGCCGGTAAAACCAAAGCCATCCATCAGCACGCCAATGCTGCCCACGATGCTGGCCTTGTCGACATAGATGCTGTCAGCCGCAGAGGCAATGTAATACGCAGCAGAGGCGCAGGACTCCTCGACCACCGCATACATCGGCTTCTTGTACTGGGCCTTGAGGCGCACGATCTCGTCATTGATCATGCCCGCCTGCACAGGACTGCCGCCGGGCGAGTTGATCAGCAGCACCACGGCCTTGGCGCCGTCATCTTCAAAAGCGGTGCGCAGGGCTGCAATCACAAATTCGGCACTGGCGTCCGCGCCGGAGGCGATCTCCCCCTTGAGCTCGACAACAGCCGTGTGCTCGGTCGAGGTCTTGGCGGCCGATCCGTCCGAGCCAAACAGGTAGCTGACAAACGCAACCACCAGACCCAGCCAGACCAGGCGGAAGAAAATCTTCCAGCGGCGCGCTGCGCGCTGCTCCTTGAGCGTGTCAAAGGCCAGGCGCTCCAGCACCGAGCGCTCCCAGCCCGGGCTGGGTGCTGCGGCAGCGGCAGACGCCGCAGCGGCCGTCTGCCCCCACAGGTCGGGCGCCGGCGGCGGATTGTGCTGAGGGTTGTTGTCCATGGGGTTCATCTTAAAAATCAAGAGGTTGGAGACGGTTATCCGTGTGCCAATAGACCACGCCATCACTCTCACTCAGCGCAACCTTGACCAAACCGCCACGACAGGGACCGCCGGCACAGGCTCCAGTATCGGGCACATAGGCGGCGCCGTGGGTGGCGCAGAGCAACCAATTACCTGTGTCGTCGAAAAAACGCCCCGGCTGGTAGTCCATCTCCATCGCCACATGGGTGCAGCGGTTCAGATAGGCGTGGACTCCCGCGTGGTAGCGGATGGCAAAGGCCTGGCAGGTCTGCCCGGCATAGACCACATCAAAGGCCACCGCGCGCCCACCGTGCAGCAGCGCATCGCTCTGGCACAAGGCAATCATCTGCGCCGGTACTTCCGCCATCACCGCACCTGTTCACCGAGGTTCATCTGACTGTACATACAGACAGTAATTGCACCATAGCTAGGCATGATCCGCCATCCACTGTTGCAGTTCAGCAACGGTATGGGCGATATACAAGGGCTTGAAGGCCTCAAAACCCGCATGGTGGTGGGCGCCATAGCTCACCCCCACGCTGGCGCAGCCAGCATTGACGGCCATTTGCAGGTCATGCGTGGTGTCCCCCACCATCAGCAGCCGCTCGGGCGCCACATCCAGCTCGGCCATCAGCTCCTGCAGCATCAGCGGATGGGGCTTGCCAGCCGTCTCGTCCGAGGTGCGCGTCGCATGGAAGCGCCCCTTGAGCAAGGTCGTATCCAGCACCCGATCCAGTCCCCGGCGGTTCTTGCCGGTGGCAATGGCCAGCAGGTGGCCGCTGGCGGTCAGTTGGTCCAGCAGCTCCAGCACGCCGTCAAACAAGGTCACCTGCTCCTGGCGCTTGAGGAAGTGCAGGCGGTAGCGGTTGGTCAGCGCCACCATCTGGTCCTCCGGAACATCGGGCGCGGCATGGCGCAGCGCGCTTTGCAGGCTCATGCCGATCACATACTTGGCATCCGCCAGGCTGGGCACCGTCCCCCCCACATCCCGCACCGCATCCTGGATCGACAGCGCAATGGCCGCCGTCGAGTCAAACAAGGTGCCATCCCAGTCAAAGGCAATCAGGTCAAATTGGCGGGCCATCGGGTGCTCTTTCTCTAGCTGTCACAAAATTCATCAATCGGCCGCGAAGGCCGCCGCCACAAAGTCTGCCAGCTCCGGCGGCAGCTCGGCACCCAGTTGCACACGCTCTGCCGTCTGCGGGTGGTTGAACTGCAGGCGCCAGGCGTGCAGGAACATGCGCTTGAGGCCGTGCTTGGCCAGGCGCTTGTTCAGATCGAAGTCGCCATATTTCTCATCGCCGGCAATTGCATGGCCGCTGCTGGCCAGGTGCACCCGGATCTGGTGGGTGCGGCCGGTCTTGATCGTCACCTCCAGCAGGCTCATCGCTGGCAGGCCCAGCAGGTGCCGGGCCGCAAACACCTGTTGCACCTTGACCAGCGAGACCGAGCGCATGCCCTCGGGGTCGTCGGCCGTGGTGGCGCGCACGCGGCGCTCGCCATCGGGCAGCAGGTATTTGCGCAAGGGGGTGTCGATCACCTTCTTGTTGGCCGGCCATTCGCCGATGACCAGCGCCAGGTAGGTCTTGCCCGTCTCCCGCTCGCGGAACTGGTCCTGCAGATGGGTCAGCGCCGAGCGCTTCTTGGCCACCAGCAGGATGCCTGAGGTTTCGCGGTCGAGCCGGTGCACCAGCTCCAGAAAGCGGGCATCGGGGTGGGCGCGGCGCAGCTGCTCGATCACGCCAAAGCTGACGCCCGAGCCGCCATGCACGGCCACACCAGCGGGTTTGTTGATCGCCAGCATGACATCGTCATCGAGCAACAAGGGAAACTCCCTAGCTGGCACCGCGCGCTCCGCTTCTTCAGGTTTTGCTGCGACGCGCACCGGCGGAATCCGCACCACATCGCCGGGCTGGACGCGAGTGTCCGCTGTCGCGCGGCCCTTGTTGATACGGACTTCACCCTGGCGGATGATGCGGTAGACATGGGTCTTGGGTACGCCCTTGAGGTGGCGCATCAGAAAATTGTCCAGGCGCTGGCCTGCGTCGTCGGGATGGACCTCGACCAGCCTTACAGCCACTGGGGGTGCTTGTGGACTACGGGGCTCGCCCGGTTTGCCCCCTATAATATGTTTCACCTGCGCGATAGAGTTATTGGTTTACCGGTGAGCAGTTTAATTCACCCACCAGTACCCGCACAGGCCGGTCGATGTCTGGCTGATCGCCTTGCCGCCCCACCTGCATACCAAAAGATTGCGCAGGGGACGCCAAGTGAATCAGGCGGACAGACACATTGAAACAACGAAAAAACAGATTTTTGGCGACAGCTGTCGCAAAGGCCTGCAACCAGGCCCCGCCCAGCTGATCGTCTTCACACCAAACATGTTGATTTTGTGGGCTTGGATGGCAACTCTCTGGCACAGCAGCAGCTGTGCGCCAGTGCGTCTTGCTGTGCCCGCTGTGCGCATGTTCTCAGGGCAAATATTCCAGCCGGAGGCAGCCCAGCGCTGGCTGGCTGCTTATTTACATGCCCTCTCCCGCGTGCCTAGATCCCCTGTGCTGACATAAGTATTACCAGCAAACATGACACGCTCTGTGAATTCTTTCGTTTCTCTGCGTCTGTCCCGGCATCTGTGGCTCCAGTAAGAGCCTGTTTATTGTTGGGATTGGAGACAGGTGCCTGACTGACAAAGGCAGCCTGTCCCGCATTACGAAGGACGCGCATCATGAAACGGATGCTGATCAACGCCACGCAAGCTGAAGAGCGCCGCCTCGCCATTGTTGATGGCCAAAAGCTGCTGGACTACGAAATTGAAATCGAAGGCCGCGAACAACGCAAAGGCAATATCTACAAAGCCGTTGTTACCCGGGTCGAGCCCTCTCTGGAAGCCTGTTTTGTCGACTACGGCGAAGACCGCCACGGCTTTCTGCCCTTCAAGGAAATCTCCAAACAGTATTTCGCCGAAGGCGTCTCCCCCAGCCAGGCCCGCATCAATGATGTGATCAAGGAAGGCCAGGAGCTGATCGTCCAGGTCGAGAAGGAAGAGCGTGGCAACAAGGGCGCGGCCCTGACCACCTTCATCTCGCTGGCAGGCCGCTATGTGGTGCTGATGCCCAACAACCCCCGGGGTGGTGGTGTCTCGCGCCGCATCGAAGGCGACGAGCGCGCCGAGCTCAAGGAGGCCATGGACCAGCTCGAGTACCCCAAGGGCATGTCCATCATCGCGCGCACGGCCGGCATTGGCCGCAGCGCGCCTGAGCTGCAATGGGACCTGAACTACCTGCTCAAGCTCTGGGGTGCCATCGACGGCGCTGCCAAGTCGGGCAAGGGCGCCTTCCTGATCTACCAGGAATCGAGCCTGGTGATCCGCGCGATCCGCGACTATTTCCACAATGACATCGGCGACATCCTGATCGACACCGATGACATTTATGAACAAGCCCAGCAGTTCATGGCCCATGTGATGCCTGAGCATGCTGCCCGCGTCAAGCGCTACCGCGATGATGCGCCGCTGTTCAGCCGCTTCCAGATCGAGCACCAGATCGAGTCGGCCTACTCGCGCACCGTGACGCTGCCATCGGGCGGCGCCATCGTGATCGACCACACCGAAGCGCTGGTCTCCATCGACGTGAACTCGGCCCGTGCCATCAAGGGCGGCGACATCGAGGAAACCGCCACCCGCACCAACCTGGAAGCCGCTGACGAAGTGGCCCGCCAGATGCGCCTGCGCGACCTGGGCGGCCTGATCGTGATCGACTTCATCGACATGGAAGAGTCGAAGAACCGCCGCGATGTGGAAAGCCGCCTGCGTGACGCGCTGCGCCAGGACCGTGCCCGCGTGCAGTTCGGCACCATCAGCAAGTTCGGCCTGATGGAGATGAGCCGCCAGCGCCTCAAGCCGGCGCTGAGCGAGGGCGCCCACATCAACTGCCCACGCTGCGGCGGCTCCGGCCACATCCGCGATGCGGAAAGCTCCGCGCTGCAGATCCTGCGCATCATCCAGGAAGAGTCGATGAAGGACAACACGGCAGCGGTGAACTGCCAGGTGCCTGTCGAAGTTGCCTCCTTCCTGCTCAACGAAAAGCGCACCGAAATCCAGAAGATCGAGCTCAAGCAGCGCGTGTCCGTCACCATGGTGCCCAACAAGGCGCTGGAGACCCCGCACTACAAGCTCGAGCGCATGAAGCACGACGACCCGCGTCTGGACTCGATGGAAGCGAGCTACAAGCTGGCCGACCCCGAAGAGGAAAGCCTGGGCTTTACCCGCCGCTCGCAAGAGCCGACCAACAAGCAGACCCCCGTCATCAAGGGCGTGCTGCCCGATGCACCGGCACCGATTGCCGAGCCACGCCCAGCGCCCGCTGCCCGTACGGCCAGCCCGCAAAACGGCAAGCCCGCTGGCACCCCCGCCGCAGCGCCTGCTGCCGCACCGGTGGCTGCCCCGCAAAAGGGCTTCTTCGCCTGGCTCAAGCGCTTCTTCGGCATGGCCCCTGAACCCGCACCAGCGCCCGTGCCTGCACCTGCAGCAGCACCTGCTGGCGAGGCCCGCCGTGAAAACCGCGATGGCCGCAACGCCAACAACCGTGGCGGCCGAGGTGACCGTGCAGAGCGCGGCGACCGGGGTGAGCGCAAGGATGGCAACCGCCCAGCCCGTGGCGAGCGCGCCGAAGGTGAACGCGGTGAGCGCAATGGCCGTGGCAACAACGGCGCAGCCGACGGCAGCCGCAGCCCCCGTAGTGGCGACCAGGAAGGCCGCAACCGCCGTGGTGAGCGCGGTGACCGCCAGGAGCGCAACCGCCGTGACGACGCCCCGCTGAACCCACAAGCCGGCGACAACGCCGCCGCCAATGGCGAGCGCCAGGAACGCGCACCCCGCCCCGAGCGCGCTCCCCGCGAGCCGCGTGAAGGCCGCCGCGACCGTGGTGCTGAACGTGGTGAGCGCCAGGACCGCCGCAACAACGGTGACGAGGCGGCCCAGCCCCTCAACGCCGTGGCACCGGCACCCATCAACGCCGATGCGGTGATCGCCTCCCTGCCATCGCTGGACCTGGAGACCGGTAACCAGCCGGCCCCAGCCGCTGATGCAGATGGCGCAACGCCAGAGCGCCGTGAGCGCCGCTCGCGTGACCGCTATGGCCGCGACCGCCGCAACCGTGGTGAGCGCGAGCGCAATGGCCGTGACGAGCAAGCCGAAGGCGACAATGCCGCCGCTGACTCGGGCTTTGGCGCCGATGCCGCCCCTGCCGCCTCCACCGTGCCGCAAGATGGCGACGAGGCACCCCGCCGCAGCTACTTCAACGCAGCGCCAGCTGCCGCACCAGTAGAAGCCCCATCGCCCGCCGTGGCTGATGTGGCCGATGCTGCAGCGGCTCCCGCCCCTGTGGCGCAAGCCGAGGCAGCGGTTGCCGCTCCGGAAGCAGCACCCGTGGCCGTTGTCGCCGCTGTGGCCCCTGTCGTGCCTGCAGCGCCTGTCGCAGCAGCACCGGTTGCTGCCCCTGCGCCCGTCGCCGCCGAGCCTGCCAAGGCCGGCCTGCCAGCGATTGCCAGCTACAGCCTGCCACTGGATGCCCTGCACCAGATCGCCAGCACCGCAGGTCTGCAATGGATCAACTCCGATGCCGACAAGATTGCCGCGGTGCAAGCGGCCATTGCGGCCGAGCCCAAGCCCGTGCATGTGCCGCGTGAGCGCCAGCCCGTGGTGCAGATCGACCAGGGCCCGCTGATCCTTGTCGAAACGCGCAAGGATCTGACCAACCTGGTGCTGCCTTTTGAGCGCGAATCCGCTTAAAAACTGCTGACCCCGCAACCCTCAGGCCGGAGCGATCCGGCCTGTTTCATTGATGGAGCCCCTGATGCTGTTTCTGCTCTCGCCTGCCAAATCTCTGGACTATGAAACCCCGCTGCCCGCCGGCCTGGCCAGCACACAGCCCCAGTTCATTCCCCAGTCCAAGGCCTTGATTGCAGTGCTGCGCACGCAGTCGCCCCAGCAGATTGCCAGCCTGATGGACATCAGCGACAAGCTCGCTGCGCTGAATGTGGCCCGCTATGAGGCCTGGTCGCCCAAGTTCAGCAGCAAGAACGCGCGCCAGGCCATCATGGCCTTCAACGGCGATGTCTACGACGGCCTGCAGGCCCCCAGCTTGAGCGCCAAGCAGCTCGACTGGGCGCAGTCCCACCTGTGCATGCTCAGCGGCCTCTACGGCGTGCTGCGCCCGCTCGACCTGATGCAGCCCTACCGGCTGGAGATGGGCACGCGCCTGGCAACCGACCAGGGCAGCAACCTCTACCACTTCTGGGGCACGCAGATCGCCGACTACCTCAATGCGCAGCAGGCGGACGAAGACAAGCCCGTCGTCGTCAACCTGGCCTCGCAGGAGTACTTCAAATCGGTCGACCGCAAGGTGCTGCGCGCCCGCGTCATCGACTGCAGCTTTGAAGACTACAAGAACGGCCAGTACAAGATCATCAGCTTCTTTGCCAAGAAGGCACGCGGCATGATGGCGCGCTACGCCATCGAGCACCAGACCAAGACGCCGGCGGCCTTGAAGAAGTTCAGCACCGCGGGCTATGCCTTCACGCCCGAGGCATCGAGCGAAGACCATTTCGTGTTCAGGCGCAAAGTCGATTGATGCGACTTTGATGCACAATGGGCCGCGAAAGGAATCTGATGACAGCCTCGCAACCCCTCACCCCGGAACTGCGCGCCTGGATCATTGATCAGGCCAGCGCCGGCGTCAGCGCCGACCGCGTCTTCAAAGCGATGTGCGATGCCGGCTGGAACGCCGATGTCGCCGAGTCCGCGATGGAATCGGTGCTGACCGAGCACCTCGCGCAGTTGCAGGCGAGCCAGGGGACCGCTGCGGCGGCCTCCCAGCCAGCTGCCCTATCCCGTCCCCTGCCCGAGCCCAGCCTGGGCCAATCGCCCTCCAGCATCGATGTCGGTGACCGCGAGGTCAGCGTGCTGCTGGCCCTGCAGCACCCGCGCGTCGTCGTGTTCGGCAACCTGCTGTCCGACGAGGAGTGCGACGCCATCATTGCGGCGGCCGAGCCGCGCATGCAGCGCTCGCTGACCGTCGAGACCAAGACTGGCGGCGAAGAAGTCAATGCCGACCGCACCAGCGACGGCATGTTCTTCCAGCGCGAGGAAACGCCCGCCGTCGCCGCGCTGGAGCGCCGCATCGCCAAGCTGGTCAACTGGCCGGAAAACCATGGCGAAGGCCTGCAGGTGCTGCACTACCGGCCTGGCGCCGAGTACAAGCCGCACTACGACTACTTCGACCCGACCCAGCCCGGCACGCCGACGATTTTGAAGCGTGGCGGCCAGCGCCTGGCCACCTTGGTGATCTACCTGAACAACCCGCAAGCTGGCGGCGGCACCAGCTTCCCCGATGTGGGGCTGGAAGTCGCGCCGCGCCGCGGCAATGCGGTGTTCTTCAGCTACCCTGCGCCCGACCCCGCAACCAAGAGCCTGCATGGCGGCTCACCGGTGATTGCCGGCGAGAAATGGATCGCCACCAAGTGGTTGCGCGAGGGCGAATTCAAGTAAACCGCAGCCGCCGCCGGGCCCCGCGCCGGCAGCGGCCGCTTTTTGTTCCACAGCATGACCGTCTCTCCTTCGCCCGAGCAATCGCCCCTGGGCCAGCGCTCCGCGTACATCGACCAGTACGACCCCACCCTGCTCTTTCCACTGCCGCGCCAGGCCAAGCGCGACGAGATCGGCCTGCAAGCCGACAAGCTGCCCTTTTTTGGCGCCGACCTGTGGACGGCCTATGAGGTCTCCTGGCTCAACCTGCGCGGCAAGCCCCAGGTGGCGCTGGTGAGCTTCACCATCCCTTGCGAGACGCCCAACATCGTCGAGAGCAAGTCCTTCAAGCTCTACCTCAACAGCTTCAACAACAGCCGCTTTGGCTCAGTCGATGAGGTACGCGCCAAGCTGCTCGCCGATATCAGCGAAGCCGTATGGCGCGGCGCGCCCTACCAGGCCTCGGTCGGCGTGCAGATGATCGACCCCGAGCTGTTCGACACCTTGCCACTGCAAGAGCTCGACGGCCTGAACCTGGACCGGCTGGACATCGACTGCGAACACTACCAGCCCCAACCCCAGCTGCTGCGCGCCGCCTTTGACGAGGCGCCGGTGACCGAGACCCTCAGCAGCCGCCTGCTCAAGAGCAACTGCCTGGTCACCGGCCAGCCCGACTGGGGCAGCGTGCGCATCAGCTACACCGGCCCGGCGATCGACCAGGAACGCCTGCTGCAGTACATCGTGAGCTTTCGCAACCACAACGAGTTCCATGAGCAGTGCGTCGAGCGCATGTTTGTCGATATCTGGCAGCACTGCAAGCCGATCCGCCTGACGGTCTATGCCCGCTACACACGCCGGGGGGGCCTAGACATCAACCCGCTGCGCACCAGCCAGCCGATGGCCCTGCCGGCCAATATCCGCACCGCACGCCAGTAATCAGTCCAGATCGCCGAACAGCGGCAAGGTGTAGGGGTCGGCCTTGTGCTCGGCAATGGCCGGGCGGCTCTGGGCCTGGCGCATGGCCTGCCAGTCGCCCACCAGGCCTTGCGCCAAGGCCTGCTCCAAAGGCAGCAGCCCACCCACCCGCACCCCCAAAAGCCGCAGGCGCTGGTCCAAAGGCGCGCGCTTCAAGCACTGGCCGGCCGCATGCCGGATGGCAGCGGCATCCTGGGTATAGAGCGGCAGGCTATGGTCGCGCGTGGCGATGCGAAAGTCCGGGTAGCGCAGCTTGATGCCAATCGTGCGCCCCACATAGCCCTTGCGCTGCAGGTCAGCTGCCACCATCTGGCACAGCTCGGTAAAGATCGCGCCCAGCTCGGCCTTGTCGCGCACCGCATGCAGGTCGCGGTCAAACGTGGTCTCGCGGCTCATCGATACCGGCTCGCTCTCGGTCACCACGGGCCGGTTGTCCCGCCCCCAGCTCGATGCATGCAGCCAGGCGCCGTAGCTGCGGCCAAAGTGTTCCACCAACCAGGGCAGGTCCTTGGCGGCCAGATCGCCCAAGGTGCTGATTCCCAGCGCCTGCAGCTTGGCATCGGCCTTGGGTCCCACGCCATTGATCTTGCGGCAGGCCAGCGGCCAGATCATCGTTTGCAGATCGCTCTCGAGCACGATGGACACGCCATTGGGCTTGTTGAACTCGCTGGCCATCTTGGCCAGCTGCTTGTTGGGGGCCACCCCGACCGAGCAGGTCAGCCCCGTGGCCGCATGGATGGCCTGCTGCATCCGCAGCGCCAGGCTGCGGCCATGGTCCTCCTGGCCGCCTTCGACATGGGTGAAGTCGATATAGACCTCGTCCACGCCCCGGTCCTCCATCTGCGGCGCCATCGCGGTGATGATGGCCTTGAATTGGCGTGAGAAATGCCGGTAGCGCGCAAAGTCCACCGGCAGCAGAATGGCCTGCGGGCAGAGCTTGGCCGCCTTCATCATGCCCATGGCCGAGCCCACGCCAAAGGCGCGCGCCGGGTAGGTGGCCGTCGTGATCACGCCCCGGCCCACATAGTCCTTGAGCTGGGGAAAGGCCTCGGGCGGGATCTCGTCCAGGCGATCGCCATAGCGGGCTTTGAGCGCCTCATCTTCTGCCCGGCGGCCCCCGCCAATGATGACGGGCAGCCCCTTGAGCTGCGGATAGCGCAGCAGCTCGGCCGAGGCATAGAAGGCATCCATGTCCAGATGCGCAATGCGGCGGCGCGGCGGCAGAACAACAGGCGATGGCGAGGGGGCGGAGCACACCCGGCTATTGTCCCCCAGCGCGGCGCGGCTTGCAGCGGCCAGCGGCGCAAAACCAGCAGCGGAGGCTGCCGAGCCGGCTGCTGCGGGCGATCAGTGGTCGTGGTGCAGATAGGCGGCCTGCTTGGGCAGGCGCAGGCTGAATAAAAAGGCAATCACCATCATCACCGACACATACCAGAAGAAGGCGTTTTCATGGCCGGCGTTCTTCAGTGCCAGCGCCACAAACTCGGCCGAGCCACCAAAAATGGCATTGGCCACCGCATAGGCCAGGCCCACGCCCAGCGCGCGCACTTCGGGCGGGAACATCTCCGCTTTGACGATGCCCGAGATCGAGGTGTAGAAGCTCACAATCGCCAGCGCGACCAGGATCAGCAGGCCGGCCGTCACTGGCGACGAGGCCTGGTGCATGGTCGTCAGAATCGGCACCGTGCCCAGCGCGCCCAGCGCACCAAACAGCATCATGCTGGTGCGCCGGCCAATGCGGTCGGACAGCGCTCCAAATAGCGGCTGCATGCACATGTACACAAAGAGGCACACGGTCATCACATAGCTGGCCGTCTTGATCGGCAGGCCCACGCTGTTGACCAGGTACTTCAGCATATAGGTGGTGAAGGTGTAGAAGATCAGCGAGCCGCCGGCCGTATAGCCCAGCACGGTGACAAAGGCGCGCCAGTGGTGCTTGAACAGGTTGGCCAGGGTGCCGGTGTCCTTGTTCTGCATCGCCTCGGTAGACTGGGTCTCATGCAGAGTCCGGCGCAGCAGCATGGCCACAACAGCGGCCGCAGCGCCCACGACAAACGGTATGCGCCAGCCCCAGGCACGCAGCTCGGCGTCCGTCAGCACGGCTTCCAGAATCACGATCAGCAGCACGGCCAACAACTGGCCGCCGATCAGGGTCACATACTGGAACGAAGAGAAAAAGCCGCGCTGGCCCTTGAGGGCCACTTCGCTCATATAGGTGGCCGTGGTGCCATATTCACCGCCCACCGACAGGCCCTGGAACAAGCGGCACATCAGCAGCAAAAACGGCGCCCAGGCCCCAATCTGCGCATAGGTGGGCAGGCAGGCAATCACCAGGGATCCCGCGCACATCATGGTCACCGAGATCAGCATCGACTTCTTGCGGCCGTACTTGTCGGCAATGCGGCCAAACAGCCAGCCGCCGATGGGGCGCATCAAAAAGCCGGCGGCAAACACCCCGGCGGTGTTGAGCAGCTGTACGGTGGGATCCCCCTTGGGGAAAAAGGCGGCGGCAAAGTAGATGGCCGAGAAGGCATAGACATAGAAGTCAAACCATTCGACCAGGTTGCCCGACGAGGCCGCCATGATGGAGAAGATGCGGTGGCGCTTTTCTTCAGGGCTGTAATGGGGAGGGGTGTTGGCCGAAGTCTGGGCGGCCGATGGCCCAGATCCTGGCACGGAGGGTGTTGTCATTGGAATGGTCCCGTGTAGCAATGCAGACCATGATGCGCCGCCTGCGAGACCCTCTGATGTCAGACGGGCGCTGAATTTCCACCGCCCGCGCCCACCCCATGGGCTAGAGCTGGGTGCAGATCACCACAATGCCGACCAGCATCAGCGCAATGCCCCATTTCTCGTTGCGGCGCAACTGCTCCTTGAGCACCCGGCGCGAGACCAGGTAGCTGAACACCACCTCGACCATGCCCAGGGTACGCACCGATGCGGCGCTTTGCAGCGCATAGGCGCTGAACCAGGCGAGCGACGCTGCACTGCCCATGCAGCCCGCCAGCAGCGACACGCGCCAGGCCTTGGCAATGCGCAGCAGCACGCTGCGGTCACGCCAGACAAACCAGGCCCCCATCGCCAAGGTCTGCATGCACTGCGCAATGAACACGCCCCAGGCGCCCGACAGCAGCGCGCTCGGCGCATTGAGCGCCAGCGCCGCACCGCGAAAGCCCACCGTCGCAATCGCAAAGCAGGCGCCGCAAATGAGGCCATACATCGCGGCCTTGCTGCGCCATTCGAGCTTGGCGCCGATCTGGCGCGGCGGCAAGGACAGCAGCGCCACGCCAATGGTGGCAATGGCCATCGCAGCCAGCGCCCAGTAGGTGGGCAGCTCGCCCAGAAAGACCGCACCAAACAGCGCCACCTGCAGCACCTCGGTTTTGGACAGGGTCACCGCCACGGCAAAGTTGCGCTGCTGCATGGCCAGCAGCAAGGCGCCAGTCGCTGCGATCTGGAAGAACGCGCCCAGCGCCAGCCAGCCAAAATAGGCGCCCGTCCAATGCGCGATCTCAGGCGCCTTGGCGGGCAAGGTGTAGAGCAGCACCAGCGCCAGCCCAGCCAGCGGCAGGCCATAGAGAAAGCGCACCAAGGTGGCGGGCCAGGTGCCCAGGTCGCGGGTCAGCGAGCGCTGCGCCGCATTGCGCGCCGTCTGCGCGATGGCGGCAAACACCACCAGCCCCATCCACCAACCACCCCATTGCATTCCCGCTCCGTCAGCCATTACCGCATCCACTTCATCACTAGGGCCCCGATGGTAGGCGATCACTGCCCCTTGTGCGCCTGCATTTGGCGATGCGAGCCTGCGGCATCAAGAGGGGCCAGCACGCGGCCTGCCCCCTGCCCCGCTCAATAAGGCTGGGGATAGGTGCCGGGCACCAGAATGCGCTGGTCCACATTGTTGATATTGGTATGGCCGCAAAAGGCCATCGACACATCGAGCTCCTTGTGGATGATCTGCAGCGCGCGCGTCACGCCCTCCTGGCCATAGGCACCCAGGCCGTACAGAAAGCTGCGGCCGATCAAGGTGCCCTGGGCGCCCAGTGCGCGGGCCTTGAGGACATCCTGGCCACTGCGGATGCCGCTGTCCAGCCAGACCTCAATGTCCTTGCCGGCAGCCTGCACGATCGACGGCAACGCATCAATGGTCGCGGGCGCGCCATCGAGCTGGCGGCCGCCGTGGTTGCTGACGATCAGCGCGTCCGCACCCGTCTCCGCCGCCAGCCGCGCATCCTCGGCCTCCATGATGCCCTTGAGGATCAGCTTGCCACCCCAGCGCTTCTTGATCCACTCCACATCGCCCCAGTTCAGGCAGGGGTCGAACTGGTCGGCCGTCCAGGACGACAGCGAGCTCACATCGCCCACGCCATCGACATGGCCGACGATATTGCCAAAGGTGCGGCGCTTGGTGCCCAGCATGCCCATGCACCAGCGCGGCTTGGTCGCCAGGTTGATGAGGTTCTTGATCGTCGGCTTGGGCGGTGTGGACAGGCCGTTCTTGATGTCCTTGTGGCGCTGGCCCAGGATCTGCAGATCCAGCGTGAGCTGCAGCGCCGAGCAGTTGGCCGCCTTGGCCCGGTCGATCAGTCGCTCCATAAAGCCCCGGTCACGCATCACATAGAGCTGGAACCAGAAGGGGTGGCGGTCCGTGTGCTCGGCCACATCTTCGAGCGAGCAGATGCTCATCGTCGAGAGTGTGAACGGAATGCCAAAGGCCTTGGCCGCGCGGGCCGCCAGGATTTCGCCATCGGCATGCTGCATGCCCGTGAGGCCCGTGGGCGCAATGGCCACGGGCATGCTGACCTCTTGCCCCACCATCGTGCTGCGCGTGCTGCGCCCTTCCATATTGACCGCCACACGCTGGCGCAACTTGATCTTGTGGAAGGCCGCTTCGTTGTCGCGGTAGGTACCCTGGGTGTAGGAGCCCGAGTCCGCATAGTCGTAAAACATCCGAGGCACGCGCTTTTCGGCCAGGACGCGCAAATCTTCAATACATGTGATCTTGGATAAATCAGCCACAAATCTTCCTTGTTATCAAGCCACTGCAGCGGCGCTGGTGGCCAGGCCCTCTGTGTAACCCGCTGTGCTCAGCGTCCTTGTCACGCAGGCGGCAAACCCCACAGCTTCGTTACAAGAGCTAGGGGTTTTACAGGACTGCAGGCAGCCAGTTAGGCCGACATTATGTCGATGTTCTATCCATCCAGGTGTTTTTGTAATAACAGCGGCCCATGCCCGGCCCCCCGGCCGCGCGCTTGCGCTGCGCTACAACGAGGAGTCAGGCATGGTTTGGCAACAGATCTACAACCCAGTGGGCAATATGGTGCTCTCCACCCTGCTGGCGGCGCTGCCGGTGGTCGTCATGCTCGTCGGGCTGGGTTTTCTCCACCTCAAGGCCCATATTGCGGCCGGCGCCGGCCTGGTCTGCGCCCTGCTCATCGCGATCGTGGTCTATGGCATGCCGGCCGATATGGCGGGCCGCGCAGCGGTCTTTGGGGGGCTCACGGGCCTGCTGCCCATTGGCTGGATCGTGCTGAACATCATCTTTTTGCACCAGCTCACAGAGCACAACGGCAGCTTCAAGATCCTGCAGGACTCGATTGCCGGCATCACCGAGGACCGGCGCATCCAGCTGCTGCTGATCGCCTTTGCCTTTGGCGCCTTTTTTGAAGGGGCGGCGGGCTTTGGCACGCCGGTGGCGGTCACGGCGGCGATCCTGATCGGCCTGGGATTCTCACCTTTGGCTGCCTCGGGCCTGTCGCTGATTGCCAATACCGCGCCCGTCGCCTTTGGCGCGCTGGGCACGCCGGTGATCACCCTGGCCAAGGTCCATGGCTATGACGTGATGGAGGTCACCGCAATGGTGGGCCGCCAGCTGCCCTTCTTCTCGGTACTGGTTCCGTTCTGGCTGATCTGGGCCTTTGCCGGCCGCAAGGCGATGGTGGAGATCTGGCCGGCCATCCTGGTCACCGGCCTGTCTTTTGCGATCCCACAGTACCTGGTGTCCAACTTCATCGGCCCGGAGCTGGTCGACATCATTGCCGCCATCGTCTCCATGGGCTGCCTGATCGGCTTTCTGCGCGTGTGGCAGCCCAAGACCATCTGGCGCAGCACCTCGCTCAAGGGCCGCGACACCAGCGAAGACACCACGGCCAAGCCCCGCGCCGTGGTGGCCCATGCCCGTGCTGATGTGATCCGCGCCTGGACGCCTTGGGCCATCCTGACCGTGTTTGTGTTCATCTGGGGCCTGCCTTCGGTCAAGGCCGCGCTCAACGGCCTGTTTGCGCCGTCCTTCCCGATGACGGGGCTGCACAACATGATCGAGAAGGTGCCGCCCGTGGTGCCCCAGCCCACCAAGGAGGGTGCGGTCTATGTGCTCAACCTGCTGTCGGCCACCGGCACTGGCATTCTGCTGTCAGCCATCGTCGGCGGCCTGGTGATGAAGTACAGCCCACTGGCCCTCTTCAAGCAGTTCTTCAAGACGATCTGGCTGGTGCGTTTTTCACTGCTGACCATTGTGCTGATGCTGGCGCTGGGCACCCTCACCCGCTACTCCGGCACCGACACCACCCTGGGCCTGGCCTTTGCCAACACCGGCGTGTTCTACCCCTTCTTTGGCACGATGATGGGCTGGCTGGGCGTGGCGCTGACGGGCTCGGACACGGCATCCAACGTGCTGTTTGGGGGCATGCAGAAGGTCGCTGCCGAGCAGCTGGGCCTGTCGCCCAACCTGATGGGCGCGGCCAACAGCTCGGGCGGCGTGATGGGCAAGATGATCGATGCCCAGTCCATCGTCGTGGCCTCTACCGCCACGCGCTGGTTCAACCATGAGGGCGACATTCTGCGCTACGTGTTCTTCCACTCGGTGGCGCTCGCCACCTTGGTGGGCATCTTTGTCACCTTGCAGGCCTATGTCTACCCCTTCACCTTGATGGTGGTGAAGTAAGTACCACGGGGCTCCCAGAGGAGCCCCTTTCATCGCATCCCAGTTGTTAAACAGCAGGGACCGCAGGGTTCAGGCTGTACAAGCCGGTGATACTGGCCTGGCCCAGCACGGGTGCCTTGGCCAGCGCGGCGCGCACATTGGCCCCCGTCAGTGCACCCTCGACTGCCAAGCTGGGCGTGGCTAGCGCATAGACCGTGAACACATAGTGGTGCACCAGGCTGTCGTTCCAGGGTGGGCAGGGGCCGTCGTAGCCGTAGTACTCGCCTTGCATCTGCGCATCGGCGGCAAACCAGCCGGTGTAGTCGTTGATGCCATGGCGCAGGCCCTGGGGCGCAGCCGGGCCGGGCTTGCCATGGGCGGTGATGCCGTCCGACTGTGCACCGGCGGCGATCTCGGTGGTGCCCACTGGAATGTCCAGCAGCAGCCAGTGGTAGAAATCGACGCGCGGCAGATCGGCTGGCACCGTGCGGCCTTCCTGGTTCACATCGTCGCCCCGACTGGGCACATCGGGGTCATGGCAGACGATGACAAAGGACTGGGTGCCGGCGGGCACATCGCGCCAGGCCAGGTGCGGATTGCGGTTGGACGACAGCAAGACATGGGCTGTCGCATCGGGCACGGCAAAAGCGAACTCGCCAGGAATGGCCTGGCCGTCTTGAAAGCTGTGGCTGCTGAGCTGCATCTGATAAATCCTTTGCGGGTATGAAAAAGCCAAAGGGCCTCGACCGGGGTCGGGGCACTTTGGCAAATTCTAGGGATCTTCTGTAAAACCCTCGCCAAGCGGGATGGATGCGGATCGGGATGAGACGCAAGGCGTCTTTTGCAGTCAATAGCCGTAGCTATTGACAAGGAAGACAACGCAGCGGATCGCCCGAGACCGCGTTCAGACCACGGCAGGGAGTTTTGCAGAGGATCCCCGCGGGCTGCTGCGCAGCTGTCAGTCATCCCCCACCCGCAAAACGGTAGGGCCAGGCCTCAATGCCCGCCGATATAGGCGAACTTGAACAGGAACAGCCCCGCAATGATCCAGACCATCCAGTGCACCTCACGGGCGCGGCCGGTGAACAGCTTGATGGCCGCGTAGGAGATAAAGCCAAAGGCCAGGCCGTTGGCGATCGAGTAGGTAAAGGGCATCATCACGGCGGTGATGGCGGCAGGAATGGCCTCGGTGGTATCGGCCCAGTCCACCTCGGTCAGCTCCTTGAGCATCAGACAGGCTACAAACAGCAGCGCGGGTGCGGTGGCGTAAGCGGGCACCGAGCCGGCCAAAGGCGCAATGAACAGGCAGGCCAGGAAAAGCACCGCCACCGTGACGGCCGTCAGGCCCGTGCGGCCACCGGCCTGCACGCCCGAGGCGCTCTCGACATAGGCGGTGGCGCTGGACGTACCCAGCAGCGAGCCGGCAAAGATCGCGCCGCTGTCGGCCAGCAGCGAGCGGTGGAAGCGCTCCATCTTGCCGGGCACCAGGAGGCCGGCGCGCTTGGCCACACCCATCAGGGTGCCGGTGGCATCAAACAGCTCGACCAGAAAGAACACCAGCACCACATTCAGAAAACCACTGGACAGCGCGGTCTTGATATCGAGCTGCAGGAAGGTCGGCGCAATCGACGGCGGCGCCGAGAACACACCCTGGAATTGGTTGCCGCCAAAGATGAAGGAGGCCACGGTGACGGCCAGAATGCCGATCAGGATGGCGCCGGGCACACGCAGGCGGTCGAGCACCACGATCAGGAAAAAGCCCAGCGTGAACAGGATCACCGATGGCGAATGCAGATCACCCAAGGTTACCAAGGTGGCCTTGGATTCGACCACCACGCCGGCACTCTTGAGCGCAATCAGCGCCAGAAAGAGCCCGATACCGACGGTGATGGCCACGCGGATCGAAGCCGGTATGCCATTAATGATCTGGTCGCGTATGCGAAAGATGGTCACCAGCAAGAACAGGCACCCCGAGACAAAGACCGCCCCCAGCGCCGCCTGCCAGGTGTAGCCCATGCCCAGCACCACCACATAGGCAAAGTAGGCGTTCAGCCCCATGCCCGGCGCAATCGCAATCGGGTAGTTCGCATACAGGCCCATCAGCACCGAGCCCAGCGCCGCAATCAGGCAGGTGGCGACAAACACCGAGCCCTTGGGCATGCCCGCATCCCCCAGAATGGAGGGGTTGACGAACATGATGTAGGCCATCGTCAAAAAGGTGGTGATCCCCGCCAGCACCTCGGTCCGCACCGTTGTGCCGTGCTCTCCCAGCTTGAAATATTTGTCCAGCGCGCTCATGGCTGCTCCTCGTGGTTATGCATCGTTAATGGGAAGCTGATTTCTATCGAAGGCGGCGAGTATCGCAGCTGCCCGCGCAGGCTGCCGGCTCGCAGCGTCAAAGCCCTGTCTGCACGGCCGCGATGGCGTCGAGCACCGCCTCGGCCGTGGCCGGTGCCCGCAGCGGCGGGCAGCAACCGGGCGCGCCGGTGGCGGCCACCGCATCGCGTATCGCAAACAGCACCGAGAACGGCAGCAGCAGCGGCGGCTCGCCCACCGCCTTGCTGCGGTGGATGGTCTCGTGCGGGTTGGCGCCGTCAAACAGCTGCACATTCAGCACGGGCGGGCAGTCGTTGGCGGTCGGGATCTTGTAGGTGCTGGGGGCATGGGTCATCAAGGCGCCGGTCTTGGGGTGCCAGACCAGCTGCTCCATCGTGAGCCAGCCCATGCCCTGGATAAACGCGCCCTCGACCTGGCCAATGTCCACGGCCGGGTTCAGCGACTGGCCCACATCATGGATCACATCGGCGCGCAGCAGCTTGCTCTCGCCGGTCAAGGTGTCCACCACCACCTCGCTGACGGCCGCGCCGTAGGCAAAGTAGAAGAAGGGCCGGCCGCGCATCGCTGCCGCATCCCAAGACAGGCCAGGCGTCGCATAAAAGCCATCGGACCACAGCTGCACCCGCTCCAGATAGGCCTGTTTGACCAGGGCCTCAAAACGCAGGCTCTGGCCCGCGCAGTGCACCTCGTCATTGACAAAGCGCACCGCGGCCGGATCGGCCCCATGCTGGGCTGCCAGGCAGGCGGCCAGGCGCTCGCGGATCTGGCGCGCCGCATCCTGCGCGGCCTTGCCGTTCAGGTCGGTGCCGGTCGATGCCGCTGTCGCCGAGGTGTTGGCCACCTTGGTCGTGTCAGTGGCCGTCACCCGCACGCGCTCAAAGGCCACGCCCAGCTCATGCGCCACCACCTGGGCCACCTTGGTGTTCAGACCCTGGCCCATCTCGGTGCCACCGTGGTTGACGAGGATGGAGCCATCGTTGTAGACATGGACCAGGGCGCCGGCTTGGTTGAAGTGCTTGACGTTGAAGGAGATGCCGAACTTGACCGGCGTCAGCGCCAGGCCGCGCTTGAGCACGGGGCTCATGGCATTGAAGGCCTCGACCTGCGCGCGCCGCGCCCGGTAGTCGCTGCGCGCCTCCAGCTGCGCCACCAGCTCGTCGATGATGTTGTCGTCCACCTCCTGGCCATAGGGCGTGCACTGGCCGCTGTCCTTGGCATAGAAGTTCGCGCGCCGCACATCGAGCGCATCCTTGCCCAGCTGCCGCGCGATCGAGTCCATGATGTTCTCCATCACGATCGCGCCCTGCGGCCCGCCAAAGCCGCGAAACGCGGTATTGCTCTGGGTATTGGTCTTGCCCATGAAGCCGCGCATGCGCACATTGGGCAGCCAGTAGGCATTGTCGAAATGGCAGAGCGCACGGGTCATCACCGGCGCCGACAGATCGGCCGAATGCCCGGCCCGCGAGACCATGGTCACCTCGGCGCCCAGAATGCGGCCGGCATCGTCATAGCCAATGTCGTACTCGTACCAGAAGCAATGGCGCCGGCCGGTGATCATGAAGTCATCGTCGCGGTCCAGCCGCAGCTTGACGGGCCGGCCCAGCTTGCGCGCCGCCACCGCTGCCACGCAGGCAAACAGCGCCGATTGCGATTCCTTGCCACCAAAGCCGCCACCCATGCGCCGGCATTCCACATGCACCGCATGCGACTGCACGCCCAGCGCATGCGCCACCAGGTGCTGCATCTCGCTGGGGTGCTGGGTGGAGCAGAACACATGCATCGCGCCGCCCTCCTTGGGGATGGCGTAGCTGATCTGGCCTTCGAGGTAGAACTGCTCCTGGCCGCCCACCTCCCAGCTGCCCTGCAGGCGGTGCGGGGCCTGGGCAATGGCCTGGGGGGCGCCGCCGGCATCGGTCTCGCGCACCAGTTGCATCGGCGGCATCACATACTGGCCCAGCGCATGGGCCTGCTGCGGCGTCAGCACCGGTTCGGCCTCCTCTACCGTGACCAGCTTGCGCGCCATCGCGGCCACGCGCCGCGCGGTTTGCCGGTCGCGGGCCAGCACCGCAAACATCGGCTGGCCCAGGTAACGGATCTCGCCATCGCAGAGGATGGGGTCGTCATGGATGATGGAGCCGCAGTCATTGACGCCGGGAATATCGGCCGCCGTCAGCACCGCCACCACACCGGGCTGGGCGCGCAGCGCGTCCAGATCCATGGACAGCAGGCGGCCATGGGCCACCGGAGACAGGCCCAGCGCGCAATGCAGGCTGCCAGCCAGCTCGGGCATATCGTCGATATAGGCGGCCTCACCGGCCACATGCCAGGCGGCAGACTCGTGGCTGCGGCTGATGCCAACCTGGTGGCCCTGCTGGCGGGCCCGCGCTTCCTGCGCCACATCGATGCGCGCCTTTTGGTTGTCGCGGTAATCGGCAAAGGCTTCGGCGCCGGCCAGCACATGCTTGGGGATCGAGGTGTTCATATCAGGCTCCGGTGGCTGCGGCCTGCGGGGCCTGGGCGCTGCGGACCATGTGCGGCATCGTGGCCCAGACAGTGGTGGCATCGGCTGGCAAGGGGGCATCGGCCCGGGTCTCCAGCCACAGGCGCTGCAGCAGGTTCTGCGCCACCTTGAGGCGGTAGGCGGCGCTCGCCCGCATATCGGTCATTGGTTGAAAATCCTCGGTCAGCGCGGCCTGGGCGCGCTGCACGGCCTGGGCCGTCCAGGCCTGGCCCAGCAGCGCAGCTTCTGCCTTGGCGGCGCGCCGCACCGTGGCCGCCATGCCGCCAAAGGCCAGGCGCACGGTCTCCACCTGGCCCTGGGCATCGAGCTGCAGCGAAAAGCCCGCGCACAGTGCCGAGATGTCGCAGTCAAAGCGCTTGCTGATCTTGTAGGCCCGCACCTGGCGTGCCTGCACCGCCAGCGGCAGGCGCAGGCCCTGCACCCACTCGCCGGGTTCCAGCTGGTTCTTCATGTAGTCCACATAAAAATCGGTCAGCGGCATGCGCCGCAGGCGCTCGCCCAGGCGCAGCTCGATCTCGGCATCCAGCGCCATCAGCACCGGCGGGGCATCGCCAATCGGCGAGCCATTGGCCACATTGCCGCCCATGGTGCCGGCATGGCGCACGGGCGGCGATGCAAAGCGCAGCCAGACCTCGGTGAGCGTCGGAAAGCGCTGGGCCAGCGCGGCCCAGGCAGATTCGAGCGAAGCGCCGGCACCAATGCAAAGCATGCCATCGCGCTCTTCGATGCGGCGCAGCTCCGCCACGCGCCCCACGGCAATCAAATCGCCCAGCGGCCGGAACTGCTTGTTGATCCACAAGGCCACATCGGTGGTGCCGCCGATCATGCGGGCATCGGGCAGCGCGGCGCGCAGCTGGGCCAGGCTCTCAACGCTGGCCGGCGCGTGGAAATGCTGGGGCTGGCCGCCACTGGGGCGGTAGGCATAGCTCCAGTCGGCATCGCTGCGCAGCGCCTGCAGGGCCGTCACCACGGGCGCCGCATCCAGCTGGCGGGCGGGCAGGTCCAGCATCTGCTGGCCGGCATCCAGAATGGGCCGGTAGCCGGTGCAGCGGCAGAGGTTGCCAGAGAGCGCATCGGCCAGCTGCTGGCGCGTGGGCGCCGCGCCCTGGCTGGCTTGCTGCCGCTCATACACGGACCACAGCGACATGACAAAACCGGGCGTGCAAAAGCCGCATTGCGAGCCATGGCAGTCCACCATGGCCTGCTGCACCGGGTGCAGTCCGCTGCAAGCCTCGCCAGCCTCCTTGGGGCGGCAGCTGGTCTTCATGTCTTCAACCGTGAACAGCGCCTTGCCATGCAGGCTGGGCAGCAGCTGGATGCAGGCATTGACGGTCTGCAGCTTGAGGCCTTGCACGGCCTGCGGATCACCCGGCTCGGCCAGCTCAGCGAGCATCACCGTGCAGGCGCCGCAATCGCCTTCGTTGCAGCCCTCCTTGGTGCCGGTGCAGCGCGCGTCCTCGCGCAGCCAGTCCAGCACACTGCGCGTGGGGGCCAGGCCTTCAACTTCGGTGATACGGCCTTGGTGGTAGAAACGGATGGCTTGTGGGGCGGTCATGGGGCTCATGGTGGGGCTCGGTCGCGCATTGCCGCGCCGGTCTGCAAAACTGTGTACAAGCGTAGTGTGCCGCGCGGCGCCAGCCATAACAAGCCAGCGATAGGCGCTATGGTGCAGCGCATATATTTTTGGGTTAACCCGCATCTTTCTGGCCCGCAAAAACGTAAGCAATGGTCGCGCCTTGCGGGTTTACCAGGGCTGCGGCCATGGCAAGCAGGTATATTGCCTGGATGATGTTCCGCCGCCCCCACCCTGCGATGCGCCAGCTCGCCACCGCCGTCAGCCTGGGCCTTGCCGCCTGCGCCGTATTTGCCCAGACCAGCGCACCGCAAGAGCCGCCGAATCTGAGCCAGGCCGAGTTCCAGTCCTGCTTGAGCGAGCTGCGCAGCAGCAAGGCCTTTGCCGCGATCACGCCGGCCACCTTCCACCAGTACACCGCCCAGCTCCAGCCCGATGCCACGGTGCTGCCGCTCCTCAACCGCCAGCCCGAGTTCACGATGCCCGTCTGGGACTACATCGCCGTGCTGGTCGACGAGCAGCGCGTGGCCGAAGGCCGCGCCGC
The DNA here is from genome assembly GCF_037479315.1 of Comamonas sp. MYb69. Taxonomy (NCBI): domain Bacteria; kingdom Pseudomonadati; phylum Pseudomonadota; class Betaproteobacteria; order Burkholderiales; family Comamonadaceae; genus Comamonas; species Comamonas sp. MYb69. The sequence goes on from NZ_JBBGZG010000006.1 coordinate 50,724, forward strand.
CTATGCCAAGTGGAAGGACACGCTGGACAAGATCGAGCAGAGCACGGGCGTTGCCCCGCAGATCGTCATCGGCGTCTGGGGCGTGGAGAGCAACTTCGGCCAGAACCTGGGCGGGCGCTCGCTGGTGCAGTCGCTGGGCACCCTGTCCTGCTTTGGCCGCCGCCAGGCCTATTTCCGGGGCGAGTTCGCCAGCGCGCTGCGCATTCTGCAAGAAGGCCATATTGCCGAGTCCAAGCTGGTAGGCTCCTGGGCGGGCGCCTTTGGCCAGACCCAGTTCATGCCCTCGACCTTTTTCCGCAGCGCCGTGGACTTTGACGGCGATGGCCGCCGCGACATCGTCGACAGCGTGCCCGATGCCCTGGCCTCCACCGCCATGTTCCTGAAGAACGCCGGCTACCGCCCGGGCCAACCCTGGGGCTTTGAGGTCAAGCTGCCCAGCGGTTTCAGCACCGCCGATGCCGGCCGCAAGAACAAGAAGCCGCTGGATTTCTGGCGCTCGGCCGGCGTCACCCTGGCCAATGGCGATCCGCTGCCCGATTCGCTGCCATCGGCCGGCCTGATGATTCCCGCCGCCGGCGGCCCCGCCTTTCTGGTAGGACGCAATTTTGATGCGCTCTACAGCTACAACGCCTCGGAAAACTATGGCCTGGCCATTGCGCAGCTGTCCAACTTGGTGGCCGACAGCCAGCAGAGCCAGATCAGCTTTGTCACCCCCTGGCCCACCGACGACCTGGGCCTGTCGCGCGCGCAGAACAAGGAGCTGCAGCAGGCGCTGCTGACCCGGGGTTATGCGATTGGCGAGCCCGATGGAATGATTGGCGCCAAGACGCGCGAGGCCATCAAAGCCGAGCAAAACCGCCTGGGCATGAAGACCGATGGCCGCGCGGGCCAAAAGCTGCTGCGCGCGCTCGCCAACTGATACCGCTGGAGCCACACCATGATTGTTACCACCACCCCCAGCATTGAAGGCAAGCGCATCAGCCGCTACTGCGGCATCGTCAACGGCGAGGCCATTTTGGGCGCCAACTTTTTCAAGGACTGGTTTGCCGGCATCCGCGATATCGTCGGCGGCCGCTCGGGCACCTACGAGAAAGAGCTGCAAAAGGCCAGAGACATTGCACTCAATGAGCTGCAGGAGCGCGCCAAGGCGCTGGGCGCCAATGCCGTCGTCGGCATCGATCTGGACTACGAAGTGCTGGGCAAGGACAACGGCATGCTGATGGTGTCGGCCAGCGGCACGGCCGTCGTCGTCGACTAAGCGCCTCTGTCCGTGTTGCGGCAGTCCCCTTGCGGGGGCTGCCGCATCTTTTAGCGCTTGGCCTGTTTGACGCCTGCGCCGCGCACTTCCAGGCGGATGCTGTCCAGCACCTCGCCCTGCGCATTGACCAGCTCCACCTGGTGGCGGCCCGGCCAGGGCTGCCAGGCCCAGCGCGCGCCGCGCGCAACATCCTTGCCATCGATGCGCCAGCGCGCAGCGGCCGAATCGGCGACAAACTGCAGGCGCTGGCGCTCGGGTGGAATGTCCGGGTCCACCGCGACAATCGTGCCATTGGCGGGGGCGAGAATGCGCACCGCAGGCGGTGCTGCCGAGCCAGTGCCGTCGGCCGATCGCCCGGCAAAGCTGCGGCCGCCCACCATCTCATCGACCCCAGTCGCCTGGCCATCCAGCGCAAAGCGGGGCTGCTCGGTGCCGGCCAGGAACCACTCCTCACGCCGCGCCTCCAGCGCGAATCCGGCGCCTGATTGGCCCGCAGGCGCGGGGCCATAGTCCACCCATTGCTCGCGCAAGCCCGGTGGCGGCTTGGGTGCGCGGCTGGGCTGGCCCTGGTGCAAAAAGGCCATGATGCTGGCCCAGACCGGCGCCGCACCGCTGGTGCCGCTGACCGAATGCATGGCCTCGCCGCTGGCATTGCCGACCCAGACGCCCACCGTGTAGCGGTCAGACCAGCCGACCGCCCAGTTGTCGCGCATGTCCTTGCTGGTGCCGGTTTTCACCGCCGCCCAGCTGCGCGTGCCCAGCACGCTGTCCATCCCAAAGGTGCGCACGCGGGCATTGCCATCGGCCAGCATATCGCCCACCACATAAGCGGCACCCGCATCCATGGCCTGGCGGAACTGCGGCTTGCCGCCGCGCGCATAGGCCACCGGGCTGTAGCGCCCGCCATTGGCCAGTGCGCGATAGGCATTGGTCAGCTGCACCAGCGGAATATCAGGGCTGCCCAGCGCCAGGCTGTAGCCAAAATAGCTGCCGCTCTCGCGCATCGGCATGCCCAGGCGCACCAGCTGGTCAAAGAAATCGTCCACACCCACCATCACCAGGGTGCGCACCGCCGGCACATTGAGCGATGCGCCCAGCGCCGTGCGCACCGACACCCAGCCCTTGAAGCTGCGGTCGTAGTTCTGCGGAATATAGAGGCCGCTGGCCGTCGGAATGCGCGCGGGCGAATCCTCGATCAAGGACGCAGCCGTCAGCTTGTGCTCGGCAATGGCCTGGCCATAGAGAAAGGGCTTGAGGGTAGAGCCCGGCTGGCGCGGCGCCAGCACCGCATCGACCGCATGGGCCTGGCTCAGTGCGCCGGAGGACCCCACCCAGGCCAGCACCTCGCCGCTGGCGTTGTCCAGCACCAGCACCGCGCCGTCCTGCACATTGCTGTCCTGCAAGGCCTGCAGGTGCTGGCCCAGCATATCGACCGCATAGCGCTGCAGCGGCGCGCTCAAGGTGGTGCGCAGGCTGGCCATGGCCGCCTGCTGGGTTTTGCCATCCGCGCCTTGCCGTGCCTCGCGCAGCGCAATGCGGCTGAAGTGCGGCGCAATGCCTTCGCTGGCATCAAAGGCGCGCTTTTTCAGCGCGATCTCGGTGAAGAACACAATCGCTTCGCAGTCCAGCTTGGGATCGCGCCGCATCTCCTTGAGCACACCGCAGGCGCGCTGGCCCACCTGGCCGGGCCGCGCATTGGGCGCGCGCACCAGCGCAGCGGCCACCGCCGCCTCGCGGTCATCGAGGCCATGGGGGGCCTTGTCAAACAGGGTGCGCGACAGCGCATCAATGCCCACCAGCTCGCCCCGGAATGGCACCAGGTTCAGGTAGGCCTCCAGGATCTGGGTCTTCTGCCAGCGCCTATCCAGCACCTGGGCGGCCACCGTCTGGCCCACCTTTTGCACCACCGAGCGGCCACCGCTGCTGCGCCGCCAGTCGCCGTCAAGCAAGCCGGCCAGCTGCATGCTGATGGTGCTGGCCCCGCGTGTGCGCTGGTTCCAGAGGTTGCCCCAGGCAGCCGATGTGACGGCCGCCCAGTCCACACCACTGTGCTCGTAAAAGCGCTTGTCCTCGCTCAGCAGCATGGCGGTGCGCAGCGCAGCCGACACATCGCCCAGCGCCACCCAGTCGCCCCGGCGCACCGTGCTGTCGGTGCGCACGCGCTGCAGCAGCTCGCCTTCGCGCGACAGCACCCGCGTCTCCGACGAGCTGAAGTCCTGGCGCACCTCGCCAAAGCTGGGCACGGCCTGGGCCAGTGGTGCATGCACCAGGCAGGCCAGCGCCAGCAGCCGCCAGCGGGTTAAAGCGCGCAGCCTCATGGCGCCACGGGCACAACCGTCACCTTGGGGTTGGGCGCCATGCCAAACATCTCGGGCGCATACAGCGCCTCGACGCGGGTCGATGGCAGCGCAAACTCACCGGTGTTGTTGACGCGGTAGCTGTACTGCAGGCTGAGCTTGCCCTGTGGCAGGTAGCCATAGTAGGCGCGGTAGCTCTCGAACGACCGTTCCTCAAAGGCCTTCCAGCCCCAGCCGGTCGATTTCTCGCCAGCGGTGGACAGTGCCGAGTCCCGGCCCAGGCCGCTGCCCAGGATGGTGGCGCCGCCCGGGATCGGATCGGTGATCGCCACCCAGGTCATGTTGGCGCTGGCGTTGACCTCCAGGGTCACGCGCAGCACATCGCCCCGGGTGTACTGGCCGGCGGGCAGGTTCTTGTTGGCCTGCTCCACCGCCACCACGGTCTTGCTGATGGTGTAGCCGGCCGACAGCGGCTGCTTGAGCGGCACGGCCGCCTGCGACTGCACCGTCAGCCAGGGCTTGCCGCTGCCCTTTTGCTGCACCTTGAGGCTCTGGTTGCCAGCGGCCCAAGGCAGGTCAATGGTGTTGTTCAGCCACTGCGCGACCTGCTCGGTCGGGCCGGGCGTGCGCTTGCCGCCTTGGGCCAGCAGCTCAATCGCATCCTGCGCCTTGGTCACGCGGCTCCAGTCCACGGTGCCGGACTTGCCGGCCATGCTGGCCTCGGTGGTGCCGGTCACGGGTGTGGACTCATAGGTGCGCGAGAAGCGCTCCAGCGCCAGCGCGCCCCAGAGGTTGGCCGTGGTCGTCGTCCAGGCACCGCTCTTTTGGCGGCTGATGAAGCTGCTGGCCAGGCGCGGCATGTCGTCCTTCCAGGCCGGGTCATCCATCACCACCAGCAGGAAGCGCGCCAGGGTGGTATCGCCGTTTTGCATCAGCCACCACCAGTAGTCGTTGTTCTCGTTGGCAAACAACACCTTGGTGCCCTGGTAGCTCAGGCGCGCACGCAGGATCTGGTTGGCCTCTTCGAGCAGCTTGCTGCGGTTGGGCACATCCTTCATATGGCCCAGAATCGACAGCCAGTCCACCACGGTCTGGGTGGGCCAGTCATTGGGCGCAATCTGGATGCTGGTCAGCATGCGCGGCTGGGCCTTGCCATACAGCGCCAACGCATTGATGGCGGCGAGCTTGCGCACTTCCAGGTCGGAGCGTGGGCTCCAGAACTTGCGCTCGATGCGGCCATCGATGAAGCGGGCCAGCGCGTCCTGCATGCGGCCCAGCGGCGCAGGGGGAATAGCAAAGGCGGGGTCGATGCGCTTCATCTCGAAAGCGGCCTGCAGCAGGTGGGCGGTCAGCGCATCGCTGCCGGTGTTGCTGCTTCCCGCTTGCGGCGGGAAGTAGTTGGCCAGGCCGTCGCCATCGAGGTAGGTGGGCAGGCGTTCCATCGTGCTCTTCCACAGCGCTGCATCCTGCATGCCGATGGATTTGCTCGTGGTCTGCTCCAGGCAGGCGTAAGGGTAGGCACGCCACCAGTCACGCACACCGGGCAGGCCTTCTGCCAGGCGCGGCACCAGCGACAGCTTCAGGCCACCACGGCCGGGCAAGGCATCGGCCGGTGCGCTCACCGGCATATCCAGGCTGCCATCGAGCTGCACCAGGGTGGCCTGCAGGGTCTCCACCGCCACGGCGGGCACCACACGCTGGCTGACCTTGAGTGCATCGGCCGCATCGCCCTGCTTGTCCTTGGCGCTGATCTCCCAGAGCAGCTCGCCCTGGCGGCTTTGCGACATATCGGGCGGCGCCGTCACGCTCCAGCTCACGGTGCGGGCCTCGTTGGCCGCCACTTCCACTGTCTGCGGCTCGAGCTGCAGCAAGGTCGCCTTGGGGGTCACCAGCACCTGCATGGGCTTGCTGGTGGTGTTGCGCAGGGTGACCTGGGCGTCATAGCGGTCGCCATCGCGCACCAAAGGCGGCAGGCCGCTGATGATCTGCAGCTCCTGCGTGGTGCGGATCTGGGTGGTGCCGGTGCCAAACAGCTCCAGCCCGCTCTCGGCCACGGCCACGATCTTGAAGCTGGTCAGCGCATCGTTGAGCGGCACATCGACCTCGGCACGGCCATTCGCATCCAGCACCACATTGGGCTGCCACAGCAGCAGGGTGTCGAGCAGCTCGCGGGTCTGGCCATTGCCACCGCCGCCGCCCGCTGCCACGGCCTTGCGGCCGTAGTGGCGCCGGCCAATGATTTCCATCTGGGCGGTGGAGGTCTCCACGCCCCAGGAACGCTTTTGGTACATGGCTTCGAGCAGCGCCCAGGTGTCATTGCTCTTGAGCTCCAGCAAGGCCTGGTCCACGGCCGCCAACGACACAGCCGCGCCCGCAGCCGGCTTGCCATTGGGCAGCTTGGCTTCGATCGTGACCTTGGCGGTGTTGCGGATGCGGTAGCTTTCCTTGTCGCTCTTGACGGTCACGGCCAGCTGGCGGTCGGCAATGCCGACGCGAATCTCGGCCGCGCCCAGGCGATAGGCGGGCTTGGACAGGTCCACCAGCGCGGTGGGCGCCACATACTCCTTGCCCTCGTACCAGAACGAGGTCCACCATTCGCGTGGCGACTTGAAGCCCCAGGTGAAGAAGCTGTACCAGGGCACTTCGCGCAGGCGGCCACGCAGCGCCATCACGCTGACATAGACATTCGGGCCCCAGCCCTCTTGCACCTTCAGGTTGACCGTGGGGTCATCGCCGCGCAGGGTGATCACCTGGCTGGAGAGCACGCCTTCGCGCTCTACCGTCACCAGCGCCGTCGCCTCGCGGAAAGGCATGCGCACCTGGAAGCGCGCGGTGTCACCCACCTTGTAGGATTTCTTTTCCGGCAGCAGGTCCATGCGGTCGGTGTCTTCACCGCCAAACCAGAGCTCGCCCTGCTTGGTCACCCAGACCGAGGTCGCGGCCTTGGAGCTGCGGTTCTTGTCATCAGTCGCCTCGGCGATCAGCTCGGTCTCGCCACCTTCGCTCAGCTGGGTGTCGCAGGCCAGCAAGCCCTTGGCATCGCTCTTGCCGCTGCAGACCACGCCCAGGTCCTTGTAGCTCTCATGGTTCTCGTAGCTGTAGAAGCCACCCACCATGCGCTTGCGCGTGGAGGTGACAATACGCGCCACCGCCCGCACCTGCAGCTTGACGCCAGAGACGGGCTTGCCCGACGGCGTCAGCGACAGCGCCTGGAAGCTCAGCTTCTTGTCGGTAGAGGCCCAGTTCTCGGCCTTGATGCCGGCGACCACCGAGGCGGGCCAGATCACGCTGTGGTGGCTGATGGTCTGCACCTCACCATTCGGATCGGAAAAACTCGCCTCCAGCAGCAGATCCTGCGGCGCCACGGAGCTGGGCACCTGCTCGATCTCGGCCTTGCCCACGCCATTGGCATCCAGGGTCAGCGCCAGCTTGTCGGCAATCACGCGGCGGTCATTGCTGTAGTCCTCGCCATCGTTGCCCGCGCCGGGCAGCTTGCGGCTCAAATAGGGCCGGCCAAACGAGAAGCTGTCGTAGTCCTCAAAGCTCACCGCATGCGACTGGATCGCGGCTGAGACCTTGACCGCCTCCTTGGCCGCTGCGCCGCCCGAGAGGTAGGACAGCTGCACCTGGGCGCCCAGCTTGCCCGGCTGCACGATGGGCGCAGGTTGGTCCGGCGTCACGCTGCCCTTGAACACCGGCAGGCGGTACTCTTCCACCCGGAACGAGCCGGTCTGCATCTCCATCGATCCCCATTTGCCCTTGCCGCCCTTGAGCGTGATGCGGTAGGTGCCCAGCTTGGCGGACTTGGGGATCTTGAACTCCGAAACAGCCGACAGGCCCTGGCCGGGACGCTGCCAGCTCAGCGGCAGCTCAAACTCGTCATTGCTGCCCAGATGGGTGATGACCACCTGGTCGGGCAATTGCTCCTTGCCGGGCAGGCCCAGGCCGCCCATGGTCTGGCTGCGGATCAGGTGCTTCATCGACACCGTCTCGCCAGCGCGCAGCAGGCTGCGGTCCAGCACAGTATGTGCGACCACGTCCTGCACGGGACTGCTGTCGGTCTCCAGGTTGAAGCGCCAGCTCTCGATGCCACGCTGCCAGTCGCTCCAGACAAAGGCCATGTCCTGCTTGCCATCGACCGTGGCGCGCGCGCTCACAAAGTAGGCAGCGCTGGTGTCGCTGTTGGCGCCCGCCTCGCAGCGCACCTGCGCCTGGGTGTCGAGCTTGTCAAAACGGGCCACGCCGTCCTTGTCGGTGGTGCCCTGCACCAGGGTCTTGCCGTCGCAGGTGGAGATGCGCACCTGGGCATTGGCCACCGGCTTGCCCTTGTCGAGGCTGGTCACCCAGGCCATCGCGTTTTCACGGCCGAGCTTGAAGTGCACGCCCAGGTTGGTCACCAGCGCCGAGCTGCGCACATACATCACGCGGCGGGCGCTGTCGTAGTCGGTGTTGAGCAGTGCGTCGCCCAGCATGGGCGAGGCGATCTCGACGACATGGAAACCGGTCTCCAGCGGAATGCCCACGACCTCGAAGGGGCGCGGGTCCTTGCTGTCGGTCTTGGGCAGGGCCAGCTTCTTGCTGGTGGCCTGGCCTTCGAGCAGCGAGAGCATGCGGGTCTCGACATAGTTCTTGTCGCCATCGGGCAGCACATTGGGCAGCGGGATCTTGCTGTCCTGCGCTGCCTGCTTGCGGCTGACCTGCCAGTTGTCATAGCGCTGGAGCTTGCGGTACCAGCGGATGATGTCCGCATCGCTTTGCAGCTGCAGGGTCGAGACAGTGCCCTTGTCCTCGATCGACAGGCCCTGGATCTGCAGGTCCTGCTCCACATTGCGCAGGGTCACCGGGAACATGGCCGGGCCCTTGTCGCCTTCGGCAAAGCGCTCGACCACGCCAAACGGCGAGGCGGCAAACTTGGCCAGCGGTGGCATCAGCCCGCTTTGCACCTGCAGCGGGAACAGGTTGGCATTGGCCAGCGGCCGGTCCGATTCGTCCTTGAAGCCCTGGGGCAGCACGATGCGCATCGTCTCCTTCTCGCCGAAGGGCGGCGCAAACTGCAGGCGGTTGACCTCGCCCTCTTCGCCGTCATCGGGGAAGCTGGCCTTGATGCGGCCCTTGGAGGTCTCCAGGAAGATGCCTTCTGCGAGCTTGCGGTCCACCGAAGCGCTAAAGAGCAGGTTGAGCGGGCGGATCGGCAGGCAGCCGGCCTGCGCATTGGCGCGCTCGCAGCTGAACTCGGCCGTGAACGGCGGGCGCACCTGGTAGTCAAAGCGGCGCTCACGCGTCTGCTTGACGCCGTTGTCGGTGCTCACCCCCGCGCCCACCACCAGGCTCATCTGCGCACCCTCGGGCAGCGCGCGCTGGCATTGCAAGGCCACATGGCGGCGCGGCCGCTGCTGCAAGCTATCGCGGCCAAACTGGCTTTGCATGAAGTCATCGGACTCCGAGGCGCTGAGGATGCGCACCGGAATGCGCTCACCAATGCCCTTGACCGTGCACCAGGTGCTGGCCTCTACGGTCGAGGTCACGACATCGGCATTGAACTGCAGGCCAAAGAACTGGCGGCTGTCGAGCGACTGGTAGCTGCTGGGCACCACGCGCGTCACCGACGGCCCTCCGGTGGCAAAGCGGTACTGGGCCGCGCCCTTGACCGGCTCGCCGGCAGCATCCTTGAGGTTGGCGACCTTTTCGACCGTGCAGCGCACACCGGGCGGCAGGTCATCGGCCAGGTCAAACACCCATTCGCGCGGGCCCGTCCAGCGTCCCGTCCCCTGGCTCTGGGCCTGTTTGTTGTCGCAGTCGAGTTTGACGGGTGCTGCCGCACGCAGATCGCCCATCGGCACCACGGCCGCATCGAACTTGACGACTATTTGCCGGACCCGGGCCACCTCGCCCTGCGGTGACACCGATGTGATGCTTGTGGCATGGGCTGACAGGCCCAGCGCGGCCCAGCCGGCGCCCGCCAGCCAGCGTTGTAATGTTGTATTCACGGAGCTCTCCCCTAGGATGGTGAGAGCGTACCAAAATTAGCCTGCGCCAGTGTTGGCTGGCCGCCCAGGGCAGCCAGGTGTTTCATTTGGCAACAAGATGACGCTATTGATTAGGCTAATGGCTTGCCGGGGCTCTGCCGATGCATGCCATGCTGTCCAACAGCGCCAGTCCAGCTCACTGGGGCTGGAAACCGCTGTCGCGGATGATGCGGGTCCAGACGGCCGAATAGGCGCGCTCGCGGGCCAGTAGCTGCTCGGGCGTCATATAGCCCACGCTCAGCCCCATGCCCACCAGCTGCTCATGCACATCGGGGGCGGCCACGGCCTTGGCAACCGCCTGCGATACGGCCTGTACCATCTCGGCGGGCGTGCCAGCGGCGGCATAGATGCCGTAGTAGGGCATGTCTTCCAGGCCCGACAGACCCAGTTCGCTCAAGGTGGGCACATCGGGCAAGGCCTGCTGGCGCTTGCCGCCCAGCACCGCCAACACGCGGATCTTGCCGGCCTTGTGGCTTTCAATGAAATCCTGCACCGAGCCAATGCCCGCAGGGATCTGGTTGCCCATCATGTCGGCCAGCATCGGCGCGCTGCCCCGGTACGGCACGGACACCAGATCGGTCTTGAAGCGCTGGTTCAGCACCCGCACCAGGAACTCCGGCGTCGATGCCGGCGCTGGAATGCCCACCGCACTCTTGCCGCCCTGCTTTTTGAGCCACTGCAGATAGGCCTCGAAGCTGCGCACGCCCAGGCCGTCGGAGACCGCAATCGCATTGACAAAGCTGGCAAAACCGGCCACCGGCACAAAGTCCGCATGCGGGTCAAACCCCGGGTTCTTGACGACCTGGGGCAGGATGGAGATCGTGTGGTCGTGGGTGACGAAGAAGGTCGCGCCATCGGCTGGCGAGGCCTTGAGGATCTGGGCCGCAATCTGGCCGCCCGCGCCGGGCTTGTTCTCCACCACGACCGAGGTGCCCAGGCTGTCCTTCATCTTCTCGGCCAGCAGCCGCGCGATCACATCGGTGCCGCCGCCCGGTGGAAAGCCCACCAGCAGCCGCACCGGCTTGCCCTTGTTGTAGCCCGCCGCCCAGCTGGGACCAGCCAGCGACCCGGCCGCAGCAGCGGCCAGCAGTTGCAGGGAGACATGGCGGCGGCTCAAGGACATGCGTAGCTTTCAAGAAGAAGGACAAGCCAATCAAGCAAGGCTTATGCCAGGCGCGTGCGGTGCTTGGCCAGCTGGGCACGCACCTGCACGGGCGCCGTGCCACCCAAGGTGTTGCGCGCGTTCAGCGAGCCTTCCAGGCTCAGCGCCTCGAACACATTGGCTTCGATGTTGGGGTTGAAGGCCTGCAGCTCGGCCAGTGGCAGCTCGGTCAGGTCCACGCCCTTTTGCGAGGCCAGCTTGACGGCATGGGCCACGGTCTCGTGGGCATCGCGGAAAGGCAGGCCCTTCTTGACCAGGTAGTCGGCCAGGTCGGTGGCGGTGGCATAGCCCTTGAGCGCAGCGGCGCGCATGTTGTCGGCATTGACGGTGATGCCGCCTTCCTTGGCGCCGGTTGCAGGGTTGACCTGGCCGCCGATCATCTCGGCGAAGATGCGCAAGGTGTCCTTCAAGGTGTCGACGGTGTCGAACAGCGGCTCCTTGTCTTCCTGGTTGTCCTTGTTGTAGGCCAGCGGCTGGCCCTTCATCAAGGTGATCAGGCCCATCAGGTGGCCGACCACGCGGCCGGTCTTGCCGCGCGCCAGCTCGGGCACATCGGGGTTCTTCTTCTGCGGCATGATCGACGAGCCGGTGGTGAAGCGGTCGGCAATGCGCACAAAGCCAAAGTTCTGGCTCATCCAGATGATCAGCTCTTCCGACAGACGGCTGATGTGCACCATGCACAGCGACGCTGCGGCGCTGAACTCAATCGCGAAATCGCGGTCGCTGACGCCGTCCAGCGAGTTCTGGGACACGCCTTCCATGCCCAGGGTCTGGGCCACGCGCTCGCGGTCCAGCGGGTAGGTGGTGCCGGCCAGCGCGGCGCTGCCCAGCGGCAGCACATTGACGCGCTTGCGCACATCCAGCATGCGCTCGGCATCGCGCTTGAACATTTCCACATAGGCCAGCAGGTGGTGCGCAAAGCTCACTGGCTGGGCCACCTGCAGGTGGGTAAAGCCCGGCAGGATCACGTCGACATTCTTCTCGGCCACTTCCACCAGCGACAGCTGCAGCTCGCCCAGCAGGCCTTCGATCAGGTCGATCTCGCCGCGCAGCCACAGGCGCACATCGGTGGCGACCTGGTCATTGCGGCTGCGGCCGGTGTGCAGGCGCTTGCCGGCATCGCCCACCAGCTGGGTCAGGCGCGCTTCGATGTTCAGGTGCACGTCTTCCAGGTCCAGCTTCCACTCAAAGCTGCCCGCTTCGATCTCCGAGGTGATCTGCTCCATGCCTTGCTCGATGGAAGCCAGGTCCTGCTCGCCGATGATCTTCTGTGCGCAGAGCATCTGCGCGTGGGCCAGGCTGCCCTGGATGTCTGCCTGCCACAGGCGCTTGTCGAAAAACACACTGGAGGTGTAGCGCTTGACCAGATCGCTCATGGGTTCGGAGAACAGCGCCGACCAGGCTTCGGACTTGGAATCGAGCTGGTTGTGCGAAGGAGACGAAGCTTGTGGTGTAGACATGAAGGTCGCAATATTCGGGTTAAGCTGCCAGTTGCGCTGCGGAAACACAGCCTCCGGTGCTGTGCCTGAGGCCCGCCAAAGCCCTGGGCGAAAAACCAGGATTTTATCGACCCTGCACGACCATGCCAGCAACATCAACTAATCCAGCACCACGCGAAGCCATCGTCGGCACCGCCTATGTGTTTGATGCCTGCACCGCCAGCGTGATCGGCCGCACCGTGGCCCTGGTCGAGACTGTGGTGGCCATTGCCGCCGCCTTTGGTGCCAGCGGCCTGGCCGACTGGTTCTTTCAGCTGGCGCTGCTCACCGCCGTGGTGCTGCCCGCCAGCCTGCTGTGGCTGGTGCTGGCCTGCCAGCAAAAAAAGCTGCTGCAGCGCTGCAGCACGCAGCGGCAGTACCTGGCCGGGGCCGCGCTGGGCGTGGTCTGCGGGCTCTTGGCAGCCATGCTCTACCAGTGGGCCACCCTGTCGGCGCAAACAGCCTGGCTGGCCAGCGCAGCGGCCGGGGGCTTTTTGGCGGCGATGGTGGTGGTGGGCCTGCAGTGGCGCGCCCAGGCCCGCACGCCGGCGGCCACCACCGCACGCCTGGCCGAGCTGCAGGCGCGCATCCGGCCGCACTTCCTCTTCAATGCGCTCAACAGCGCCATTGCGCTGGTGCAGGACCACCCGCAAAAAGCCGAGGCCATGCTCGAGGACCTGAGCGACCTGTTCCGCCATGCGCTGACCGAAAAGCGCGAGGCCTCGACCCTGGCCGAGGAGGTGATGCTGGCGCGCCGCTACCTGTCGATCGAGCAGATCCGCTTTGACGACCGCATGGCCGTGCGCTGGAACCTGGACTCGCGCGCCGATGCCGCCACCGTGCCGCCGCTGTTTTTGCAGCCGCTGGTGGAGAACGCCGTCAAGCACGGCATCGAGCCCAGCCATGGCCATGGCCGCATCAGCATTGCCACGCGCCGGCGGGGCAATATGGTGCAGATCCAGATCATCAACACCACGCCGCGCCCCTTTAGCGCCCCCCAGCCCGAGCGGCGCGCCGGCACCGGCACGGCCATCCTGAATGTGAAAAAGCGCCTGCGCCTGCTCTACGACCTCGAATACGACTTCAAGGCGACGAGCAAGGACGGCATCTACATGGTGCGCATCAGCATCCCTGCTTGAGCGGGTGCAACGACACGACGGCCGGTGTTGGCAGGCGGCACCGGGCTCCGCTAGCATAGCGGCCATGCGAGTATTGATTGTGGATGATGAAGCGCTGGCCCGAAGCCGGCTGCGGCGCCTGCTGGTCGAGATAACACCAGCGCCCAGCGCCGTGCACGAGGCCGCCAATGCGCCCGAGGCGCTGCAGGCGCTGGCCAGCGCCACGGCGCGGAGCGAGCCCTTTGATGTGCTGCTGCTGGACATCCATATGCCGGGGCACAGCGGCATGGAGCTGGCGCGCCAGCTGCAGCAGCAGCCCACAGCCCCCGCCGTGGTCTTTGTCACCGCCCACCCCGAGCATGCGCTGAGCGCCTTCGAAGTCAATGCCGCCGACTACCTGACCAAGCCGGTGCGGCGCGAGCGCCTGGCGGCCGCACTGCACAAGGTGGCCTTGGTTGCCCAGGCCCATGCGCTGCGCCAGGCCCCTGCCCAGCCCGAGCCCGATCTGGACGCCGACACCCTGCTGATCACCGACCGGGGCCGTACCGAACGGGTGCGCCTGGCCGATGTGCTGTATTTCAAATCCGAGCTGAAATATGTGACCGTGCGCACCGCCGCCCATGCCTACCTGTGGTCGGGCAGCCTCAACGATCTGGAAACGCGCTTTGCCAAGCGCTATTTGCGCGTGCACCGCAATGCGCTGGTGGCGCCGTCTGCGATACGCTGCCTGGAGAAGGCCTGGGGCGGGGACGACAGCGATGGCTGGCAGCTGCGCCTGTTTGGCATCGAGGATGTGCTGCTGGTCTCGCGGCGCCAGCTGCCGGTGGTGCGGGCCTTGCTGGCCAACAAGGGCAGCGGCCTGCGCGCAGGCTGAGCCCTACCCTTTCGCTTCTTCTATCTCAGTGCTTGTGCCCGTCGTGGTCGCCATGCGCGTCATTCGTGCCATGGGCCTCATGCTGCTCGGCCGGGCCGTGTGCATGGCCATGGTGGTCATGGTCGCCATGCGCCCAGGTGCTGACCGCGCTCACCACCACCATGCCGATGGCCAGCCAGACCACCTGCTGCACCGTCTGCTTGGCCGTCAGCTGGCGCTGCAGCTGCGGGATCAGATCAGCGAGAGCCACATAGATAAAGCTGCTCGACGCAATGGCCAGGAAGTACGGCAGAAAATCCGCCAGTGAGCTGACCAGGAAATAGCCAACCACGCCGCCCAGTGCCGTCACCGCACCGGCGAGCGACAGCTTGAGCAAGGCCACCTTGCTCTGGCTGCGGCTGCCATTGCCCGACAGCACCACCAGGTCGCCCATATGGTGGGGCACCTCATGGGCCAGCACCGAGATGGCCGCCACAATGCCCAGCCACATATCGGCCATGAAGGCCGACGCAATCAAGATGCCGTCGCCAAAGCAGTGCACGCTGTCGCCGGTCAGCAGCGACCAGCCGCCCGCGCTGTTGTTGTGCGTGTGGCCGTGGTGGTGTGCATGGCCATGCTGGCCATCGGCGTGCTCGCCGTCCGCATGCTCGCCATGGGCATGGCCGCGCTCTTCGGGCAGCGCATGGCGGTGCTCATGGCCGTGGTGCCAGAGCTCCGCCTTGTCCAGCAAGAAGAAAAACACCAGACCCAGCAGCAGCACCACAAACAGCGCCTTGGGGTTGATCTGGCTCTCGAAAGCCTCGGGCAGCAAATGCACAAAGGCGGTGGCGAGCAAGGCGCCTGCGGCCAGGCTCAGCAGGTGCTGGGCACCAAAGCGGCTGCCCTGGCTGCCAATGCCCGTGCGCATCAGCGCTGCGGCCACCCACACACTGCCCAAACCGGCAGCAAGGGTCGCCAGCACGATTGCGATCAAAGTCATGAAACCATCCTTCAGCGGGGCCGGGCTTGGCAAAAACGCCGCCAACCCGGGCCGGCCCATCGCTCATCCGCGCAGCCCCCGGGCACCCGTGCCCCCTCCAACATGCCGCGCATGGTAGCACTTTGTTGCAACGCAGTTGCATTAACCACCCCAAATCCTGTGCAGGTGACAGGACTTGGGACGGCCCCAGTGGAACCTCTGCGACTGCGAGCACCACCCAGGATTGTGGACACCGGCGTCAGTGCGCCTTTTCCCAGTTCGGGCCAAAGCCGATCTCGGCGATCAAGGGCACCTTCAGGTCGGCCACGCTGGCCATGATGGCCGGGATCTCCGTGCGCAGCCATTCCTGCTCGGCGGCAGGCAGCTCGAACACCAGTTCATCGTGCACCTGCATGATGACCAGCACCTCGGGCTTGTCCGCGTCAAGCTTGGCCTGCACAGCGACCATGGCCTTCTTGATCAAATCGGCCGCCGTGCCCTGCATGGGGGCATTGATCGCAGCGCGCTCGGCCGCTTTCTTGCGCGGGCCATTGCCGCCATTGATCTCGGGCAGCACCAGGCGCCGGCCAAACACGGTCTCGACATAGCCCTGCGCATGGGCCAGCTCGACGGTCTGGTCCATATAGCGCTTGACGCCGGGGTAGCGCTGGAAGTACTTGTCGATATAGGCGGCAGCGGCCTTGGTCTCGATGCCCAGGTTCTTGGCCAGGCCAAAGCTGCTCATGCCGTAGATCAGGCCAAAGTTGATGACCTTGGCATAGCGGCGCTGCTCGCTGCTGACCTGGTCCAGCGCCACGCCAAACACCTCGGCGGCGGTGGCGCGGTGCACATCCAGGCCATCGCGGAAGGCGTTGAGCAGCGCCTCGTCACCCGACAGATGCGCCATGATGCGCAGCTCGATCTGCGAGTAGTCGGCACTGGCAATCAGCTTTCCCTCGGGCGCAACAAAGGCCTCGCGGATGCGGCGGCCTTCGGCGGTGCGCACAGGAATGTTCTGCAGGTTGGGGTCGTTGCTGGACAAGCGGCCCGTCACGGCCACCGCCTGCGCATAGTGGGTGTGCACGCGGCCATCGCTGGGCAAAGCCATCTGCGCGAGCTTGTCGGTATAGGTGCCCTTGAGCTTGGACAGCGAGCGGTGCTCCAGAATCTTGGCCGGCAGCGGGTAGTCCTCGGCCAGCTTTTCCAGCACTTCTTCATCGGTGCTGCGCGCGCCGGTGGCGGTTTTCTTCACCACGGGCAGGCCGAGCTTGTCAAAAAAGATCTCGCCGAGCTGCTTGGGGCTGCTCAGGTTGAACTGCTGGCCGGCGATCTCATAGGCCTCGGCCTCCAGCGCCAGAATGCGGCGGCCCAGGTCATTGCTCTGGCGCGCCAGCTCGGGCGCATCGATGCGCACGCCATTGCGCTCGATGCGGAACAGCGCCTCGCTGGTCTGCATCTCCAGCGCATAGATATGCGCCAGGCCCGCATTGGCTTCGATGCGCGGCCACAGCACGCGGTGCACATCCAGGGTCTGGTCCGAGTCTTCGCAGCTGTAGGCCGCTGCCTTGTCCACCGGCACCTGGGCAAACGGGATCTGGCCCTTGCCCTTGCCGCAGAGGTCTTCGTAGCTGATGCCGGTGCGTCCGGTGTGGCGCAGCGCCAGGCTGCCCAGGTTGTGGGGGCGGTCGGCTTCGAGCACATAGGACTGCAGCATGGTGTCATGCGCATAGCCCTGCACGCGGATGCCATGGTTGGCCAGCACATGCTGGTCGTATTTGACATGCTGGCCCAGCTTCTTTTTGCTGGCGTCTTCCAGCCAGGGCTTGAGCTTGGCCAGCACCAGGTCGATGGGCAGCTGCTCGGGCACATCCAGGCCTTCATGGCGCAGCGGCACGTAGGCCGCCTCACCCACCTGCACGCTGAACGAGATGCCGACGATGCGGGCCTGCATTTCGTCGAGCGAATCGGTTTCGGTGTCCAGCGCCGTCAGCTCGGCCGCCTGCAGTTTCAGCAGCCAGGCGTCCAGATCGGCCTCGGTCAGGATGGTGTGGTAGACCACATCGCGCTGCTGGGCCTCGATGGCCACCTCGGTCACGGCGGCATCGGCGCTGTCAAACAGGCCCGCCTGGCCGGACGCGCTGTCGCCCGTCGCCTTGGCGGACGCGGGGGTAGCGGCAGAGCCCAGCGCGCGCGCCAGGCCCTTGAAGCCATATTGCTCGTAGAACGGCACCAAGGCCACGGCATCGGGCTCGCCCAGGGTAATGCCATCGAAGGCAGGCAGGCCCTGGATATAGTCGTCCAGCGCGCAATCGGTCTTCATCGTCACCAACTGGCGGCTGAGCGCCAGCTGGCCGCTGGCGATCGCATCGCGCAGGTTCTGGCCAGCAACGCCCTTGATCGTGTCGGCCTTGGCAATCAGCTGGTCGAGCGAGCCGTGCTCCTCCAGCCACTTGGCGGCGGTCTTGGGGCCCACCTTGCTGACGCCGGGCACGTTGTCGACCGTATCGCCCACCAAGGCTTGGTACTCCACCATTTGCGAGGGCGGCACGCCAAATTCGGTGGTGACGCCGGCCACATCGCGGCGCTTGCCATTCATCGTGTCGATGATGGTCACATGCTCATTGACCAGCTGGCTCAAGTCCTTGTCGCCGCTGGAGACGATCACCTGGATGCCCTGCTGCGCAGCCATCTGCGCCAGGGTGGCGATGACGTCATCGGCCTCGACACCGGGCACGGCCAGAATCTTCCAGCCCAGCAGCTGCACCACCTCGTGGATAGGGGCGATCTGCGAGCGCAGGTCATCGGGCATCGGCGAGCGTGTGGCTTTGTACTCGGTGTAGAGCGCGTCGCGGAAGGTCGGGCCGCTGGCATCGAAAACACAGACCGCATAGTCGGCCTGTATGTCTTTACGCAACGCCTGCATCATATTGACCATGCCGCGGATGGCGCCGGTGGCCGGGCTGGCAGGATCGCCGGGAACCGCACGAAGATCGGGCATGGCATGGTAGGCACGGTACAGATAGCTGGAACCGTCCACCAGCACTAAAGTAGGAGGATTACGCATATTGACATTGTGCCCGGTACGCAAACACCGGGCGACAACTTACAATTGGGCCATGCGCGCAATTACCACTTCTTTCATCGCCCAGGCCCTGGCACTGGTGCTGGCAGCCCCTGCGCTGGCCCAGCAACCCGCAGCTCCTGCCGAGCCGCCTGCGGCGCAACCCGCTGCACAGCCAGCGGCCCCTGCCGACGCAGCGCCCGCGAACGACAAGTACAACCAGAAGGCCGAGTACATCCGGGTGGAAGACGCGGGCAGCCGCATCGACGAGGTGCGCATTGGCGGCCAGACCCAGAGCATCCATGTGCAGCCCAAGATGGGCAATATGCCCGGCTACGAGGTCAAGCCCACCGACGGCGCCCGCGCCCGCCCTGACGGCTTTGGCGACACCCAAAGCAAGAAGCGCGTCTGGAATATCGGCAATTTCTGAGCGCGATACCAGAGCGAATAGCCCAGCGCCGCGCAGGCTTGCGATAATCGCCCCTTTGCACCCGCCGCTTAGCGGGCCAGGCCAGCCACAGAGGCTGGCCTTGTTTTTGTAGTGACGATATACATCCATGGCTGTTTTCACCGAAGTATCCGACAAGGCTGCCAAGGCCTTGCTCAAGCGCGTCCCACTGGGCGATTTCGTCTCGTTGCGCGGTATTGAAGGCGGTATTGAAAACACCAACTACTTTCTGACCACCAGCCAGGGCGAGTACGTGCTGACCCTGTTCGAGCGCCTGCGCGCCGACCAGCTGCCGTTCTATCTGTACCTGATGAAGCACCTGGCCAAGGCCGGCGTGCCCGTGCCCGAGCCCCAGGCCGATGGCAAGACCGGCGACATCCTGCTGCAGGTCGAGGGCAAGCCCGCTGCCATCGTCGGCAAGCTGCCCGGCAAGAGCCAGCTGGCGCCCCAGGCGGCGCATTGCCAATCGCTGGGCGAGGTGCTGGCCAGAATGCACCAGGCCGCCCTCGACTACCCGCGCCAGCAGCCCAATCTGCGTGGCCTGCCCTGGTGGAACGAGACCGTGCCCGTCGTGCTGCCCTACCTGGACAGCGCCACTGCCGAGCTGCTGCGCAGCGAGCTGGCCTACCAGAACCATGTGGCGCAAAGCTCGGCCTATACCGCACTGCCGCGCGGCCCGGTGCATGCCGATCTGTTCCGCGACAATGCGATGTTCGAGGGCGAGACGCTGACGGGCATCTTTGACTTCTATTTCGCTGGTGTTGATACCTGGCTGTTCGACATTGCCGTGGTCATCAACGACTGGTGCATCGACCTGGCCACCGGCGCCATCGATCTGGCACGTGCCGATGCGCTGCTGGCCGCCTACCAGGCCGTGCGCCCGCTGCAGGCCTGCGAGCGCGAACTGCTCAACGCCATGCTGCGTGCTGGCGCACTGCGCTTTTGGATCTCGCGCCTGTGGGACTTCTACCTGCCGCGCGAAGCTTCGCTGCTCAAGCCGCACGACCCGACCCATTTCGAGCGCGTGCTGCGCGCACGCCTGGCCACGCCTTACCAGCTGAAATAAGCCACTGGCTCCAGGCGGCCCGGGGCGCGCCCGCACGCACCATGCCCATATGGGTGCCTGCCCCTTGGGCGCATGGGTTACAGTGCGCCATCCCCTTTGATTTTTTATCGCTGCAGCCAACGCTGCAGCGCGCTGGTGCATGAAACTTCGTATCGCCACTGCCCGCCAGGGTGTGACCTGGGTGCAAGACGGCTTCAAAACCTTCAAGACACAGGCCCTGGCCCTCACTTCGCTGTTCTTTCTGTCGATGATGGTGATGTCCCTGATCGGCGCCATCCCGATTGCCGGCACCTTTATCGCGCTGGCGCTGCTGCCGGTCTCCACCCTGTGCATGATGATTGGCGCTGCGCTGACGGCCCAGGGCACGCGCCCGACTTTGCCGGTGGTGCTGGCTGCGCTGCGTGTGGACAAGGAGCGGCGCAATTCCTTTGTCGTGCTGGGTGTGTTCTATGCGCTGTCGTTCCTGCTGGTGCTGGGCTTTTCGGCGCTGTTCGATGGCGGCCAGTTCGCCCGCCTCAACCTGATGGGCGGCGAGATCACGCGTGAGATCGTCGAGCAACCGGCCTTCCAGCAGGCCATGTTCGCCACCATGCTGCTGTACATCCCGCTGTCGCTGCTGTTCTGGCATGCGCCTGGCCTCATTTACTGGCACCGCGTTCCCGCCATCAAGGCGGTGTTCTTCAGCCTGATCGCCTGCAGCCGCAATATCGGCGCCTTCACGATGTTTGGCCTGGCCTGGATGGCTGTCGGCATCGGCTTTGGCATCGCCATGGCCTTGCTGTCTGCGCTGCTGGGCACTCTGCTGGGCGCCTGGGCAGCTGCGGCGATTGCCATTGCCGGCTCGCTGATGCTGGCCACGATGTTCCTGACCTCGGTGGTATTCAGCTTTCGCGACTGCTTTGAAGCGCCGGACCAGACTGACAGCGTCGCGCTCTAAGCCCTACCCGCTCACCCCAGCCCGGCCTGCGTCCCACAGCCCGGGCTTTTTTCATCGCTGAGGACCGTCGCCATGGTGCAGGCGGTGCAGCTGCGCGCGGTCTTCCAAGCTGGACAGCGCCAGCGCAAACACGATACCCAGTGCCGCGCCCAGCACGGTGTCGAGCACCCGCTCCAGCGGCATGGCCAAGGGGGCCTGGGGCGAAGAAGCCAGATGCGTCATCAGCAAGGCCATGGGCGTGACGGTGATCTGGCCCAGGGCGTAGTTGTAGCCAATGCTCACCTCGGTGATGAACTGCAGCGCGACGATGGCTGCGGCAATCCACCAAAACGATGGCTCCAGCGACAAAATCAGACCGGCGACCAGCGCGCCCAGCATCGTGCCCACCATGCGCTGCAGCGCCCGGTTCATCGTGATGTGCAGATGGCTGCCCTGCATCACCGCCGTGGCGCCAATCGCCGCCCAGGCCGGATGCTGCCAGCCAGCGGCCTGGGCCACCCAGGCGGCCAGGCCAGCACCGAGCACAATGCGGCCGGCGGCGGCTAACTCGGCGGGCCAGGGGCGCTGCGGCTGCGCGGGCAGTTGCACGCGCTGCACGGCCTGGTGGCGCAGGCCATCGGTGGCCCAGCAGACCAGGGCTGCCAACAGGCCCCCAGCCAAGGTGCCCAAGGTCCGCTCCAGCAGCTGCTGCCCGCTGTGCACCGGCGCCAGCGAGGCACCGGCGGCGAACACCACAATCACCGCGCCCGGCCCACCCAGGCGCCAGTGGCTGACCGCCAAGGTGGCCGCGCCAGCGACCAGCGCCAGCACCCCCACCATAGCCTGGGCGGGCAGCCCGGCCCAGGAGGCAAGCGACGGCAAAAACACCGCCGCGCACAACATGGCCGCGCAGATGCCGACGATGCGCATGCGCCGGCCCGGCGCTGCAAAGCGGCCAAACAATGCGGCCAACGCGCCCAGCCCCAAAGGCCCCACCAGCTGCGGCCAGGGCGACAGGCGCGCAGCCACCAGGGCCAGCAGCACCGCCAGCGCTGCCTGCATGGCCGCAACCAGCGCAATGTGCAGGGAGGGAAGCGGTTGCAGGCGGACGCTGTCACGCAGCTGGCGCGGTGACAGCAGGTGGCGCAGTGCCTGGTGGCGGCCAATGGCTGGGGTGGTCATGTCGATCTTGCGGGCAGGTGTCATGGGCATCCTCGTCTACCCAGCAACTGGCCAACGCGCAGCCTGGCCGGCACAGCGGCCAGCCAGTGTGGCTGGGATAGGAAAGTGGAGACTCACCAGCTAAAAAGCAGCACGGGCGCCAGCCTGTGCGCGTACAGGGATGGCGAGCGCTGGTCCTGTTAGGGGTACCAAGTCAGGACGCAGCAGGGGCTGCGTATGCCGATGAGCAGCCCATATAGTATCCCATGCAACTATTTATGGCAAGCCTGATGTTGGTGCCCACTATCCAAGCACGACCTACCAGGCTTGCAACGAGGGCTTACACCACCGTCAGCTTGGCCACCGACAGCGCCAGCCACTTGGTGCCATGGCGCGGAAAATTCACCTGGGCGCGGGCATCGTCGCCGGTGCCTTCCACCGCCAGCACCTTGCCTTCGCCAAACTTGTTGTGGAACACACTGGCGCCCTTTTTGATGCCATGCGCGGGCTCGGCCTTTTGCACCGGCACGGGGGTCTTGCCCCACATGCTGGGCGCGGCATCGCCATAGCCACCGCCCGATGAACGGCCGCTGCCGCCGCCTCCGCCGTAAGCCAGGCTGCCCATGCCACTGCCAAAGCCCGAATGCTTGGGCGTGAGCCATTTCAGCGCGCGTTCGGGCAGCTCATCCAAGAAGCGGCTGCGCACGTTGTAGCGCGTGGTGCCGTGGAGCATGCGCGTCTGCGAGGTGCTCAGGTACAGGCGCTTGCGCGCCCGGGTGATGGCCACATACATCAGGCGGCGCTCTTCCTCCAGCCCGCCGGTGTCGGTCATCGCGTTCTCGTGCGGGAACAGGCCCTCTTCGAGCCCGCCGATAAAGACCACATCAAACTCCAGGCCCTTGCTGGCATGCACGGTCATCATCTGCACGGCGTCCTGGCCGGCCTGGGCCTGGTTGTCACCAGCCTCCAGCGCCGCATGGGTCAAAAAGGCCACCAGCGGCGACAAGGTTTCGCCGGTATCGGGGTTCACCATCGCCGGGTTGGCGGCATCGGGCAGTGGGGTATCGAGCAGCGGTGCATCCGGGTCCAGCCCTTGGCTCACGGGGCTTTGGCCACTGCCTGGCACGCCCATGGCCTGCTGCTCGTCGATCGGAATGGCCACGGCATCCTTGCCAAAGCCTTCCTGGGTGACAAAGCTCTCGGCGGCGGTCACCAACTCGCCCAGGTTGTCGATGCGGTCGGCGCCTTCCTTTTCGCTCTGGTAGTGCTCGATCAGGCCGCTCACCACCAGCATGCGCTCGATGGTCTCGCGCAGGGTCTTGCCCTGGGTTTCCTCACGCAGCACATCGACCATCGCGACAAAGGACTGCAGCTTGGTGCCTGCCTTGCCAGCCACGGCGGTGACCGCGTCGTACAGCGAGCAACCGGCGGCCTGCGCCCCTTCCTGCAGTTGCTCGGTGGTACGCGCACCAATGCCGCGCGGCGGAAAGTTCACCACCCGCATGAAGCTGGTGTCGTCATGCGGGTTCTCGAGCAGGCGCAGATAGGCCAGCGCATGCTTGATTTCCGCGCGCTCGAAAAAGCGCAGGCCGCCATACACGCGGTAAGGCACACCAGCGTTGAACAGGCTGGTTTCCAGAATCCGGCTTTGGGCATTGCTGCGGTAGAGCACGGCGATCTCGCTGCGTGCAAAGCCATCGCTCTTGATCAGCGACTTGATCTCCTCGACCATCCACTGCGCCTCGGCCATGTCGGTGGCGCTCTCGGACACCCGCACCGGCTCGCCCGGGCCCTGGTCGGTGCGCAGGTTCTTGCCCAGGCGGTTGCTGTTGTGGCTGATCAGCGCATTGGCGCTGTCGAGGATATTGCTGTAGCTGCGGTAGTTCTGCTCGAGCTTGATCTGCTGGCGCACCTCGAACTCACGCACAAAATCCTGCATATTGCCCACGCGCGCGCCACGGAAGGCATAGATGCTCTGGTCATCGTCGCCCACGGCAATCACGCTGCTATGGGACTGGAACTTGCCGCCCACCATGTCGCCGGCCAGCTGCTTGAGCCAGAGGTACTGCAGGCGGTTGGTGTCCTGGAACTCGTCGACCAACATGTGGCGAAAGCGGTGCTGGTAGTGCTGGCGGATCGGCAGGTTGTCGCGCAGCAGCTCGTAGGAGCGCAGCATCAGCTCGCCAAAATCGACCACGCCTTCGCGCAGGCATTGCTCTTCGTAGAGCTGGTAGAGCTCGACCTTCTTGCGCTCGGCCATGTCGCGCGCCTGCACATCCGACGGGCGCAGCCCCTCTTCCTTGCAGCCGCTGATGAAGTACTGCAGCTGCTTGGGTGGCAGCGCTTCCTCATCGACCTGGAACTGCTTGCACAGGCGCTTGATCGCCGAGAGCTGGTCCTGCGTGTCCAGGATCTGGAAGGTCTGGGGCAAGTTGGCCGACTTGTAATGCGCGCGCAGCATGCGGTTGCACAGCCCGTGGAAGGTGCCGATCCACATACCGCGTACATTGATGGGCAGCATCGCCGAGAGGCGGGTGAGCATCTCCTTGGCGGCCTTGTTGGTGAAGGTCACCGCCAGAATGCCGCCGGGCGTGGCGCGGCCCGTCTGCAGCAGCCAGGCGATGCGCGTGGTCAGCACCCGGGTCTTGCCCGAGCCGGCACCGGCCAGAATCAGCGCATGGCCGCCCTCCAAGGTGGCAGCGGCAAGCTGCTCGTCGTTGAGGCCATTGAGCAGTGGCAAATGGCCAGAACCACCGGCATCGGGCGGCAGCGCAAACAAATCATTCGAATCCATGCCAGCATTGTAGGGAGATCGGCAGGCCGGCGAGGCGCCCGCCCGGCAAGCGCCTGGTGGTCTTGCCTGCCGCCTGCACATACTGCAGCGGCCGGCAAGGCTTTTGCAAAGCCGGTGCATGCTGCTAGAATCAGTCACCGGGCCCAAGTTTCTTGTGACCCGGTTTTTTTGTGTCTGCAACAGCACAAAAGAGGGCTTTCCAACGCGAAGCGCCCTGCCCGACCGGTCTCCAAGCCAAGCGCCCCATCGCTGCGAAATAGTTCGCTGCGACCTTTTATGGAGCTTGGAATCAAATGGAAATCTTCGACTACGACAACATTCTTTTGCTGCCCCGCAAGTGCCGCGTGGAGAGCCGCTCGGAATGTGACGCCAGCGTTGTCCTGGGCAACCGCACCTTCCGCCTGCCGGTGGTGCCTGCCAACATGAAGACCGTGCTGGACGAGAAGATCTGCAAGTTTTTGGCGCAACACGGCTACTTCTATGTGATGCACCGCTTTGACATCGACAATGTGGCCTTCACCAAGGCCATGCAGTCGCAAGGCCTGTTCGCCTCGATCTCGCTGGGCGTCAAGCAGGCCGACTACGACGTGGTCGACCGCTTTGTCGCCGACGACATCTGCCCCGAATACATCACCATCGACATCGCCCATGGCCATGCCGACAGCGTGAAGAACATGATCGGCTACCTGAAAGCAAAGCTGCCCGAGGCCTTTGTGATCGCCGGCAATGTGGCCACGCCTGAGGCCGTGATCGACCTGGAAAACTGGGGCGCCGATGCCACCAAGGTGGGCGTGGGCCCAGGCAAGGTCTGCATCACCAAGCTCAAGACCGGCTTTGGCACCGGCGGCTGGCAGCTGTCGGCGCTCAAATGGTGCGCGCGCGTGGCCACCAAGCCCATCATTGCCGACGGCGGCATCCGCAGCCATGGCGACATCGCCAAGAGCATCCGCTTTGGCGCCACGATGGTGATGATCGGCTCGCTGTTCGCTGGCCATGAGGAATCGCCCGGCAAGACCGTCGAGCTCGACGGCGAACTGTTCAAGGAGTACTACGGCTCGGCCAGCGACTTCAACAAGGGTGAGTACAAGCATGTCGAAGGCAAGCGCATCCTCGAGCCCATCAAGGGCAAGCTGCAGGACACCTTGATCGAGATGGAACAGGACGTGCAGTCCTCCATCAGCTATGCGGGCGGCAAGCACCTGATGGACATCCGCAAGGTGAACTATGTGATCCTGGGCGGCGACAATGCCGGCGAACATCTGCTGATGTAAAGCGCCTTCCTCACGCGAGCCAGGTCCTGCCTGGCTCGCACTGGCACGGCCCGGCAGCTTGCGGGCCGTTTTTGCCTCTGCGGTAACCGACCTGCCGGAAAAAACCAGGGTTGATATCGGTATTTTTCCGAACAGGCGTAAAAATTAGTGCATAATACAAGGCTTGCTGCAGCGCACTGCTGACAGCAAACAAATGTGGGCTCTTAGCTCAGTTGGTAGAGCAGCGGACTCTTAATCCGTTGGTCGAGTGTTCGAATCACTCAGGGCCCACCACATTTTTAGGCTTGCGATTGACCGCGCAGGCCAACGAAACAAAGCATTTCCAAGGTGCGACAGTTTCGGGCTCTTAGCTCAGTTGGTAGAGCAGCGGACTCTTAATCCGTTGGTCGAGTGTTCGAATCACTCAGGGCCCACCAAGTTCAACGGCCTAGGCTTATCGCCTAGGCCGTTTTTTATTTCCTCCTCCCGCTTGGCGTTTCCCGCCTGCACCTCACGCCGCGCAGCAGCGCCTGCTGCCCATGATGACCCTGCGCTTGTAGAATGCAGGGACTCTTTCTCTCCATCCGACATTTCTCCCAGCCTCTACCATGCGCCCCCTGCTCCCCTCCTTGCTCGCCGCCTTTGCGTTTGCAACCGCCTCCAGCGCTTTTGCCCATGTCACGGTCAGCAATCCCTGGGCGCGCGCCACGGTCGCGCAGCAGCAGGCCTCGGGCGTTTTCATGGAGCTGCGCTCGGCGCATGACAATGCCCAGCTCGTGGGCGTGAAGACCGACGCAGCCAGCAGCGCCGAAGTGCATGAGATGCGCATGGAAGACAATGTGATGAAGATGCGGGCCGTGCCCAGCGTCAGCCTGCCCAGCGGCCAGACCGTGAGCCTCAAGCCGGGCGGCTACCACATCATGCTGATGGGCCTGAAAAAGCCGCTGACCGCTGGCGAAAACGTCGACCTGACGCTCGAAGTGCTGCATGCCGACGGCGCCAAGGAGAGCATTGCCGTCAGCGCCCCGGTGCGCGCCCTGGCCCCGGCAGCCGGTGCACAGCCACCCGCCGCTGGCGGCCACCAGCACCAGCACTGAGGGGCAGGCGCAGCAGGCTCCCGGAATGCCTGTTGTTTATTTGAACACTATATAAGCCTTTGTATACAACTGAGCGGTATACCGCAGGCTTCGCCATATTGCTGCCAAGAAAGCTAGTTACACTTTTCAGGCATGCCCGCGCCTAATCCGGCACCGAGATCGCACAATAGTTGCGCTCCATCAATTGCGCATTATTAATATATCTGAGATATTGACATATTATTACAAGCTTTGAAAATGGAACACCGTCCACGCTTGGCCCATGCCATGCACGAACGGCGGTGTCCGCAACGCTTGAAGGTGAATGTGCCAGGGAGAGTTGTTATGTCCGAGTTGATCCTGCATGCCGCCCATTTGAGTGAAGCCCATCAACTGCGCTTTAGCTATTTGTTTGAAGTCGCAGCCAAGCACTGGCGCGATAAACAGCCTTCTCAGACCGCCAAGCCCGCCACTGAGTTGTGGGTGATCGACGCCCACAGCGCGCCCGATGCCATTCAGAACCGCTCCAACAGCTCCTTTGTGCTGCTGATCGCCACCGATGACCAGGCCCAGGCCGCGCGCGCGCAGTGGCCCGACCAGATCGATGCCCAGCTGCCACCCGACTACAGCGTGGGGCGCCTGACCCAGCTGCTCGAACATATCAGCGTGCAAGCGCATGGCAAACGGCTGCGCGAGACCCTCAAGACCCGCCGCCAGCACAGCATGACCTTGTCGCACGACGTGCAGGTCAAGAATGCCGATGCCGCGTTTCTCAAAGCCACCGACCTGAGCCAGCCCACACTGGTGGTGGCCGAGCCTGCGCCCGAGCCCGTGCTGGAGGCGCCCACCGCAACTGCCACAGCCCCCGCTGCCGCGCTGGGCAACCTGCCCGCGCCGGGCACGCGTTTTCGCATCAAGCGCTGGACCCAGCTGACCGGCAGCATGGCCGGCCAGGCGCACCGGCAGCTGCTGGCCGCGATGATCTCTGGCGACCGGGGCCTGGACGAGCTGGCCGAACGCACCCATCTGGAGCGGGGCGAGATCCTGCGCGTATTGCAGGTCCTGCGTGGCAAAGGGGTGCTGGTCGAGACGGCGCCACCTGCAGCCGCTGAATCGGTGGCCCTGGCCACCCCTGTGCCCCCAGCCTCTCATGCCGCCGAGCCCAGCCCGGCGGCGGCGGCCAAGCTGGGCCTTTTCCGACAACTGAGCCGCTGGATCCACCAGAACCGGGCCAGCGACCCGCACTGAACACCTGACGGGAGGACTGCATGCACCACCCCATCAAACGCATCGTGCTGCTGGGCCCCATGGGCATCGGCAAGACCACGGCGATCCGCAGCCTCTGCGGCAGTTTGGCCATCGAGTGCGATGTCCCCAACCTGGACAAGCAAGCCCATGCCAAAGAGACCACCACGGTGGGCCTGGATTTTGGCGAAATCAAGCTCGACGATGAGGACACCTTGCAGGTCTATGGCTGCCCCGGCCAGGAGCGCTACGACTTTGTGCGCGAATGGGCGCTGTCCCTGGCCTTTGGCGCCATCGTGATGGTCGATATCCACGATCCGCAGGCGATGGAGCAGACCATCGACCTGATACAGCAATGCCATGCGGCGCCCAATATCCAGGCCGTCGTGGTGCTGATTGCCCGGCCCGCATCGGCCGCGCAGCAGGAGATGTTCACGGTGCGCCTCTCGGCCCATGCCGAATGCGCGGTGCCCGTGCTCAGCGCCGATCCGCGCAACCCCTCACAAATGCTCGATACCCTGGACATCATCGCCGCGATGCTGCCCGACGAAGTGCAGCCGCGCTGAGCGCAGCCCCGCAGACCCATACCGCAGCGACTGCAGCGCGCTGGCGCTTGAGGTAAGCTCGGCGCCTGCTGCTTGCGCACCGGGCAGGCCCCGGGCTGCAGCAGCCCACGCCCTTCACCCCCTTATTTGACGACGCCCCCTGCCCACGGCCGGTGGCGCGCAGGCCATGAACCCACCACGCCCCGCAGACGCGTCCGCCCAGCCCACACCCCAATGGATTCTGGCGGTCATGCTGGCCCTGCTGGGCATGCTCGGGCCCTTTTCGATCGACACCTACCTGCCCGCCTTTGACGGGATTGCTGCCTCGCTCAACGCCTCGCCGCTGCAGATGCAGCAGACGCTGTCGGCCTATCTGTTTGGCTTTGCGTTCATGAACCTGTTCCACGGCGCGCTGTCGGACAGCTTTGGCCGCCGCCCCGTCGTGCTGTGGGGGCTGGCCACCTTTGCGCTGACATCAGCCGGGTGCGCACTGGCCCAGACGCCTGAGCAACTGATCCTGTTCCGTGCACTGCAGGGCTGCACCACGGGCGCCGGCATTGTGGTCTCACGCGCGGTGGTGCGCGACCTGTTCCCACCCGCCCAGGCCCAGCGGGTGATGAGCCAGATCACCATCTACTTTGGCATCGCGCCAGCGGTGGCGCCGATGATTGGCGGCGTCTTCATCGCCTACGCCAGCTGGCAATCGATCTTCTGGCTGCTCACGGCTATTGGCGCGCTGCTGTGGGTCTACAACTGGCGCCTGCTGCCCGAGAGCCTGCCGCCCGAGAAGCGCCAGGCCTTTGATGTGCGCAACCTGATGCGCGGCTACTGGCAGTTGTGCAGCAGCCCGCGCTTTTTGCTGCTGGCCGCCGCCAGCGGCGTGCCCTTCAACGGCATGTTCATCTATATCCTGTCGGCCCCCACCTTCCTGGGCACCCATATGCGCATGCAGCCGACCCAGTTCTTCTGGTTCTTTATCTGCACGATTGGCGGCATCATGCTGGGCGCCTGGGTCAGCGGCCGGCTGGCGGGCAAGATCCCACCCAAGCGCCAGGTACGCCATGGTTTTCTGATCATGTTCCTGACCTCCTGCATCTACCTGGCGCTGAACCTGGTGCTGCCGCCGCACCCGGCCTGGGCTTTGCTGCCGCTGGGCATCTATTCGTTTGGCTGGGCCTTGATGACCCCGGTGGTCACCCTGCTGGTGCTGGACCTGCACCCCGAGCGCCGGGGCCTGGCCTCATCCCTGCAGGCCGTCGTCACCTCGGTGGCCAATGGCATTGTCGCGGGCGTGCTCGCTCCCTTGGTCATGCAGTCGACGGTGGCGCTGGCCATCGCGTCGATGGGCTTGATGCTGACCGGCCTGTTCAGCTGGATCTATTTCCACCACCGCTGGCCCGATATCGGGCGCCATAACACGGTCTGAATAGTCCCCCAACGGCGCCGCGCAGGCGCCATCATCCCCCTGCGCCCTGCACCAGGCACAAAAAAAGAGCTTCCCTCGGGAAGCTCTTTGTCATTGCGCTATGCGCTGCTTAGCGGCTGCGCTCGGTGCGCTTGCGGTCACCGCCAGCGGGGCTGTAGGGACGGCCACCGCGCTCACCACCAAAGCGGTTGTCACCGCCTGGACGGCGCTGGGCGAAGTCACCACCACCGGCATGGCGGGGGGCTGCGCTGCGTGGGCCACGGCTGTCAGCGCCACGGCTGTCACCAGCACCACGGTTGTCGCCCGCAAAGCGGTCGGCACGGCGCTCAGGCGCGCGGTCAAAGCTGCGGCCTTCAGGGCGCGGTGCGCGGTCCTGGAAGCGGTCGGCACCACGGTCCTGGAAACGGTCCGGGCCACGCTCCTGGAAGCGGTCGCCACCGCGCTCAGCACGCTGCTCAAAGCGGGGGGCGCGGTCATCGCGCTGCTCGAAACGCGGACGGCTGTCGCCACCACGTGGACCACCACCAAAACCAGCGTTTTCGCCAAAGCCAGGCTTGCGGCCATAGCCTTCGCCATCACGGCGGCCACCAAAGCCACGGTCAGCGCCAAAGCCGCCACCACCACGGCGATCGCCACCACGGCCAGCACCTGGACGGCCACGGTCACCACCGCGACCTGCACCGCGTGGGCCGCCTTCGCTGCGGGCGGGGAAGCGTTGCTGCGGCTCCATGCCTGGAATCACTTCCGGCTTGAACTGCTGCTTGGTGTAGGCCTCGATATCGAAGACACGGCGGCGGTCACGGAACTCGGCAAAAGTGATCGCCAGGCCCGAGCGGCCAGCACGGCCGGTACGGCCAATGCGGTGGGTGTAGTCTTCGGCCTTCATCGGCAGGCCGTAGTTGAACACGTGGGTGATCGTGGGCACGTCGATACCGCGCGCAGCCACATCGGTGGCCACCAGAATCTGTACCTGGCCATTGCGCAGCGCCATCAGGCGGCGGTTACGCAGGCCTTGGCTCAGCGCGCCGTGCAGTGCCACAGCCGAGAAGCCTTCTTGCTGCAGGTCGTTGGCCAGGCCGTCACATTCCACCTGGGTGGATGCAAACACGATGGCCTGGTTGATCGAGGCATCACGCAGCCAGTGGTCCAGCAGCTTGCGCTTGTGCTGGGAGTTGTCGGCCCAGAACAGCACCTGCTTGATGTTGGCATGCTTTTCCTGGGGCGAATCGATGGTGATCTTCTGCACGCTGGCGCCGTTGTCATGCATCACGCGCATGGCCAGCTGCTGGATGCGCGGCGCGAAGGTCGCGCTGAACATCATCGTTTGCTTGCGCTGCACCGTCAGCTGGTTGACTTCGGCCAGGTCGTCCGAGAAGCCCAGGTCGAGCATGCGGTCGGCTTCGTCAACGACCAGGAACTGCACCTTGTCGAGCTTGATCTGCATCGAGCGCTGCAGGTCGAGCAGACGGCCAGGCGTTGCCACAACCAGGTCGGCATTTTGCAGCTTGGCGATTTGCAGCTGGTAGGGCATGCCGCCGACGATATTGGCCACGCGCAGACCACGGCAGTGGCGCACCAGCTCGATCGCGTCATGGGCCACTTGCTGGGCCAGCTCACGGGTCGGGCACAGAATCAGCGCGCCGGGTTGGGCGGCCTTGAAATTGCGCGGGCTCAGCGGGTTCTTGCGCTTGGCGCGCTTGGGGGCTTGCTCGCCACGGGCCAGGGCTTCGGCCACCAGGCGTTCGTGTTCAGCGCGCTCAGCGGCTTCGGCCTGGCCTTGCTGCTGGATCAGGGTGTGCAGCACGGGCAGCAGGAAGGCAGCGGTCTTGCCCGAGCCGGTCTGGCTCGAGACCATCAGATCCGCAAAGTGCTGCGACTCTTCACCGTCGTTGATCATTGCCAGCGGGATGGCGCGCGATTGCACAGCGGTCGGTTGGGTGTAGCCCAGGTCCTTGACGGCCTGCACCAGCTCGGGCGCCAGGCCCAGCTCTACAAAGCCATTGGGCTCTTCAGGCAGCACCTCGGCTTCGCCTTCAGCCTCAGCCACCAGCGCAGTGCCGTCTTCTTGCAAAGCGTCTTCGGCCAGAGCCGACAGGGGGGAGGTATTGACGATCTCTTGGGTAGCGTCAACAGTGTTTTGCGCAGGCGCGGCTTCGCCCTGCAGATGGAGGTCTTGCGTCATTTTGAACAATAGCAATAGGTCGGCTCCTACGCGTTTCGCGACGCAGTTCCGTACCGTTCATGGTTTTAAATACATCAACCATCAAACGGTAACGGCCGTACAAATTGCCGCGGGCTTGTTCAAAGCGGCCATGCTGCGAATCGCATGACCTGGACGCCCAGAGAATGAAGGGAGATGTGCGTATCAACCGCCAGTTTTGGCGGGGAAGCGCAAATTATCGCACAT
Source organism: Comamonas sp. MYb69 (assembly GCF_037479315.1). Taxonomy (NCBI): domain Bacteria; kingdom Pseudomonadati; phylum Pseudomonadota; class Betaproteobacteria; order Burkholderiales; family Comamonadaceae; genus Comamonas; species Comamonas sp. MYb69. The sequence continues at coordinate 83,290 of NZ_JBBGZG010000006.1, forward strand.
TTCGGGTTTTCCCGCATCAACGCAAGGACTTCTGTACCAAAGCAGCTACGGGTGAAGGCTAAATTTCTTTAATTTGAAAAAATCAATTTTAATTGCAAATTTAATTGATAAAAACAATGAGAAAGATAGGATACCTCCACCACAACAAGGAGAGCGACATGACCAACTACTCACTAACTCTGATGGCCATTACCGGATTGCTCGGCGCAGGCCTGCTTACCGCTTGCGGCGGCGGAGGGAGCGACAGTCCAGAAGAAGCCAAGAATTCCAGCGACTGCTTCAATGCCGGTTTTTACCGCAAGGACACGCAAATCTATGTCAGCCAGAGCAAAAGTCTGAACGATGGACCAGCTTCAACCAACCTTGTCTACCACTGGGTCACCAGCCAGAACGAGGAGAACGGCATCAACCACATCTATGTCAATCCCACGCCCAACAGCGGGCGCACCAGCCTGCACTACAGCATCGAGGGCGGAGCGCTGCTCTACCACGGCTACAACGCCTTCAATATCGGCGCCACCAGCCGCCAAAGCCTGGCCCCGCCCCGCCAGTCGCTGATCGCGATGGCGCCCGGCCAGAGCACCTCCCAAACCATCGTACAAACGGATAGCGTCTCGAACGCTGACGGAGAAACAAAGACCGTCACCACACTGGCCGAGACCCGAAGCTACGAAGGCAGAGAGACCATCACCACGGCCCTGGGCACCGTGGAGGCCTGCCGCTTCGTCAGCAGCGTTGCGGCGAGCCAGCAAGGCAAGCCCGAGGCGAGCCGGGAGACGCAGACAACGACCTGGGTGGCAGCGGCGGGCCCCTACCGCGGGCTCAGACTCAAGGAGAGCGCCAGCACCCGCCAAGGGGGAAACACCGATACCCTGGTGACGGAGACCAGCCAGGTCAACCGCTTCGATATCAAGTAGCCGCTGATCCGGGCGCCAGCTGCAGAAAATGCTGGCGGTAGTACAGCATCTCGTCAATCGACTCATGCACATCGGCCAGCGCGGTGTGCTTTTGCGCCTTCTTGAAGCCGGTGACCAGCTCGGGGCGCCAGCGCCGTGCCAGCTCCTTGAGCGTGCTCACGTCCACATTGCGGTAGTGGAAGTAGGCCTCCAGATCGGGCATGTAGCGCGCCAGAAAACGGCGGTCCTGGCCAATGCTGTTGCCGCACATGGGCACCTTGGCCTTGGGCACATAGCGTTTCATGAAGCGCAGCACCTCGGCCTGCGCAGCGGCCTCGTCGATCTGCGAGGCCTTGACCCGCTCGGTCAGCCCGCTGCGGCCATGGGTGCCCCGGTTCCAGGCATCCATCTTGGCCAGTTCCTCATCGCTTTGGTGGATCGCAATCACCGGGCCTTCGACGCGCAGGCTCAGATCGGCACTGGTAACCACCAGCGCGATCTCGATCACACGGTGCTCCTGCGGGTTCAAACCGGTCATTTCACAGTCGAGCCAGACCAGGTTCAGATCGGACTTGGCCAGCTCGGGCACGGGTGCCAGCGGCGTATCCAGGGTGTTCTTGTTTTGCATGGGGGCGATTGTCGCCTATGCCCTACACTGTCCGGTATTCGCCAACCAACACCCCCACTTGTGACTCCATCGCTGCTGTTCACCCTGCTATTCGCCATTGCACTGGCCGCCAGTGTACTGACCAAACTCTGGCTGGCCAGCCGCCAGATGCGCCATGTGGCCGCCCACCGCGATGCCGTCCCTGCCCTCTTTGCCGACCGTATCAGCCTGGCTGCACACCGCAAGGCGGCCGACTACACGATTGCCAAGACCCGCTTTGGACTGCTGGGCCTGGCCATCGGCACTGCGGCGCTGCTGGGCTGGACCTTGCTGGGCGGGCTGGACCTGCTCAACGCCAGCCTGCTCGACGCGCTGGGCGGCGGCATGTGGCAGCAGCTGGCGCTGGTCGCCGCCTTTGCGCTGATCAGCGGCCTCATCGATCTGCCGGCCAGCTACTACCAGACCTTTGTGCTGGAGCAGCGCTTTGGTTTCAACAAGATGACGCCCGGCCTGTGGCTGGCCGATCTGCTCAAAGGCACGGCCATGGGCGCGCTGGTGGGCCTGCCCATTCTGGCCGTCATCCTGTGGCTGATGGGATCGGCCGGCCAATGGTGGTGGCTCTGGGCCTGGGCCTTCTGGGTGGGCTTCAACCTGCTGCTGATGGTCATCTACCCGGCCTTCATCGCGCCGCTGTTCAACAAGTTCCAGCCACTGGAGGACGAGAGCCTCAAGGCCCGCGTGCAGGCGCTGATGCAGCGCTGCGGCTTTGCGGCCAAGGGCCTGTTTGTGATGGATGGCAGCCGCCGCAGTGCGCATGCCAATGCCTATTTCACCGGCTTTGGTGCCAGCAAGCGCGTGGTGTTTTTCGACACCTTGCTGCACAAGCTCAATGGCGACGAGGTCGAAGCGGTGCTCGCCCATGAGCTGGGCCACTTCAAGCACAAGCACATTCTCAAGCGCATGCTGGGCCTGTTTGGCCTGACTTTGCTGGGCTTTGCGCTGCTGGGCTGGCTGTCGCAGCAGGGCTGGTTCTACACCGGCCTGGGCGTGACGCCCAACCTCAACATTGCGGGCGTGCCCGGCGCCAGCCCCAACGATGCGCTGGCCTTGCTGCTGTTCATGCTGGCCGTGCCGGTGTTCAGCAGCTTTGTCTCGCCGCTGATGGCGCAGTCCTCGCGCAAGCACGAGTTCGAGGCCGATGCCTATGCCGTCCAGCAGACGCGCGCGGCCGATCTGCAGTCGGCCCTGCTCAAGCTCTACGAGGACAATGCCTCCACCTTGACGCCCGACCCGGTCTATGTGCGCTATTACTATTCGCACCCGCCCGCTGTAGAGCGTATCCGCCACATGCAACAATTGGCCCATGACTGAATCCCACCTGCCCCAACAAGACTGGTCCACCCAAAGCCGCCGCGCGCTGTCCGCCTCCGAGGTGGTGACCCAGCTGAGCCCACTGACCGGTTGGGTGCTGAGCGGTGATGGCGCCGAGGTGGCCATCGAGAAGACCTTCCGCTTTGCCAACTACTACGAGACCATGGCCTTTGTGAATGGCGTGGCCCTGGTGGCCCATACGCAGGACCACCACCCGGACCTGTCGGTGCACTACAACCGCTGCGTGGTGCGCTTCAACACCCATGATGTGCATGGGCTGTCGGTCACCGACTTCGAATGCGCGCGCCGCATCGAATCCATGCTGCAGCTGGCCTGAGAGACATGGCAAAACCTGCAAGACGCGCCAGCGCGCCCAGCCAGACGGGGGCGCAGACGGGCCTGGTCGTCGCCAGCTATGGCCGCCACTGTGTGGTGGAGACGCCTGACGGCGTGCGCCGCATCTGCCACCCCCGGGGCAAGAAGAGCCAGGCCGTCGTTGGCGACCAGGTGCGCTGGCTGGCCCCGCCGCCGGGCCAGGGCGAAGAAGGCACGATCGAGAAGGTGCTGGAGCGCCGCAATGTCTTCTACCGCCAGGACGACATCCGCACCAAGACCTTTGCCGCCAACCTGGACCAGCTGCTGATCCTGATCGCGGCCGAGCCGGTCTTCAGCGAGGTGCAGCTGGCACGCGCGCTGATTGCAGCCGAAGCGGCGCACATCACGCCCATCATTGCGCTCAACAAGATGGACCTGGAAGAGCCCTTTTTGCGCGCCTGGGAGCGGCTGGAGCCCTACCGCACCATGCGCGACCAGGCCGAGGACCCGCCGCACTACATGGTGCTGCCCTTTGCGCTGGAAGGCGCCGACGAGGAAGACCGTGATGCCATCTACGGCCTGCTCGAAGGCAAGACCACCTTGGTGCTTGGCCCCTCGGGCGTGGGCAAGAGCACGCTCATCAACCTGCTGATACCGGGCGCGAATGTGGCGACCAACGAGATCTCGCAGGCGCTGAACACCGGCAAGCACACGACCACCAGCACCACCCTGTACTGGGTGGACGAGGCGCGCAAGACCGCGCTGATCGACTCGCCCGGCTTCCAGGAGTTTGGCCTCTACCACATCGCGCCCACGCAGCTGGCCGCCTGCATGCCCGACATCGGCGCCCATGCCAAGGAGTGCAAGTTCTACAACTGCACCCATTTGCACGAGCCCGGCTGCGGCGTCATCCATGCGGTGCAAAACGGCCATGCCGAGCTGCCGATCAGCGACAACCGCTACCGCATCTACAGCGAGCTGTTTGACGAGCTCAACCTGAGCGCGTACTAAAGCGGTTGACCAGACCTTAGCCCCGGCACCACTCTTTGGGCAAGGTCTCGGCATGGCCCAGGTCGACATGGGTCTTCAGAAAATCAAGCACGGCCCGGGTGCGCGACGGCAGGCGCTCGGGCTTGCCCAGGTAGACCGCATGGATGGGCTCCAGCACGCCGGTGTTGAAGGCCTCCAGCACCACCTGCAGCCGGCCCGCAGCGATATCGTGCCAGGCATGGAACAGCGACAGCCGCGCGAGGCCCACGCCTTCAACGGCCAGATTGCGCATCACATCGCCATCGTTGACGCGCAGCAGCTCGCCAATGGCCACCTCCACATCCTGCCCCGCCAGCCGGAACGGCCAGTGCGGCACCGTGCGCTGGTAGTTCCAGCCAATGCGCACATGGCCGCCCAGCGCATCGGGGTGAGTGGGCACGCCATGCGCATCCAGATACGCGGGTGCTGCCACGATGACCTGGCGGGTATGGCCCAAGAGGCGCGCCACCATGTCCGAGGCCGGCAGCTTGCCCCAGCGGATCGCGATATCGGCCCGCGCCTCCATCAGGTCGACCACCTCGTCGGTAAAACTCAGGTCCAGCACCAGGCCCGGGTACTGCTGCATCAGCCGGGCCACCAGCGGCACCAGAATGGCCTGCCCGGTCGATGAGCTGGAGTTGATGCGCACAACGCCCTTGGGCGTGCTGCGCAGCGAGGCGGCCGCTTCGGCCTCCTGCAGATCAGCCAGCACGCGCTGGCCACGCTCATAGAGCTGGCGGCCCTCGGGCGTCAGCTGCACCCGGCGCGTGCTGCGCAGCAGCAGCTGCGCGCCCAGACGTGCCTCCATGCGCGCCACGATCTTGCTGGTGGCCGACGGCGACACGCCCAGGTGGCGGGCCGCTGCCGAAAAGCTGCCGTGCTCGGCCACCTGCACAAACACCTCCAGCTCGCCGGAGCGGTTGGTCTCAAAGGTCGGGCTGGCGGGAAAGGCGGGATTGCGCATGGTCAAAAGCGTCATAGCTGCAGATGGTGGTGGCAAATTCTGCTCCTATTTGTTCCATTTGGGAACAAATACCTTTCCGCTATTCCGGCTACACAAGAATCAGGCCGCGCTTCACAATCCCATTCCTCGCTGATGGCCACCCGGCCTTCGCCCCTACACACAAGGAATCCTCCCATGCCTGTCTCATTGCTGGCGCTCGCCGCCGGTGCCTTTGGCATCGGCACCACCGAATTCATCATCATGGGCCTGCTCACCCAGGTCAGCCAGGACCTGGGCATCAGCATCCCCACGGCCGGCACCCTGATCTCCGGCTATGCCTTTGGTGTGGCCATTGGGGCGCCCGTGCTCACCTTGGCCACGCGCCACTGGCCGCGCAAATGGCTGCTGCTGGGCCTGATGCTGATCTTTATCGCAGGCAATATCGCTGCGGCCATGGCCCCCAGCTATGGCTGGCTGATGGGCGCGCGCATGCTCACCTCGCTCACCCATGGCACCTTCTTTGGCGTCGGCGCCGTCGTGGCCACCGGCCTGGTGGCCAAGGACAAGCAGGCCTCGGCCATTGCGCTGATGTTCTCGGGCCTGACGCTGGCCACCTTGCTGGGCGTGCCGGCCGGCACCTGGATCGGCCAGCATTTTGGCTGGCGCATGGCCTTTGCCACCGTGGCCGTGATCGGCGTGGTCGCGCTGGGCATTCTGGCCGCCTTTGTGCCCAGCAAGCTGCAGCAGGCGGCGCCCGCTGCGCTGCGCGATGAGCTGTCCATCCTGGCGAGCACGCCCCTGTGGCTGGGCCTGGGTATGACGGTGTTTGGCTTTGGTGGTGTGTTTGCGCTCTACACCTATGTGGAGCCGCTGCTGTCGCAGATCACCCAGCTGGGCAACACCGGCGTGGCGCTGAGCCTGCTGCTGTTTGGCGCCGGCTCGGCCGTGGGCAATATCGCCGGCGGCAAGCTGGCCGACCGGGGCGTGGTGCGCGCGCTGTGGATCACCCTGGGCGCCCTGGTGCTGGTGCTGCTGGCAGGCCGCTGGGCCTTTGGCATCTCGGCGGCCGTGGCCATGGCCTATGTGACCGTGCTGGGTGTTGTCGCCTTTGCCACCGTAGCCCCCATGCAGATGCGGGTGATGCAAGGCGTGGGCAGCCAGGGTGCGACGCTGGCCTCCAGCCTGAACATTGCGGCCTTCAACCTGGGCAATGCGCTGGGTGCCTGGGTGGGCGGCAGCCTGATTGCCGGCGCCGGCCTGCTGTCGATCATCTGGGGCGCTGCCGCGCTGTCGGCCATTGGCCTGGTTCTGGTGGCGATGGGGCAGCGCCGCAGTCCTGCCGCGGCCCTGCAGACCGCTTGACCTATTAGCCCAGCAGGCGCGCCAACGTGAGCAGCGCCAGCAGCAGCATCCAAACCACGACGGAGCGCCACACCAGACCCACCACGCTGCGCAGGTGGGCGACTTCCGGATCACGGCCCGGGGTGGTGGCGCCATCGCCCTGGATCTGCAGGGGCGCGGCGGCATCGATATCGACACTGCGGGCGCGCAAGGCCACCCCACCCAGGCGGATGTCGATGGCACCGGCGGTAGCCGCCAGGACCACGCCATCGTTGTCATTGGGAAAATGCTGGGTCTGAAAGCGCCAGCCGTCGATGGCCTCTTCAAAATTGCCCACCACGGCAAAGCTCAGCGCCGTGAGCCGGGAAGGCAGCCAGTCCACGATGGTCCAGGCCTTGGCCGCAACCGTCTCGAAAGCGCCTTGCACCATGGCCACGGGCTGCACCGATGGGCGCGCAAAGCGCGAGGCGTATTCAGCCATGCGAAAAAACACCGCGCCGGCGGGCCCCAGGCCCAGCGCCGAGCCGATGGAGTAGCAGGCCAGCACGCCAAACACATGGCGGTGCGCGGCCAGCACCGAGTACTCGATCACATGGCGCACGATCTCGCGGCGCGGCAGGTCATCGGCGTGGACCTGCTGCCAGTCGGCCAGGTACTGGCGGGCCTGGTCCTCATCGCCGGACTCCAGCGCATGGCGGATGCGGGTGAAATGGTGGCTGAACTGGCGAAAGCCCAAGGTCACATACAGCACCAGCACATGCCAGGCCATCGCCAGGGGCCAGCCCACCAGGGCCACCAGCAGCCAGTGCATACCCATGGCCAGGGCCGTGGGCAGCAGCACCGCCACGCTCCAGGCCAGCCAGCCGTGGCGCTGCTCGCCGGCATCCAGATTGCGGCTGAGCCATTGCACCCAGGCCCGCACACCGGCATAGACCGGGTTGTCGCGAGACAGGGATTTGGCCTGCTCCAGCAGCAGGGCCATCAGCGTGGCGAAAAAACTCATGGACAGTGATCATACCGGCTGTGATGTATCACACAAGCCGTTACAAACTACAACGCGGGTGGAAAGGCCAAAAACCGGTACAAATTGCGCAACATGCTGGCCGTAGCCCCCCAGATAAAGCGCTGCTGGCCCGATGCGGGATCGTCATAGGGCATGGACAGCCAGCGCCGGCTGAACTCGGGCGTGTCGAGCTGCTGCCAGCGGTGGTGCGCGGGGTTCATCAGGAAAGACAGCGGCACCTCGAACACCTCATCCACCTCGCCCGGGTTGGCCTGCAGGTGGAACGGTGGGTGCACCAGCCCGACGATGGGCGTCACCTCAAAGCCCGAGCCGGTCGCGTACTCGGGCAGGCGGCCAATGATTTCGACCCGCTCGCGCGCCAGCCCCACCTCTTCCCAGGCCTCACGCAGCGCGGTGTCGTTGATGTCGCGGTCCTCCGGGTCCTGGCGGCCGCCGGGGAAGGCAATCTGCCCCGAATGGTTCGTCAGGCCAGCGCTGCGCTGGGTCAACAGCACATGCATCTCCTGGCGCTGCACCAGCGCCACCAGCACGGCGGCCTTGGCCGGGGGGCGGTCCGTCCAGCTGCGCTCGCGGAAGATTTCCGGCTCGCCGCCATGGGGATGGGCGACAAAAGCCTGGCGCAGCGAATCGGCCCGCAACAGGCGCGGCGCGACTGCCGGCAGGGCCGAGTCGATCTGCACGACCGGTGCGCGGCGCGGATCCATGATGGACGACACCCGCACGGCGGCGGCAGGTGGTGATGAAGGCGAGACAGAAGAGGCGTTAGACATAAACAGCAGACGGCAGACGCAGCGGGCCATGTAAAAAAGCCGCCACAGCTTGCACTGTAGCGGCTTTCAGCACTGGGCTCTGTCGCAGCGTGATTACGCAGCTGCCACAGGTGCTGCCTTGCGTGCTGGCAGCTTTTCCTTGATACGAGCCGACTTGCCGCTGCGCTCACGCAGGTAGTACAGCTTGGCACGGCGCACATCGCCGCGGCGCTTGACTTCGATACCGGCGATCATAGGGCTGTAGGTTTGGAACGTACGTTCCACGCCTTCGCCGCTGGAGATCTTGCGCACGGTGAAGCCGCTGTTCAGACCGCGATTGCGCTTGGCAATCACCACGCCTTCGTAAGCCTGCACGCGCTTGCGCGTACCTTCAACAACGTTCACGCTCACGATCACGGTGTCGCCAGGGGCAAATTCAGGAATGGTCTTGTTCAGGCGAGCAATTTCTTCTTGCTCGAGAATCTGGATCAGGTTCATGGTTTCATCCAACGATCATACGCGCGCCATGAATTTGGCAGCCGCGCCCAGCACGGTGTACGGGGCATGTGCGGCGTGTTGCTTCTCTCACCATTGAAAAAAGCGGCCGTGTAGAGGATCGTAAAACCGGCAATTATAGCGGTTTTGCCAAATTTACCAAATCGGCACTGGCCAGCAAGTGTTCATCCTTGCGGCTGAGCTGCTTGCGGCTGCGCGCCTGGTCCAGCAGCTCAGGGCGGTGGATGGCCGTGTTGCGCAGGCTTTGCTCGCGGCGCCAGCGCTCGATATTCGCATGGTGGCCCGACAGCAAGGCTGCGGGCACCGGCTCGCCTTCCCAGACCTCGGGCCGGGTGTAGTGGGGGCAATCCAACAGGCCGTCGAGCGCGGGGTTGAAGCTGTCGAACTGGTGGCTGCCCTCGTCATGCAGCACACCGGGTTGCAGGCGGGCCACCGCATCGAGCAAGGCCATCGCCGCAATCTCACCACCAGAAAGCACAAAATCGCCCAGGCTCAGCTGCACATCAACATGGCGGTCAATAAAGCGCTGGTCCACGCCCTCGTAGCGGCCGCACAGCAAGATGGCACCCTGCGAATCGGACCAGCGCTGCACCTGGGCATGGTCGATGCGCTCGCCAATCGGCGAGAACAGCACCAGCGGCGCGGGCTCGGCCTCTGCACGCGCCTCGCGGATGGCAGCCAGGCAGTCGGCCAGCGGCTGGGCCATCATCACCATGCCGGGGCCACCGCCAAAGGGGCGGTCATCGACGCGGCGGTAGTTGCCTGGGGCGTAATCGCGCGGGTTCCAGCACTGCACCGCCACCTGGCCGCTGCTGTAGGCGCGGCGCGTCACCCCCACCTCGACAAAGGGGCCGAACAGCTCGGGGAACAAGGTGATGATGTCAAAGCGCATGGAAATTCTCCCCGCTGGCGGCCTGCGTGTCCGGCACGATCAGTAGTCCGGCTGCCAGTCGACCGTGATGCGCTTGTTGGGCAGCGAGACCTCGTCGACAAAGGCGCCGACAAACGGAATCAGGCGCTCCTGCGTCTTGCCGTCTTCTTCGTAGTTCAGCACCAGCACGGTCTGGGGGCCCGAGGCCATCAGGTCGCTCACAGTGCCCAGTGCCACGCCTTCGCGGTTGACCACGGCCAGACCCAGCAGGTCCACCCAGTAGTACTCGCCGTCGTCGGTCTTGGGGAAATCAGCGCGCGAGATGAACACCCGCGCACCTTTGAGTTTTTCGGCCTGGTCGCGGTCGTCCACGCCCTGGGCCCAGCCCACCATGCCATCGCCATGGAAACGCGCCTGGCGCATCTCCAGTTGGGCAACGCCCTGGAAGTGGCGTGCGCCTTTCTCGGGCGGCTGAATGAACCACAGCTTGGACTTGAGCAGCGCCTGCGGGTCGGGGCTGAGGGCAATCACCTTGAACCAGCCCTTGACGCCCCAGGCATCGGCAATGCGCGCCACTTCAATGGCGTCATCGGGCAAGGTGGCAGGGCTTAACAACAACTCGGTAGCGGGCATGGCAGTTCAACAGGGCAATAAAAAACGGGCCGCAGTGCTCATCGCAGCAGCGGCCCGCATGCACGAATGGTACCGGAGCACCAGCCGTGATGAGAGAGGCAAATTAAGCAGCCTTGGCAGCAGCTTGCTTGACCAGACGGTCCACGGTGGTGGAAGCCTGAGCACCAACGCTCTTCCAGTAAGCCACGCGGTCCAGAGCAACGCGCAGGCCTTCAACGCCTTCCTTGGCCAGTGGGTTGTAGAAACCCACGCGCTCGATGAACGAGCCGTCACGGCGCACGCGCTTGTCAGCAACGACGATGTTGTAGAACGGACGGGCCTTGGAGCCGCCGCGGGAGAGTCGAATAACGACCATAATAATCCTTCGGGTGGTTAGTTTTCTTACCACGTTTGAGACACGCAACTAGCCACCCGGCCAGCGACACGCAGTAAAGCCGCAAATTATACAAACTTCTTTCAACCATGCCAAGTGTTCGTACCAGTACCCCTGATGACATCCCCGCGCTGACCCGCATTTATGCCCACCATGTGCTGCATGGCACGGGCAGTTTCGAGACCGAGGCCCCCAGCGAAGCAGAAATGACCCGGCGCCGCGACGAGGTATTGTCGCGCCAGCTGCCCTACCTGGTGGCGGAGGACGACGATGGCCAGATCCTGGGCTATGCCTATGCGAACTGGTTCAAGGCCCGGCCGGCCTACCGCTTCTCAGCCGAGGATTCGATCTATGTGGCAGATGGGCAACATGGCCGGGGCCTGGGGCGCCTGTTGATGGACGCCTTGATCGCGCACTGCGAAGCGGCTGGCGTGCGCAAGCTCATCGCCGTGATCGGGGACTCGAACAACCTCGGCTCGGTCGGCGTGCACCGCGCAGCCGGTTTTACCCAGGTGGGCGTAATGCGCTCGGTGGGCTGGAAATTTGGCCGCTGGTTGGATATCGTGATGATGGAAAAAACCCTGGGCGATGGCGACAACAGCGCCCCCACCACCTAAACCACCCCACCCGCCCTATGAGCCACCCCATCACCCACGCGATGCCGCGCAGCAAGAGCAAGACCCTGGCCACCTGGCTGGCTTTTCTGGGGGGGCCTTTGGGCCTGCACCGCTTCTACCTGCATGGCCTGGGTGACATGATTGGCTGGATGCTGCCCATCCCCACGGCGCTGGGCCTGTACGGCATGGAGCGCATTGCCAGCCATGGCATCGACGACCAGGTCAGCTGGGTTCTGGTGCCGCTGCTGGGCTTTACCATTGCGGCCTGCGCACTGACGGCCATCGTCTACGGGTTGATGGCGCCCGAGAAGTGGAACGCCCGCCACAACCCCGGCCTGCCCGAGGACGCGCTGCCCGGCCGCACCCGCTGGCTGACGATCTTCGGCATTGTGGCCTCGCTCTTGATCGGCACCACGATCCTGATGGCCAGCCTGGCCTACAGCTTTGAGCACTACTTCCAGTACCAGATCGAGGAAGCTCGCAAGATTTCGCAGTAAAGGGATAACTGTGCAAGGCCCTCAGCGCGATTGCTCATTCACCTGCAGATGCGCGCGGAGAAAGCCAAACACCTGCGCCGCATAGGCCTGCGGCGCAAACTGGTGCAGGTCCACATGCGCCGCGCCCGGCACCAGCCATAGCAGCTGCGCTGACTGCTGCGCCTGGCTTGCGGCCTCCGCCATCTGCCGGGTTTCAGCGGGCGGGGTGTAGCGGTCTTCGGTGCCGCCCAGCACCATCACCGGCCGGGTCCAGGCCGCCAGGCGGTCCAAAGGCCGCAGCTGGTACGGGTCCAGGCCCAGGCGCAGCGGCATCTGCCAGAGCAACAAGGACGTGGCAATCGGCGCCAACGGGGCCAAGGGGCCCAGCACCGCACGCACCCGGTTGTCCACGGCGGCCTCCATGCTCGGAAAAACGGCTTCGAGCACCACGGCATCGGGCGGCTGCAACAGATCGGCCATCAGCAGCCCGGCGCCGCCGAGCGATGCGCCGATCACCGCCACCTTCTCTGCAGGCTGCTGCGCCTGCAACCAGGCCAGCGCAGCGGCAATGCCCAGGCCCTCCCGGGGCCCGAAGGACAGCATCTCCCCATCGCTTTGGCCATGGGCCGGCAAATCGATCAGCAGCACCCCATGGCCGCGCGCATGCAGCGCCAGCGCCCGGGGCAGCATCGCACGCCGGTCAGCGCGCACACCGTGCAGCAGCAGCACGGCACCCTGCCCGGGCGTGCCCGCTGCATACCAGCCCCGCACCATGCCTTGCGAAGTGGCGATCTCCACGGCGGTGGCGCCCAGTTCTTGCGGTGCTGCGCCAATCTCTGGGCGGTACGGTTGGCTCAACCAGCCTGCCAGACACCAGGCCAGCGCCAGCACCGCCAGCAGCAAGGCGGCCAGCACAGCCGCAACCCAGGCCAGCGGATGCAGCGATAAGATCGAAGGGGTCAGTGCGGGGTCGGTCATGCCTTGGCCAAAAAACAAAACGGCTGGCAGATCATATCCGCCAGCCGCCTTTTGGCTATCGCACCGCCACTGTCAATAGAGCTGCAGGCTCACCCAGTAGGCAAAGGCCGCCACAAAGGCGCTGGCCGGAATGGTCAGCACCCAGGCCCAGACGATATTGCCGGCCACACCCCAGCGCACCGCGCTCATGCGCTGGGTCGAGCCCACGCCAACGATGGCGCCGGTGATGGTGTGCGTGGTCGACACGGGGATGCCCAGCGCGGTGGCGATGAACAAGGTCATTGCGCCACCGGTTTCGGCGCAGAAACCGCCGACGGGCTTGAGCTTGGTGATCTTCTGGCCCATGGTCTTGACGATGCGCCAGCCACCAAACATCGTGCCCAGGCCAATGGCCGCGTAGCAGGAGATGATGGCCCAGGCAGGAGGATCGGCATCATTGGGCGATGCATAGCCGGTGGACAGCAGCAGCAGCCAGATGATGCCGATGGTCTTTTGCGCATCATTGCCGCCGTGGCCCAGGCTGTAGGCACCGGCAGAGACCAGCTGCAAGCGGCGGAACCACTTGTCCACCTTGCCCGGCGTGGTGCGGCGGAACAGCCAGGCCACGATCACCATCATGATCGAGCCGAGCAAAAAGCCCAGCACCGGGGAGACAAAGATGAAGGCCACGGTCTTCCAGATGCCGCTGGCGACCAGCGCGCCCGAGCCCGCCTTCGCAATCACCGCGCCCACGATGCCGCCGATCAGCGCATGCGAGGAGCTCGACGGGATGCCGTAGTACCAGGTGATCAGGTTCCAGGCGATCGCGCCCACCAGGGCGCCAAAGATCACATGGGTGTCGACAATGCCCGGGTGAACAATGCCTTTGCCGATGGTCGCCGCCACGCTCAGGTGAAAGACAAAGATCGCCACAAAGTTGAAAAATGCCGCAAACACCACCGCTTGGGTGGGCTTGAGCACGCCGGTAGAGACAACGGTCGCAATCGAGTTGGCCGCGTCATGAAACCCGTTCATGAAGTCGAACAAGATGGCCAGCGCCACCAGCACGACAATCACCCACAGGGCTGTTTGCATCGGTTCCATGGAAGTTCAGTCTCCTGCTTGCTGCAAAGGATCAGGAGTTTTCCAGGATGATGCCTTCGATGTGGTTAGCCACATCCTCGCACTTGTCGGTGATGGTCTCGAGCAGCTCGTAGATGGCCTTGAGCTTGATCACCTCGCGCACATCGGGCTCCTCACGGAACAGCTTGCTCATTGCCGAGCGCATCACGCGGTCGGCATCGCTCTCGAGGCGGTCGATCTCCTCGCAGGTCTTGATGGCCGCCTCGGTGGTCGAGGGATCGGCAATGCGGTCGAGCATCTTGACGGCATCGCGCACGCGCTCGCAGCACTTGACGCTCAGGTCCGTCAGGCGGGTGATTTCTTCGGTCATGTGGCGCACGTCGTAGAGCGCCATGGTCTCGGCCGAGTCCTGGATCAGGTCAGCCACATCGTCCATGGTGTTGATCAGCGAGTGGATCTGTTCACGGTCGATGGGGGTGATGAAGGTCTTGTGCAGGGTGCGGTTGACCTCGTGGGTCACGCGGTCGGCTGCGCGCTCGGCATTGTCCACGTCCTGGTTGTATTTTTCGCGCAGATGGGGGTCGTTGTAGTTGGCCACCAGTTGGGAGAACGCGTGGGCCGCTTCAACGATGCGGTCGGCGTGCTGGTTGAACAGTTCGAAGAAATTGCCTTCGCGCGGCAAGAGTTTGCCAAAGAGCATGGGTGCACCTATTCGGTTTCAATGCAAAAAAGGGAAAAACCTGCGCACACCCGGCCGGAATCTGGCTTGTCAGCCCCGGCTCCCTGGCCCCGCCGCTACCCTGCAACTCCTTGAATTGCCAGCGGTGTCAGCGGTTTGCAGTGCGCAAAATCTGTCATTCACGGCGCATTGCTGCACTGCAAAATTCACCAATTTTAAATGCAATTGTCATTTCTTTGTCGCATTTGAGGCCGCGACGCCTAAAACAGCGCAGCCTGCGCCCTGCTTGCCGTGCCCGGTACAGAGGGAGAACGGCAGCACTGGCGCTGTCTCCCAAAGCGCGCTACCTTGCGCTTGCCGCCATCAGCTCCCACCGTACTTTTGCAGGGCGACGGTCAAATGCCTGCGCCAACCGGCAGCAATAAAAAAGCACTGCCAGGCAGTGCTTGGGGGGGTGCATGCGCGCTGCCGCTATTCGCCCAGATAGGCAGCACGCACCTTGGGGTCGGCCAGCAGCTGCTGGCCAGGGCCGGTCATCGTGATGATGCCCGACTCCATCACATAGCCCCGGTCGGCAATGGCCAGCGCGCGGCTGGCGTTCTGTTCCACCAGCACGATGGTCACGCCCATCGCATAGACATCGCGCACCACCTCGAAGATCTTGTCCACCATGATGGGAGACAGGCCCATCGATGGCTCGTCGAGCAGCAGCAGCTTGGGCTGGGCCATCAGCGCACGCGCCATCGCCAGCATCTGTTGCTCGCCGCCGGACATGGTGCCCGCCAGCTGGTCCTTGCGCTCGCGCAGACGCGGGAAGATGTTGAACATCTTCTCGATATCGGCCTGGATGCCGGCCTTGTCCTTGCGCAGGTAGGCGCCCAGCATCAGGTTGTCGGTGATGGTCTGGCGCGTGAACACGCCGCGCCCTTCGGGCACCATCACCAGGCCCTTGGCCACCAGGTCCCAGGCGCCCCGGCCCTTGAGGTTCTCGCCCAGAAACTCGATCTGCCCGTCATTGATGGCCTGGGTGGCCGTCACCGCCTTCATCGTCGTGGTCTTGCCCGCGCCGTTGGAGCCGATCAGCGAAACCAGCTCGCCCTCATGCACCTCGAAATCGACGCCCTTGACGGCCTGAATGCCTCCATAGGCCACTTTCAGCCCACGCACCTTCAGCAGTACGGGGTTGGATGTCTTGTCAACCATGCTCAGTGTCCTCCGGTGCCCAGATAGGCCTCAATCACTTTTTCGTCTTTCTGCACCTCGGCCGGGGACCCTTCGGCCAGCCGCTTGCCATAGTCGAGCACCGTCACCCGGTCGCACAGTCCCATCACCAGCTTCACATCATGCTCGATCAGCAAGATGGTGCGGTTGTCCTTGCGGATGCGGTCGATCAGCTCGCGCAGCTGCACCTTCTCGGTCGCATTCATGCCGGCGGCCGGTTCGTCGAGCGCAATCAGCTGCGGGTCGGTGGCCAGCGCGCGGGCAATCTCCAGGCGGCGCTGGTCGCCATAAGACAAGGTGCGCGCCTTGTAATCGGCATAGCGCTCGATGCCCACATAGGCGAGCAGCTCGCGGGCGCGCTCGGCAATGGCCCGCTCCTCGGCCTTGAAGCCCGGCGTGCGAAAGATCGCGCCCAAAAGGCCCGAATGGCTGCGCACATGGCGGCCCACCATCACGTTCTCCAGCGCCGTCATGTCGGAGAACAGACGGATGTTCTGGAACGTGCGTGCAATGCCGGCCTTGGCCACCAGGTGCACGGCCTTGGGCTCATAGGGCTTGCCAGCCAGCTCAAAGCTGCCGCTGTCGGGCGTGTACAGCCCGGTGATCACATTGAAGAACGTGGTTTTGCCCGCACCGTTGGGGCCGATCAGGCCATAGACCTGGCCGCGCTCGATGGTCAGACCCACATCCGAGAGGGCCTGCAAGCCGCCAAAGCGCTTGGAAATACCTGCCACCTTGAGTGCAGGAGCTTGTGTATTCGTCATGCTCGTCTCTCCTGCTCAGTCTTTCTGGATCGCGCTCTTGCCATGCTCGGGTGCGGGCCACAGGCCGCGTGGGCGCAGCAGCATCACGACGATCATCGCCACCGCAATCAACAGCTGGCGCAGGATGGAGGCATCCAGACGGCCATCGGTCATCTGTTGCAGCGGGCCGGCCACATAGCGCAGCACCTCGGGCAGCGCCGACAGCAGCACGGCGCCCAGAATGACGCCGGGGATATGGCCCAGGCCGCCCAGCACCACCATGGCGACGATCATGATCGACTCCATCAGGCTGAAGGACTCGGGCGAGACAAAGCCCTGGAAGCCGGCAAACATCGCGCCGGACACGCCACCGAACGTGGCACCCATGCCAAAGGCCATCAGCTTGAGGTTGCGGGTGTTGATGCCCATGGCCTTGGCAGCAATCTCGTCCTCGCGGATGGCCATCCAGGCGCGGCCAATGCGCGAATCCTGCAGGCGGTAGCAGATCACCACACTGGCCACGACCAGCAGCAGGAACAGGTAGTAGTACAAGGTGACCGACGAGACCGTGTAGCTGCCGATCTCCAGCGGCTTGGCAAAGTCAAAGCCAAAGATCTTGATCGAGTCGATCTGGCCCAGGCCCTTGGGCCCATTGGTGATGTTGACGGGCTGGTCCAGGTTCAGCATGAAGATCCGGATGATCTCGCCAAAACCCAGGGTCACGATGGCCAGGTAGTCCCCGCGCAGCTTGAGCACCGGAAAGCCCAAGATCATCCCCGCTATCGCCGCCAGCAACGCGGCGAGCGGTATCACCAGCCAGATGGAGGTGTGCAGGCCATTGGGGAACATGGCCTTGAAGCCTTCAAAGGTCTCGGCCAGGTGGGGCGAGGCCATCAGGCCCAGCATATAGGCGCCCACCGCGTAGAAGGCCACATAGCCCAGGTCCAGCAGGCCGGCAAAGCCCACGACGATGTTCAGGCCCAGGGCCAGCAGGACATAGAGCAGTGCCAGGTCGGCGATGCGCACCCAGGCGTTGCCAAAGGACTGCAGGATCAGCGGCAATACCAGCAGCGCAATCGCGCCCACAATGAACTGTGCTTTGTTGTTCTTCATGCTGTTCCCCTTAAGCCCGATCGGCCACCCGCTCACCCAGCAAGCCCGAGGGGCGCAGCGTCAGCACGATGATCAGCACGATGAACGAGAAGATATCGACATACTGGCTGCCCAGCACGCCACCGGTGAGCTGGCCGATGTAGCCCGCGCCAATGGCTTCGACCAGGCCCAGGATCATCGCACCCACCACGGCGCCGGCCAGGTTGCCGATACCGCCAAACACGGCCGCAATAAAGGCCTTGAGGCCGGGCAAAAAGCCCATGGTGTGCTGCGCCGTGCCGTAGTTCGAGGCCCAGAGCACGCCGGCAATCGCCGCCAGCACTGCACCGATCACAAAGGTGGCCGAGATCACCATGTCGGGCTTGATGCCCATCAGCGCCGCCACGCGGGGGTTCTCTGCCGTGGCCCGCATCGCGCGGCCCAGGCGGGTGTAGTTCACCAGGTACATCAATACCGCCAGCACCACCGCCGTCACGCCCAGCACCAGGATCTGGGTCGGCGTGATCACCGCGCCGGCCAGGTCGAAGGGCTCCATCGGCAGCAAGGTCGGATAGGGCTTGTAGTTGGGCTTCCAGATGATCATCGCCAAGGTCTGCAGCAGGATCGACATGCCGATTGCGGTGATCAGCGGCGCCAGGCGCGGGCTGTTGCGCAGCGGCCGGTAGGCCAGCTTCTCGATCGTGAAATTGAGCACCGCCGCCACTACACAGGCAATGAGCGTCGCTATCAGCAAGATGACCCAGCCCGGCGTTCCCGGCATGGCCTCCTGCATCACGCCGATGATGCTCCAGCTGGTCAGCACCCCTATCATCAGCACTTCGCCGTGCGCGAAGTTAATCAATTGAATAATGCCGTACACCATGGTGTAGCCCAAGGCTATCAAAGCGTACATGCTGCCCAATACCAGACCATTAATGATCTGCTGCAGCAAAATATCCATACAACCAACCCTTCAGCTTGGAACCACAACAGCGAAAACTGCATGAAACGGGGGTCTCCCGCGATGCAGCCGCCTCTAACCGCGATAACAGTTTTATGCGGATCGAAACAATTCTATAGACGCGACCTCGGTTTTTTGGCGACTACCCCGCTAGCGCTTTCCCTAGTGACCCATGCGAAAACCGCATGAATACAGGTGACACCGCAGCGATCACCTAGGGAATTTACTAGGTATCGATTCAACGAATCGCCACACACTTTTTACAATTGATGCCGCAAACACAATAATCAAATAAGTGGCTGCGTTTCGCGGCTGGAACACTGGTGTAAATACCTATATCGGCTTTCAGTTGCATAAACAACCAAATAAACGCTGTGCCGACGAGGCATAAAAAAACGCGGCCTGGGCCGCGTTCTACGTAGAGCTGGATCAGCGTTTAGAGCTTGCTGGCCATCTCAGGCACGGCTTCAAACAGATCGGCCACCAGGCCATAGTCGGCCACGCTGAAGATCGGCGCTTCTTCGTCCTTGTTGATCGCCACGATCACCTTGGAGTCCTTCATGCCGGCCAAGTGCTGGATGGCGCCCGAGATGCCCGCTGCCACATACAGCTGGGGCGCGACGATCTTGCCGGTCTGGCCCACTTGCAGGTCGTTGGGCGCGTAGCCCGCGTCCACTGCAGCGCGGCTGGCGCCAATGGCCGCGCCCAGCTTGTCGGCCAGCGGGGTCATCACTTCGTTGAACTTCTCGGCGCTGCCCAGCGCGCGGCCACCGGAGACGATGATCTTGGCGGCCGTGAGTTCCGGGCGGTCGTTCTTGGTCACTTCACGGCCCACAAAGCTGCTCTTGCCGCTGTCAGCGGCGGCTGCCGCGTTCTCGACCGCAGCCGAGCCGCCGGTGGCAGCAGCGGCATCAAAGCCGGTGCCGCGCACGGTGATGACCTTGGTGGCATCGATCGATTGCACGGTGGCAATGGCATTGCCCGCGTAGATGGGGCGCTCGAAGGTGTCGGCGCTCACCACCTTGGTGATGTCGCTGATCTGGGCGACGTCCAGCTTGGCTGCGACGCGTGGGGCGACGTTCTTGCCCGAGGCAGTAGCTGGCGCCAGGATGTGGCTGTAGTTGCCGGCAATGGCCAGCACCTGCGCGGCCAGGTTCTCAGCCAAGCCATCTTTGAGTGCCGGGCCTTCGGCCAGGATGACTTTGGCAACGCCGGCGATCTGGGCTGCGGCCTGGGCTGCAGCTGCAGCCCCTTCGCCCGCTACCAGCACATGCACATCGCCGCCGCAAGCCAGGGCTGCGGTGACGGTGTTGAGCGTGGCGGTCTTGATCGTTTGGTTGTCGTGTTCTGCAATAACGAGAGCGGTCATGTCTATCGTCTTTCCATTCAATGTGTCAGGTGTCGGGTCAAGGTCAGATGACTTTGGCTTCGTTCTTGAGCTTGTCGATCAGGGTGGCCACATCGGGCACCTTCACGCCGGCGCCGCGCTTGGCGGGTTCTTGCACCTTCAAGGTCTTCAGGCGCGGGCTCACGTCCACACCCAGGTCTTCTGGCTTCAACGTGTCGAGCTGCTTTTTCTTGGCCTTCATGATGTTGGGCAAGGTGACGTAGCGTGGCTCGTTCAGACGCAGGTCGGTGGTGATCACGGCGGGCAGGGACAGAGACAGGGTCTCCAGACCTCCGTCCACTTCGCGCGTGACATTGACTTTGTCGCCAGCGACTTCGACCTTGGAGGCGAAGGTGGCCTGGGGCAGATCGCCCAGCGCGGCCAGCATCTGGCCGGTCTGGTTGGCGTCGTCGTCAATGGCTTGCTTGCCGCAGATCACAAGACCCGGCTGCTCTTTGTCGACCAGGGCCTTCAGGAGCTTGGCGACAGCGAGGGGCTGCAGCTCTTCGGCGGTTTCGACCAGGATGGCGCGGTCCGCACCAATGGCCATCGCCGTGCGCAGCGTCTCCTGGCACTGGGTCACACCGCAGCTCACGGCGATGATCTCGGTCACCACGCCCTTTTCCTTCAAACGCACGGCCTCTTCCACCGCGATTTCATCAAAGGGGTTCATCGACATCTTCACATTCGCAATGTCCACTCCCGAGCCATCGCTCTTGACGCGCACCTTGACGTTGTAGTCCACCACGCGTTTGACGGGTACCAGTACTTTCATAGTCTCAGCTTTCTAACAATAAACTCTGGGCCCGCTGCGGCGTCGCTTGCCGCGTGCGGGCCACGGTATCAATCGGGCAAGGTCAGCACGCCTTGCGCCTGGAGTGCTTGCAGTTGCGAATCACTCAAACGCAGCAGATTTTGCAGCACTTCGCGTGTACCTTCACCGAGTGTGGGTGGTGCGCGGCGAATCGGCAGGCGTTGGCCATCCATGCGGATGGGCGGCGCCAGCACGGCGGTCTGGCCGGCCACCGGATGGGGCATGTTCTGCACCAGGCCGGCTTGCTGCACGCGCTCGGAGGTCAGCGCCTCATGCAGGCCCAGCACCTCGCCGCAAGGCACGCCGCAGGCATTGAGCCGCTCGATCAGCAGCGCACGCGGGAAGCTGCGGATGGTCTCGATCATCAGCGGCAGCAAGAGCTTGCGGTCCTTGGCGCGCTCCACATTGGTGGCGTACTTGGGGTTGTCGGCCAGATCGGGGCGCTCGATCACATCGCGGCAGAAGCGCTCGAACTGCGAATTGTTGCCCACCGCAATGATCAGCGGGCCGTCAGCCGCCTCGAACATGCCATAGGGCACGATCGACGGATGGGCATTGCCAAAGCGCTCCGGGTCCTTGCCCATGAACAGCGCATCGAGCCCGTAGTAGCCGGTGATGCTGACGCCGTTGTCAAACAGCGCCATGTCGATCTTGCGGCCCTGGCCGGTGCGCTCGCGGGCAAACAGCGCGGCCAGCACGGCCTGGGCGGCGCTCATGCCGGTCATCAGGTCCACCACGGCCACGCCAAACTTCAGTGGCGGCTGCGATGCCTCGCCGTTCATCGCCATCAAGCCAGCCTCGCCCTG
Source organism: Comamonas sp. MYb69 (assembly GCF_037479315.1). NCBI lineage: Bacteria > Pseudomonadati > Pseudomonadota > Betaproteobacteria > Burkholderiales > Comamonadaceae > Comamonas > Comamonas sp. MYb69. Next base: position 104,794 of record NZ_JBBGZG010000006.1, read on the forward strand.
CACCAAAATGTCGTAGCCCGGGCGGGCCGCTTCCTCGGTGTCGGTGGCATAGCCGGTCACGCTGCAATAGATGATGTCCTGCTTCAAGGCCTTCAGTGCCTCGTAGCCCAGGCCCAACTTGTCGGCGCCGCCATGCTTGAAGTTGTGGATCACCACATCGAATTGCGGCAGCAGCTCCAGGATCAGCGCCAGGCCTTCGGGCTTTTGCAGATCCACCGTGATGGACCTCTTGTTGCGGTTCATGCTGTTGTAGTAGGTGGTCTCGGTCTTGCCAATGCGCAGGCCCCAGTCGCGGGTGTCGTCACCCCGCTTGGGGTGCTCGACCTTGATCACCTCGGCCCCCAGGTCGCCCAGCACCTGGCCGCACAGCGGGCCGGCAAAAACACGGGACAGGTCCAGGACCTTGACACCCGCCAGCGGCAGGGCCGCGGCGTTCTCTTGCTCACGCATACTTGTCTCCTCGGATCACCGGGGCGGCCGCAAAACGGGCCCACCCGGCGTCACTTTTTTCGATCCATCTCAGCGGCGCAGCGCCAGGTAGTTGGCGGGGCGCTTTTCCAAAAACGCGGCAATGCCCTCGGCCGATTCCGGTGTGGCCTGTGCCTGCACCATCAGCTCGGCCTCCATGTCCAGCTGCGCTTCCAGGCTGTTGTCGTAGGCGGCGCGGCACAGCGACTTGATGCTGGCCATCGCCTGCAAGGGGCCATCGGCCAGTTGCGCGGCCAGCGCGATGGCCTGGGCCAGCGCATCGCCCGGCTCGGCCAGGCGGTTGACCAGGCCCAGCTGCTGCATGCGCTCGCCGCTGACCCGGTCGCCACTCAGGCACAGCTCGGTCAGCAGCTGGCGCGACAGGTGCTCGGCTAAAAAGGCCGTGGCGCCACCATCGGGCGACAGCCCCACCTTCACATAGGCGACCGAGAACGCCGCATTGCGCGCAGCCACCAACATATCGCAGGCCAGCGCCAGCGACAGGCCGGCACCGGCGGCCGCGCCCTCCACCGCCGCCACGACGGGCTTGGGGCAGTCGCGCAGCGCACGCACCAGGTCATGCAGGCCTTCGAGCAGCTCGCGGCGCTTTTCTGCGGGCTGGTCCCGGCGCGTCGCAATACGGCGCAGATCGCCACCGGAGCAGAAATGCCCGCCCGCACCGGTGAGCACAATGGCACCCACCAGCGGGTCGGTGGCTGCTGCTTTGAGCGCGGCCGTCAGGCCCAGGTAGAAGTCGGGCGACAGCGCATTGCGCGCCGCCTCGTTGTTGTTGGTCAGCACCAGCACGCCGCCTTCGCGGCGCGCCAGCAGCGCGGGGGTGGCGGTGCTGGCGGTCGTCATCAGGCGGCCTTGGCTGCAGCGCGTTCCTGGGCCTGCAGCGCCATGTAGCGCGCCAGGTGGTGGTCCATGTCGCCCAGCTGGTGGTCGATCATGATGATGCGCTTGGCGTAGTGCGCCAGCGGCAGCTCCCAGGTCACGCCAATGCCGCCATGCATCTGGATCGCCTCTTCGGCCATCAAGGTGCCAATCTGGCCCACGCTGTACTTGGCGGCCGACAGCGCTTTTTCACGCTCGAGGTAGTCGGGGTTGTCGATGGCAGCAGCCGCGTTGATGACGGCCGAGCGCGCCTGCTCGGCTTCGAGCAGCAGATCGGCCATGCGGTGCTGCAGCGCCTGAAAGCTGCCGATCGGCACGCCAAACTGCTTGCGGGTGCGCAGGTATTCCAGGGTGTGGTTCTTGGCCACATCCATCGCGCCCAGCGATTCGGCCGCCAGCGCCAGCAGGCCAAAGCCGCAGATGCGTTCGAGCAGCGCATGGCCTTCGCCCAGCTTGCCCAGCAAGGCATCGGCACCGACCTTGACATTGGCCAGTACCAGCTCGGCGGCATGGCCACCATCGATGCGGCCATAGCCCCGGCTGCTGATACCAGCGGCATCGCCCGGCACCAGGAACAGTGAGATGCCCGCCTCATCGCCCACGGCGCCTGCCGTGCGGGCAGAGACCAGCAGCAGCTGCGCCTGGTCGCCAAACAGCACCACGGCCTTGCTGCCGTTCAGCACCCAGCCATCGCCCTCCGTCTGGGCGGTGGTGGCCACGCGGTTCAACTCATAGTGGTTCGCGGGCTCGTCATGCGCCAGCGCGGCAATCGTCTCGCCGCCAATGATGCCTTCGAGCTGCGCCTTTTGCGCCTCGCTGCCGGCCTCGGTCAGCGCGCGGCCTACCAGCAGGGCGCCCAGCAGTGGCTCTGCGACCAGGTGCGTGCCCAGTGCCTCGAACACCACGCTGATATCGACGCCATCGCCACCAAAGCCGCCATCGGCCTCCTTGAACAGCGCGCCAATCGCCCCCAGTTCAGCCAGCTTGGCGTAGGTATCGGCGCTAAAGCCCAGGGCGCCATAGGCGGCCTTGTTGCGGTACTCGGTGCTGTACTGCTCGCTCAGGTAGCGGCCCAGCGCATCGGCCAGCATGCGGCGGTCTTCATCCAGTTGAAAGTTCATAAAAAATCTCCTTATCTAACCATGGCGCTTGCTGAGATCGCAGCGCCTGGAACCTGCAGGGCACAGCTGTGAGACGCCAGCAAGGGCCGCCCCGCAGCATAGGCGTCGTCCCCCTTCCAGGGGGAAGGCGCGCAGCGCCTCAGGGGGTGGCTTATTTCATAGGCCGAGGATCATCTTGGAGATGATGTTGCGCTGAATCTCGTTCGAGCCGCCGAAGATCGACAGCTTGCGGTAGTTGAAATAGGCCGCAGCGGCGGTGGCCGCCTCCTTGGGGCCCACGGGCTCGTCGGCGTATTCGGCAAACTGCGCCTCTTCGATAAAGGGCAGCGCGTACGGTCCCATCGCACGGCGGATCAGCGACAGCAGCTCCTGGCGCACGACGGTGCCCTTGATCTTGAGCATCGAGCTCTCGGCGCCCGGCACACCGCCACCCGCGACCGAGGCGATCACGCGCAGGTTGGTGGTGGCCATGTTCAAAAGCTCGATCTCGACCTTGGCCATGCGGGTGGCAAACTGCGGGTCTTCGATCAGCGGCTTGCCATTGCGCTGCACGCGCTGGGCAATCACCTTGAGCTTTTCCAGCCCGGCCATCGAGAAGCCCACGCCGGCAATGCCGGTGCGCTCATAGGTCAGCAGGTACTTGGCATAGGTCCAGCCCTTGTTCTCCTCGCCCACCAGGTTGTCCAGCGGCACCTTCACATCGGTCAGAAAGACTTCGTTAACTTCCTTGTCGCCATCCAGGGTGCGGATGGGGCGCACTTCGACGCCGGGCTGGTTCATGTCGATCAGCACAAAGCTGATGCCTTGCTGCGACTTCACCTCTTTGTTGGTGCGCACTAGGCAGAACATCATGTTGGCGTGCTGGCCCTGGGTGGTCCAGGTCTTCTGGCCGTTGACGATGTAGTGGTCGCCATGGCGCACAGCCGTGGTCTTGAGCGAGGCCAGGTCGGAGCCGGCCCCCGGCTCGGAGTAACCCTGGCACCACCAGTCATCGCCATTGAGGATGCGCGGCAGCCAGTGGCTCTTCTGCGCCTCGTTGCCGTACTTGATCAGCACCGGACCGAGCATGGACAAGCCAAAGGGCACCAGGCGCGGGCCACCGGCCAGTGCGCATTCGTCGTCAAAAATGAACTTCTGCACCGGCGACCAGCCCGTGCCGCCAAACTCCTGCGGCCAGTGGTAGGCCAGCCAGCCCTTCTTGTTCAGGATGGCATGCCAGTTTTCCTGGTCAAAGCGCGTCAGGCGCTGGCCGGCCTTGACCTTGGCGGCCAGGTCCTGGGGCAGGTTGTCTTTCAGAAACGCACGCACTTCGGCGCGGAACGCTTCTTCTTCGGGACTGAATTGCAAGTCCATGGCTATCTCCTCATTAACGTGGGCAGGCAAGGCCTGCACATCTCAAACTCTGCGCTGCGCGATCTGGGTGATGCCCAGCCAGGAGGCCGCCCCGCAGCGGCGGCGTCGTCCCCGGGGGCAAGGCGCGCAGCGCCTCAGGGGGGTCAGAAAATCTCAAAGAGGCCAGCGGCACCCATGCCACCGCCCACACACATGGTCACCACGCCCCACTTCAGTTTCTCGCCCCGGGCCTTGCGGCGCTGGCCTTCGAGCAGGATGTGGCCGGTCAAGCGCGCGCCGGTCATGCCAAAGGGGTGGCCGATGGAGATCGCGCCGCCGTTGACGTTGAGGCGGTCCATCGGGATGCCCAGCTTGCGCTGGCAGTAGAGCGCCTGCGAGGCAAAGGCTTCGTTCAGTTCCCAGAGGTCGATATCCTGCACCGTCAGGCCGTGGCGTGCCAGCAGCTTGGGCACGGCAAACACCGGGCCAATGCCCATCTCATCGGGCTCGCAGCCGGCAATCGCCAGGCCACGGAAGGCGCCCAGCGGCGCCAGACCCAGCTTGGCGGCTTCCTTGGCTTCCATCAGCACGCAGGCGGCCGAACCATCGGACAGCTGCGAGGCATTGCCGGCGGTGACAAAGTTGCCCGCGCCCTTGACGGGCTCCAACTTGGCCAGACCTTCGAGCGTGGTCGAGGGGCGGTTGCAGTTGTCCATGGTCGCGGTGACGTCCTTGTAGCTGACCTCACCGGTTTCCTTGTTCTTCTCGGCCATGCGCGTGGCGCAGGGCACGATCTCGTTGTCGAAGGTGCCATTGGCCTGCGCCGCTGCGGTGCGCTGCTGGCTTTGCAGCGAGAACGCATCCTGGTCTTCGCGGCTGATGCCGTAGCGCTTGGCCACCACATCGGCGGTGTCGATCATCGCCATGAACAGGTCGGGCTTGTGCTCGACCAGCCAGGGATCGGCATCCGAGGGGTTGGTGTTGCTCGAGCGGATCAGCGAGATGCTCTCGACACCACCGGCCACCATCGCCGGTGCGCCATCGACAATGATGCGGCCGGCTGCAAAGGCAATCGCCTGCAGGCCCGAGGCGCAAAAGCGGTTGACCACGGTGCCGCCCACGCTGATGGGCAGGCCGGCACGCACCGCCGCCTGGCGGCCGATATTGCGGCCGGTCGTCCCTTCGGGGTAGCCGCAGCCCAGCACCACGTCTTCGATCAGCGCCGGGTCGATGCCGGCGCGCTGCACCGCTGCGCTGATGGAAAAGGCCGCCAGCTGCGCACCGGGCGTGACATTGAACTCCCCACGGTGGGATTTGGCCAGCGGCGTACGCGCTGTCGAAACGATGACGGCTTCACGCATGCATGTCTCCTTGGGTCTGAGCGACCGTTGATTGTGATTTTTACGGCCGCCAGCGCTTGTCACCCAAGCGCTAACAGCTATTTTTTATGTAGCAACCCGGGGTTTTGCTGTGCGAAAGCCCCGGGCTGCACTGCCGGCCTCGATGGACCGGATGGCGCGATGCGCTCAGGCCGCCTTGTTCAGGCTCTCGAAGTTCTCGCCCTTGTCCACCAGCTCCACCAAGAGGGGCGATGGCGTCCAGAACAGCGCGTCTTCCTTGGCGAACTCGCGGATGTCGGCCAGGATCTTGTCCAGGCCCACCATGTCGGCCCACTTCATCGGGCCACCCCGGAAGCGCGGGAAGCCATAGCCGTAGAGGAAGGTCACATCCACATCCAGCGGACGCAGCGCAATGCCTTCGCGCACCACATTGGCGCCTTCGTTGACCATCGCGGCCATGTAGCGGCGCATGATCTCGGCATTGCTGAAGCTGCGCGGCGTCACGCCAGCGCGCTGGCGCTCGGCATCCACAATGGCCAGCACTTCGGGGTCTTGCTCGCCCACGCGCGCGCCTTGCGGGTACAGGTAGTAGCCGCGCTGGGTCTTCTGGCCAAACCAGCCCTTCTCGGCAATGCGGTCGGCAATCTGCACATAGCGGGCCTGGGGGTTGCGCGTGGCGGCCTTGCGCTTGCGCGTGGCCCAGCCAATGTCGCCACCGGCCAGGTCGGCGACCTGGAAGGGGCCCATGGGGTAGCCGAACTCGCGCACCGCCTCGTCGATCTGGTAGGGCGAGGCACCGTCTTCGAGCAGGTAGTTGGCCGCCTCGCGGTACACGGCCAGAATGCGGTTGCCGATAAAGCCATCGCAGACGCCGGCGCGCACGGGCACCTTCTTCATGCGGCGGGCCAGCTCGAAAGCAGTGGCCACCACATCGGCGCTCACCTTGGCGGGCACGACGATCTCCAGCAGCTTCATGATGTTGGCGGGGCTGAAGAAGTGCAGACCGATGACATCCTGCGGGCGCGAGATGCTCGCGGCAATCGCATCGATATCCAGGTAGGAGGTGTTGGTGGCAATCACGGCACCGGGCTTGCAGACCTTGTCCAGTTCGGCAAACACGGCCTTCTTGACGCCCATCTCTTCAAACACCGCCTCGATCACCAGGTCCACCTGGGCGAGCGCGGCGTAGTCGGTGCTGCCGCTGTAGCGCGCCATGATGGCGGCCTTTTTCTCGGCCGTCATGCGGCCCTTGGCGATCAGGCCGTCGTAGACCTTTTCCACATTGGCGCGGCCCCGGGCGATGGATTCCGCATCGCGCTCGACCATCACCACCGGCAGGCCGGCATCGAGCGCCGCCACGGTGATGCCGGCGCCCATGGTGCCACCACCCACCACGCCGATGCTGTTCAGGGCGCGCGGTGCCGCGGCCTTGGCTTCGGGGATCTTGGCGGTTTCACGCTCGGCAAAGAAGGCATGGATCAAGCCGGCGCGCTGCGGGCTCTCCAGGCACTGCACAAACAGCTTGCGCTCGTTTTGCATGCCCTGCTCAAACGGCAGGTCCAGCGCGCCTTGCACGCATTCGATGATCTTGCCCGGCGAGAACAGGCCCCGGCTTTTCTTGGCCGACTCGGCCTTGGCCGCATCGAGCTCGGCCTGCGACGCAGCCTTGTCGGCCAGCGCGGTGGCTTCGCGGGTGCGGCGCACCGGGGCGTTTTGCGCCAGCAGTGCGTTGGCGTAAGCCAGGCCGGCCGTGCGGGCATCGCTGCCTGCGGGCTCGACCTGGTCGACCAGGCCCATGGCCAGCGCTTCTTCGGCACTGGCGTGGCGGCCCGAGAGCATCAGATCGAGCGCAGCCTTGACGCCGATCAGGCGCGGGGTGCGCTGCGTGCCACCGGCGCCGGGCAGCAGGCCCAGCTGCACCTCGGGCAGGCCCAGCTTGGCGCCAGAGACGGCCAGGCGGTAGTGGCAGGACAGCGCCACTTCCAGGCCGCCGCCCAGTGCCGGGCCATGGATGGCGGCCACGACGATCTTGTCGCTGTTTTCCAGCTGCACCAGCACATCGGGCAGGCTGGGCGGCATCGCGGGCTTGCCGAACTCACGGATATCGGCACCGGCGATAAAGGCCTTGCCGCTGCCCACCAGCAAGATGGCCTGGACCTGCGCATCGCTGCGCGCCTGGGCCACGGCATCGGCCAGGCCTTGGCGCACGGCCTGGCTCAAGGCGTTGACAGGGGGGTTCTGGATGGTGACGACCAACACCTGCCCTTCGCGGGCGATGTTCACTACAGCGGCGTTCTCAGCGCTCATGCATGTCTCCTGGTAGATCAATCGAAAGCTTGTTTCGAACCATTGTCAGTGCAACTAGGCTTATTTGACAATCACATAGAGGATTGACAGACTGTCAAAAGAATTTGGACAATCGCATCCCATGGACCACAACGCCCTCACCTTGCTGGTGGAAATCATCGACTCCGGCAACCTCAGTCGCGCTGCTGCCAAGCTCAAGATGAGCCGCGCCAATGTCAGCTACCACCTGGGCCAGCTGGAGAAATCGGTGGGCGTGCAGCTGGTGCGCCGCACCACGCGCCGGGTCGAGCCCACCGAGGTGGGCCTGCGCCTGTATGAGCATGGCCGCAGCATCCGCAATGAGTTGGCCGCCGCCAGCGAAACCATCCGCAGCCTGGGCAAGGGCCTGCAAGGCCGGGTCGGGCTGGCGGTGCCCAGCGGCTATGGCCAGCTGGTGATGAGCGACTGGCTGATCGCCTTCAAGCGCCTCTACCCCGACATCGTGCTCGATGTGATCTTTGAGAACCGGGTCGACAACCTGGTGCGCGACGAAGTGGACATTGCGGTGCGCGTGCTGCCCACACCGCCGGACAACCTGGTGGCCCGCCACATGGGCGAGATGAACTATGTGGCCTGCGCCAGCATCGACTATGCCGGCCAGAACATGCTGCCCCAGCAGCCCGAGGACCTGCGCCATGTGCCACTGATCACCAGCGGCGTGGTCGGCAAGCAGCTGCTGGTGCGCGCCTACCAGGGCGAGCTGCGCAAGGAGATCCGGCTCGAGCCCAGCCTTATCTCCGAGCATTTTCCGTTTCTGCGCCAGGGCATCATGGCCGGCCTGGGCGTGGGCATCGTACCCGACTATGTGATCCGCGCCGAGGTCGAGCGCGGCGAGGTCGTCACCACCTTGCGCGACTGGCGGCTGAGCATTTTTGGCAACCACATGTACCTGCTGTGGATGCCCAACCGCCACCAGACCAAGGCCGTGCGCACGATGATCAGCTTTTTGCTCGAGCAGTCGCAGCAGGCCGGCAGCCTGCCTGCGCTGGGCTGAGCGGCGCAGCACCCCCTTCATTCGCATACCAACGCCGAGTCGCCCGCAGCACGCCTGCGTGCGCGACTTGCGCCTTGCAATCAGGTTCCCGTCAGGTAAGCGCCCTTAAGGTGGCGGCGCCTGCGTGCGTGCCCATCCTGGCCAAGAAGCGCGCCGGCATGGAACCACACAGGATTGAACCGAATGAAAATGACAAGAGACATCCATGACATCGTCGGCGGCCTGCTGATGTCAGCAGCAGGCCTGTTCTTTGCGCTCTACGGGCGCGAATACAACTTTGGCAGTGCCGATCGCATGGGGCCGGGCTACTTCCCGGTCGTGCTGGGCTGGCTGCTGTTTGGCCTGGGCCTGCTGCTGGCGATACCCGCCTGGTGGCGCCAGGGCAGCCCCATCGTGCTGCAGTGGGGCAACCTGTTCTGGTCGGTGGCCAGCCTGCTGGCCTTTGCGCTGCTGCTCTACCCGCTGGGCGTGGCACTGGCCGCGCTGGTGGCCAGCCTGGTCGCACTGCTTGCGACCAAGATGAGCCTGCGCACGCGCCTGCTGGTGAGCCTGGCCGTGGCTGCGCTGACCACGGTCATCTTTCCCATTGGTCTACGCATGACGCTGCCCATCTGGCCCTGAGCCCGGCACTGACAAAGGATCTCTATGGATTTGCTTGGAAACCTCTGGATGGGCCTCAATGTGGTGGCCGATCCCTCGACGCTCTGGTACTGCTTCCTGGGTGTCTTTTTGGGCACCGTCGTTGGCGTGCTGCCCGGCATTGGTGCGCTGGCCGCCATCTCGCTGCTGCTGCCCTTTACCTACCATATGTCGCCCACGGCGGCCATCATCATGCTGGCCGGGGTCTACTACGGCGCGCAGTATGGCGGCTCCACCGCCTCCATCTTGCTGAACCTGCCGGGCTCACCGTCCTCGGCGGTCACCTGTCTGGACGGCTACCCGATGGCGCGCAAAGGCAAGGCCGGGGTGGCGCTCTTTGTCACGACGATTGCCTCGCTGGTCGGCGCGATGTCGGGCCTGATCCTGCTGGTGCTGTTCTCGCCGGCGATCTCCAAGATCGGTCTGCAGTTTGGCCCCACCGAGTTCTTCTCGATGATGCTGCTGGGCCTGGTGGCCGCCTCGTCGATGAGCGCCGGCTCGGCCACCAAGGGCCTGTGCATGGTGGTCTTCGGCCTGCTGCTGGGCATGATTGGCACCGATGTGAACTCGGGCGTGGCGCGCTACTCGTTCGACATCCCCGAGCTGATGGATGGCGTCAACCTGGTGGCACTGGCAATGGGCCTGTTTGGCGTGGCAGAAGTCATCCGCTGCATCAACCTGGCCGATGCCAACCAAAAGCCCGACAAGGTCACGCTGCGCTCCATGGTGCCGGAGCGCGAAGAGTTCCGCGCCACCATCAAGCCGATGCTGCGTGGCTCGGCGCTGGGCTCCTTCCTCGGTGCGCTGCCAGGCGTGGGCCCGTCGATTGCGTCCTTCATGTCCTATGCGATTGAAAAGCGCGTCGCCAAGGACCCGAGCCGCTTTGGCCATGGCGCCATCGAAGGCATCACCGCGCCCGAGTCGGCCAACAATGCGGCGGCGCAAACCGCCTTTGTGCCCTCGCTGTCCATCGGTATTCCGGGTGACGCGGTGATGGCCGTGATGCTGGGCGCGCTGATCATCCACGGTATCCAGCCCGGCCCGATGCTGATGACCGAGCAGCCTGAGCTGTTCTGGGGGCTGATCGTCAGCTTTGCAATCGGCAATATCTTCCTGGTGATCCTGAACCTGCCCACCATCGGGCTGTGGGTCGCGCTGCTGCGCATTCCCTTTGCCTGGATGTACCCGGCGATCCTGGTGTTTGTCGCGCTGGGCGTCTACAGCGTCAACAACAACCTGTTCGACATCTACATGGTGGCCGTGCTGGGCATCATCGGCTATGTGCTGATGGTGCTGCGCTTTGAAGCGGCGCCGCTGCTGCTGGGTTATATCCTGGGGCCGATGCTCGAAGAAAACCTGCGCCGCGCGATGCTGCTCTCGCGTGGCGATGCCTCGGTGTTCTTCAACCGCCCGATCAGCGCCTCCTTGCTGGCATTGACGGCGGCGATCCTGCTGTGGGCCATCTGGTCGGGCGTGCGCAAATCGCGCAAGGAAGCCCGGGCCTTTGCCCAGGCGCAAGACAGTGCTGTACCCGCTGCGGCATCGTCCTGACCGTTTGCACTCCAGTGTGCGCCTGTTCCAGCCTTCCGGCCGGAACAGGCTTTTTTCTGGCTGCGCCACTTTGCTTTTGCTAGTCTTGGGCCATGCGAATTCTTGTGATTGAAGACGACGCGGTGCTGCGCGATGTGGTGGTCAGCAGCCTGCGCGATGCGGGCCACCATGTGGACCAGGCGGCCGACCTGGGTGCGGCCGAGCACTGGTGGCGGGTGCAGCGCTTTGATGCCATCTTGCTCGACCTGAACCTGCCCTGCAGCGCCGTGCGCGGCAGTGCAATGGGCAGCGGCCTGGCCCTGCTGCAGCAGGCGCGGCGGCGTGGCGACAACACACCCGTGCTGGTGCTCACCGCCCGCAACCAGACCCCGGACCGCATCGCCGGCCTGGACAGCGGCGCCGACGACTACCTGGGCAAGCCTTTTGAGCTGGCCGAGGTCGAGGCCCGGCTGCGCGCGCTGGTGCGCCGCGCGATTGGCACCCAGGATGTATCGACCGTGGGCCAGCTCAGCCTGGAGCGCAACAACCGGCGCTTTCGCGTGGGTGCGCAGCCGCTGGACCTGCCGGCGCGCGAGTTCGAAGTGCTCTGGGAGCTGATGAGCCCGCCCGGCCGCGCAGTGAGCAAGCGCAGCCTGTCGGACAAGCTTTCGGGCTATGACGATGCGCTGGGCGACAACGCGCTCGAAGCCTTTATCTCGCGGTTGCGCAAAAAGCTGCAGCACAGCGGCGCAGCCATCCGCACGCTGCGCGGCATTGGCTACCTGATCGAGGCCGACAGCGGCGATGCCGCATGAGCACCACCGCCACCACCACATCCACCACGGCCCGCTCCAGCCCGCTGCCATCGCTGCGCATGCGCGTGCTGCGCCATGTGCGCTGGCCGCTGGTCTGGACCTGGCTGCTGGGCACCGTGTTCATGATGGCGCTGGCCAACCATTTCACCCAAAGTGCCTTTGACCGCGCGCTGCTCGATGACGCCTATGCAATAGCCTCGCACCTGCGCGCCGATGACGAGGGCGAGGTGGCCCTGCAGCTGACCGACAGCGAGCTCAAGGCCGCCCTCTTCGACCAGGCCGAGTATGTGTACTACGCCGTCTACCGCGCCGACGGCAGCCAGCTGGCCGGCGAGCCGCTGCCGCTCTTGCCCTGGGACGAGAGCGAGCCAGTGAGCTACCGCGAGACCCTCTACAACGGTCAGCTGGTGCGGGCCGTGGCGCTGCGCAGCGCCGTGGGCGAGCAGCAGCTGAGCATCGTGATGATGCACACCACGCGGGTGCGCGACAGCCTTATCCAGCATTTGTTCCTCTATGCCGCGATACCGCAGCTCACCCTGCTGGTGCTGCTGCTGTGGTGGCTGCACCACCGCATTGGCCAGGACATGGCGCCGCTGGCCGCGCTGCAACGGTCGCTGTCGCGGCGCGATGCGCAGGACCTGGCGCCCATCCCATCCAGCGCGCCAGCCACCACGCGCGAGATCGAGCAGTTGCGCCAGACCACCAACGCACTGCTCGCCCGCATTGCCGACAACGTCGAGGCCCAGCGCGAGTTTGCCGGCAATGTGGCCCATGAGGTGCGCACGCCGCTGGCCGGCATCAAGGCGCTGGCCGACTATGGTCTGGGCCATGCCGACCCTGCCGTGCAGCAGCAGCAACTGCAGCGCATCTCGGACAGCGTGGCGCGTGCCAGCCACCTGGTGGACCAGCTGCTGCTATTGGCGCTGAGCGATGAGGCCAGCGCCGTGCAACTGGCGCCAGTCGCCGCTGCCGAGCAGGTGCAGCAGGCGGTGCTGCGCCACTGGGATGCCGCCAGCCGCGCGCAGATCGACCTGGGTGCCGAGGGCCTGGACACGGCCTGGGCCGAGCAGCTGCGCATCGCTGCCGATGCCAACCTGCTCGCGGCCATGCTCGACAACCTGATCCTCAATGCGCTGCGCTACGGCGGCCAGTCGGTCACCGTGGCCTTGCAGGCCGCCGATGATGGCTGCAGCGCCGAGCTGGCCGTCATCGACGATGGCCCGGGCATGAGCGAGGCGCAATGCCAGGCCGCCATGCAGCGCTGGCAGCAAGGGCCCAGCGGCCAGTCACTGGGCCAGGGCGCAGGTCTGGGCCTAGCGATTGTGGCCAAGCTGGCCCATCTGCAGCAGGCGCGGTTCCGGCTTTCGCCGCGCTCAGAGGGCGCAGGACTGCGTGCCAGCCTGGTCTTCAGTGCAGTACAAAATCGCGCACCTGGGGAGCCTTAGCCAGCGGCGCCTCGCCCAGCATCTCCAGCACCGAGGACTCAATGCCATAGACCATCGCATCCAGCGCCAGGTCATTGGCCTCCATGCCAAAGGGGTGCTCCAGCTCGGCGCCCAGCGCCTCCAGCGCAAAGAAGGTGTAGGCGACAAAGCAGACGATCACCGGCGTCATCGTGCCGATGGAGTCGAGCAGGCCAAAGGGCAGCAAAAAGCAGTAGATATAGATGCTGCGGTGCAGGATCACCGAATAGGTGAACGGAATCGGCGTGCTGGCAATGCGCTCGCAGCCGCCCAGCGCACTGCCCAGGCGCGCGAGCGCCTGCTCGAAAACGGGCACCACGGCCGGCGCAATGCGGCCCTGCAGGCATTGCTCACCCACCCAGCGCTGCACCAGCAGCATGGCCATGGCGGCAGGAAAGCGCGCCTCGCTGATCTGCTGCACCTCGCCTGGCGGCAGGAAGAGCGCCAGATCGGCACGCGCATCGCTGCCGCGCAGCTGGTGCTTGAGCGCATAGGCAAAGGCGCAGAGGCGCAGCACCAGCACGCGCGTCTGTGCGCGGTCCTGGGTCAGGCTCAGCGCCTGGGCGGCCAGGTGCCGGCTCTCGACCAGCAACACCCCCCAAAGCGTGCGCGCCTCCCAAAAGCGCGCATACGAGGTGCTGTTTCTGAAACCCAGAAAGATCGCCAGGGTCAGGCCGATCAGCGAGAACGGCACAAAGTTCAGCGGCACCTTCCAGCTCAGAATGGAGCCGTGCAGCAGCGTGGCCACCACCGCGAGGATGGTGATGAGGATCAGCTGCGGCGTGATCGCCGGCAGGATGGAGCCGCGCCACACAAACAGCATGCGCAGCCAATGCAAGGGAGGACGGACGATCATGGCCGGTATTGTCCTGCTCGGGGCTTATCCGAGGGGAAAGACTGGCCTCAGCGCCGGGCAGCGGCTGAGGCCGTGGTGCTTAGATTTCCTTGAGCAATTGGTGCGCAATACGCACGCTCAAGGCGGCCCCGGTCAAGGTCGGGTTCATGCACGATGCCGATGGCATCACGCTGGTACCGGCGATGAACAGGTTGGGATGCTCATGGGTGCGGCAGTCGCGGTCCACGACGGAGTTGCTTGGATCGTCGCCCATGATGGTGGTGCCCATGATGTGCTGGCGGTCCTGGTGGTTGGTGTCCATCTTCAGCACATCGGCATTGAGCAGGCCGGCCATGCGCTGCAGGTCCTTCACCGCGAAGTCGCGGCCAGCATTCCAGTAGTCGTTGACGCTGTAGTAAATCTCGGGCACGGGGATGCCGATCGCGTCCGTCTTGGTCTTGCTCGGCACCACGCGGTTTTGCGGCAAGGCCTCGGTCTCGAAGTCCACCGCCACGTTGAGCGAGCGGGCCGACTGGCGGCGGATTTCCTCGTCCAGCTTGCTGCCCAGCACGCCCTTGGCGATCAGGCTGGAGGCAATCTGCGAGGTGGTCACCGTGTTGCGGAACTTGGTCTTGTAGCTGGGGATGTCCTTGCGGAAAGCGCCATCGCGGTAGTTCAGGTAGACCAGCAGCTCGGTGGGGCCCTGGCCCGGCCAGACATCCTCGTTCATCATGATGTTCATGCTGATACCGGTGTGGCCCATCAGGTTGCGGCCCACCTGGTCGGAGGAGTTGGCAATGCCGTTCGGGTATTTCTCCGAGGTCGACATCAGGAGCAGCTTGGGGCTTTCGATGCCATAGGCGGCCAGCACAAAGTGGCGCGCGGTGAGACGCTGTGATGTGCCATCGGGCTTTTTGTAGTGCACGGCGGTGATCTTGCCGTCGTCACCTGCCTCGATCTTGTAGACCACGGCGTTGTCGAGCAGCTTGGCGCCAGCGCGCTCGGCCACATCGATGTGCATGGAGCCGTCGTACTTGGCGCCAATGGGGCAGACCGGGTTGCAGTTGTTGTTGCCGGCGCAGACCGGGCGGTTGCCGTAGGGGCGGCTGGCGCGGCCATGGGGCTCGAGCACCGGGTTATAGCCACCGGGCTTGAGCATCTCGTCCATGCGCTGCATGAAGTAAGGCACATTGAAGCCCTTCATCGGGAAGGGCTTGGAGCGCGGCGGATGCGCTTCGCCGCCGTGGCCACTCTCGTCCTGGCCGTCGTAGCCGGTCACGCCCAGCTCGGCCTCGGCCTCGCAGTAGTAGGGTTCGAGCTCGTCGTAGCCAATCGGCCAGTCGCGGCCGCGTCCATACAGGGTCTGCAGCTTGAAGTCATTGGGGATCATGCGCCACAGCGCCGAGCCAAAGTGCCAGGTGGTGCCGCCCACCACACGCAGGTACTTGGTGGGGTATTTCACCGGGCCGGTCTGCTGCAGGTAGTCGCCATAGGTCGACGGGATATGCGGCGGATTGGGAAACGGCGAGCCGGCGCCCTGCAGCTTCATATTGGCCAGCGAGAGCTTGATCGGCGCATTGCGGAAGGTCTCGACGATGTCGGCACGGCGCACGCGCGGGCCGGCTTCCAGGATGATGACGGACTTGCCAGCCTGCGCCAGCTTGGCACCGATGATGCCGCCCATGACCCCGGAGCCGATGACGATCAGGTCGGCGTCGTATTGCGTTTGCTTGCTGCTCATGCTTGTGGGCTCTTCTGGTTGGGGCTGGCAGGCACGACGGGCTTTTCGCCCCAGGAATCAGGGCCACTGCCATAGGTAGGAATATCGAGGATGCCGGCCGTGGGGCGGTACATCAGCGCATTGGCATAGCTGATCAGCACGGCGTCAGCGTCTTCGCCGACAACGCCCAGGTACCAGGCCGAGACGATCTGGGTCGCGGTGGCGCGCAGCGCCGGGTCCAGATCGGGTGCGGCAAGCAGGTCATCGACATGGCTGATCTTCTGGCTGGCCACGTGCTGGTGCAGCGCTTGTGCAGCGGCGGCAAAGCTGGCATCGCTCTTGCTCAGTGCCGCCAGGTAGCGCGTGGCCAGGGCTGCCGACAGCGGGCTGCCGCCGGTGACAAACTCCGACAGGCGCAGGAAATCATCGGCCGCCACGCTGGCGGCAAAGGCATTGCTCGAGCCGAGCACGGCAAAGCCGCCAGCGGCAAGCGCCACACCGCTGGCAGCCGCAGCGCCCAGCAGGCTGCGGCGCGAGATACCCGCAGGCATCGCAGGCACCAGGGGCTTGGCGCAGAGCACGGCGGATTTTGGGAAAGAAGACGAGGTCATGCGGGTCAGACTCCAGACGAGGCAGCGGCCTTGCGGCGTTGACGGATCACGATGAAGGCCAGCACCAAGACCAGCAGCAGCACAGCGGCCGGCACGATGAGGCCGGGCAACTGCGCAATCAGCGGCGGCTTGCCACCGGCGCGCGCGGCAGCCACATCAGCAGGCTGCACCTTGACGGCCGGGTTGCCGTACTGGGTGAGCACATAGTTGCTGACATCGGCGATCTCCTGGTCGCTCAAGCGGTCGGTGAAGGACGCAGCATCGCCAAATGCAGGCATGAAATGGGCGCGCCCCTGCACCGTGCGGTCCACGCCGTGCAGGATGGTGGCGATGAGGTTGTCGGCGCGGTCGGCACCGGTCACGCTGTTGTGGAACAGCGAGGGGTATTCGCCATTGGCGGTGCCGCTGGCATTGGCCTGGTGGCAGTGGGCGCAGCTGCCGCTGAACACCTTCCAGCCGGCATCGGCACCGTCGACCAGACCGCGCTGCGTGTCTTCGGACTGCAGGCTGGCCTGGCCATAGCGGTAGCGCGGCTGGGTCTCGCCGCCTGCCACCGCCTTGGTTTGCTTGAGGTAGGACGCCATGGCCTGGATATCGCTGTCGGGCAGGTGCTGCAGGCTGTGCTCGATGGCTTCGGCCATCGGGCCGGCGGCCTGGGCCTTGCCGGGCACGCGGCCGGTCTTGAGGTACTGCACCAGCTCGGCCTCGGTCCAGCCGCCGATGCCGTTGATGGCATCCGAGCTGATGTTGGGCGCGTACCAGGCACCCAGCGAGCCGCCACCCAGGTAGCGGCTGCTGTCTTCGGCCATCAGCGCATTGCGCGGGGTGTGGCAGGTGCTGCAGTGGGCCAGCGCATCGACCAGGTAGGCGCCATGGTTCCACTCGGGCGGCTTGCTGGCATCGGGCTTGAAGCGCTGGTCCTTCAGGTAGAGCGCATTCCACACGGCCATCGACAGGCGGATGTTGAAGGGGAAAGGCAGGGCCGTTTGCGGCGCGGCCTGGTCCACCGGCTCGACGCCATGCATGAAGTAGGCGTAGAGCGCCTCGGTGTCTTCATCGCTGATCTGGGCATAGGCCGTGTAGGGCATGGCCGGGTACAGATGGGCCCCGTCCTTGCGCAGCCCTTGGCGCAGCGCGCGGCTGAAGTCTTCGAGGCTGTAGCTGCCAATGCCGGCCGTCTTGGACGGGGTGATATTGGTGGCATAGATGCTGCCCAGCGGTGAAGCGATGGGGTAGCCCCCAGCAAAGCGGGCGCCGCCCTTGGGTGCCGTGTGGCAGGCGGCGCAGTCAGCGGCTACCGCCAGCTTGCGGCCCTTTTCCACCAGCAGCGCATCGCTAGAAGCCGTGGCCGCTGCAGGCGCCGTAGCGGCCGGCGCGGCTGCCGGCTGCGTGGGCGCTGCCGTCTGGGCCTGGGCCGCGTGCATCCCTGCCCACACAGAAAACACCAAGCCGAAGGCAGTCCTGGACCAGGAGCCGCCCGACTTTGACTTGCAAAATCGCATCGTGAGAGACCTTTGTTGTCGTACGACTCCCGCGCATGCCCGCCATGCTCTCCAGAGTCTTTTGTCGTATCTGCGACAAATTTTCGACAACTTGTACGACCTCTGCCCAGGCCCCCGGGTGTACCCCGGTGTTTTACTCACACTTCATCCAGCGCAATATGCGTTGCGCCAAGATGTGGTAACGGTTTCATGCGCAACTAATAAAACGCATGGAGGACGGCATGCGAGGGGGTGCAGCGGCACCCTCTGCCGCAGCGTGGATCTCGCAGGAAACCTTTGAATAGGCAGGAAAAAGCAGGTGCTCAGTCCTGCCCGGCCTCGTCATCCCAGCGCTTGAGCTGCGCCAGCTTCTCGCCAATCTTCAGCTCCAGTCCCCGGGGCACGGGCTGGTACCAGCCGGGAGGATCTATGCCATCTGGCAGATAGGTTTCCCCGGCCGCATAGGCATTGGGCTCGTCATGCGCGTAGCGGTATTCATGCCCATAGCCCAGCTCCTTCATCAGCTTGGTCGGGGCGTTGCGCAAATGCACGGGCACTTCGCGGCTCTTGTCCTGCTTCACAAAGGCCTTGGCCTGGTTGTAGGCGTTGTAGCCGGCATTGCTCTTGGCGGCCATGGCCAGGTAGATGACGGCCTGGCCCAGCGCCAGCTCACCTTCGGGGCTGCCCAGGCGCTCATAGGTCAGCGCGGCATCGTTGGCAATCTGCATCGCGCGCGGGTCAGCCAGGCCAATGTCCTCCCAGGCCATGCGCACAATGCGCCGGGACAGGTAGCGCGCATCGGCGCCGCCGTCGAGCATGCGCGTGAGCCAGTAGAGCGCGGCATCGGGGTGCGAGCCGCGCACCGACTTGTGCAAGGCCGAGATCTGGTCGTAGAAATTGTCGCCGCCCTTGTCAAAACGGCGGCTGTTCAAGGTCAGCGCGTTCTGCAGGAACTCGGCCGTGACCTCCGCAACGCCTGAAGCCTTGGCTGCAGTGCTCGTTTGTTCCAGCAGGTTCAAAAACCTTCTGGCGTCACCATCTGCATACCCCACGAGGGTATCGACGGCCAGGTCGTCAAACGCCAGATCGTCAAGCGCATGTTCTTCCTGGGCCCGCTGGAGCAACCGCTTGAGCTCCGCCTCTGTCAGCGACTTGAGGACATAGACCTGGGCCCGCGACAGCAGCGCCGAGTTGACCTCAAAGGAGGGATTCTCGGTAGTGGCGCCGATGAAGGTGAACAGCCCTGACTCCACGTGCGGCAGCAGGGCATCTTGCTGCGACTTGTTGAACCGATGGATTTCGTCTACGAACAAGATGGTGTTCTTGCCCTGCGCAAGATATTGCCTGGCCTGCTCCATGGCCTCGCGGATGTCCTTCACCCCCGACAAGACCGCAGACAGGGCGATGAACTCGCACTGGAACGCCGTCGCCGTCAGCCGCGCCAACGTGGTCTTGCCCACGCCGGGCGGGCCCCAGAAGATCATCGAATGCGGTTTGCCGGACTGGAAGGCCAGGCGCAGCGGCTTGCCTTCTCCCAGCAGATGGGACTGGCCCACGACCTCGTCCAAGGTCTTGGGGCGCAGCGCTTCGGCCAGCGGCGCGGCCGGTTCCTGGCTAAACAGATCAGCCATGCAGGCCTCCTGCCAAAAGACCCACCACAGAGAAGGCGCCCGCTGGCCGCGACTCTGGGCGGGGCAGGTGCTTACTACTTTTATGCAACATGCCCCAGGTTATCCCCGGGATGAATATGCCTTTGATGATCTGGGTCACAACTTTTCGCAGAAAATAAGGGTTTATACGGATTCGCGTCGCACCAGATACCAAAGGGCCCTTATTGGCCCAGCCTATAACAACAGCCCCGGCATGGACGCCACACGCTCACGGCCATCGCGCCGAGCCAGCAGCCAACGCTCCACAGCACATGTCCCATGGGGCTATTTTTTCTGATGCCCGTCTCCGTGACTCCATTCGCCAGGTGCAGCCCCCTTAAGTGGGCGCCAACCAGCAAGAACCAAGAGCCTTTATGAAATCACTGAAAACCAGGGACATTATCGCCCTCGGCTTCATGACCTTTGCCCTGTTCCTGGGCGCGGGAAACATCATTTTCCCGCCACTGGTCGGCCTGGCCGCTGGCGAGAACCTGCTGGGCGCGACAACCGGCTTTTTGCTGACAGGCGTAGGCCTGCCGCTGCTGGGCGTGGTGGCGCTGGCCCGCGTGGGCGGTGGTCTGGACCAGCTGACGCATCCGATTGGCCGCATGGCCGGCCTGCTGCTGGCCACCACGATCTACCTGACGATCGGCCCCTTCTTTGCCACGCCGCGCACCGCCACCGTCTCGTTCGAGATGGGCATTGCCCCCTTTGTCGGCAACACCTCGATTGCGCTGCTGGTGTTCAGCATTGTCTATTTCTCGCTGGTGCTGCTGCTGTCGCTGTTCCCCGGCAAGCTGATGGACCTGCTGGGCAAGCTCATCACCCCGCTGCTGATTGCCGCGCTGCTGGCGCTGGGCGGCATGGCAGTGCTGGCCCCCGTGGGCGGCTACAGCACGGCCAACCCCGACTATGGCACCCAGCTGGCCGCCTTTGCCCAGGGCTTTGTGCAGGGCTACCAGACCATGGACGCCCTCGCCTCGCTGGTGTTCGGCATTGTCATCGTCAACGCGATCAAGGATGCGGGCGTGACCGATGCGCGCCTGCACACCCGCTACGCCATCTATGCCGGGCTGATTGCCGCAGTGTGCCTGAGCCTGGTCTACATCTCGCTGTGCTACCTGGGCGCCACCAGTGGCGAGCTGGCGCAGAACACCGTGACCGGCGTGCAGATCCTCAGCGCCTTTGTGCAGCACCGCTTTGGCAGCACCGGCATCTGGCTGATCGCCGCCGTGATCCTGCTGGCCTGCCTGACCACCGGCGTGGGCTTGGTCAGCGCCTGCAGCAGCTTTTTCAGCCAGCTGACGGGCTTCTCCTACCGCAGTGTCGCGCTGTCCTTGTGCATCTTCAGCGCCGCCGTGGCCAACCAGGGCCTGGCGCAGCTGATCGAGATCGCCGGCCCGGTGCTGGTCGCCCTCTACCCCCCCGCGATTGCGCTGGTCTCGCTCAGCCTGCTGCAGCGCTGGCAGCAGCCCGCTCGGGTCTACATCCCGGTGATGCTGGTGGCCCTGGTGTTTGGCCTGGTCGATGGCGCCAAGGCGCTGCAATGGACCAGCGCTTTGCCCACCTGGCTGGACCACCTGCCCGGCGCCGCACTGGGCCTGGGCTGGGTCACCCCGGTAGCGGCCACCGTGGTCTGCGCCGGCCTGGCCGACTGGTTTTTGGCGCGCCGCCAAATACCGGTGCGCTCGTGATCACTGATTAACCACTTTCCGTTTTATGGATATTCAAAGCCACCGTTACTATCGGCCTCAGATATTCATTGGCACCCTTATTTAGAACCGCCTAAGCCAAGCAGCTCAATACCGTCAGAACAGGCACCCCAGAATCGGAGAGACATTGAGCCTGCTTAAACCATGGTTATTCATGGTCTTTTACGACAACACTGTCAAAATCCAAAAATTTGTGGAGTTTCAGCAATGACGAATCCAACAGAAAATCCCCAAGCGGCCTCCGCTGCCAAAGCGCCCAAGAAGGGCTTCACCCGTCGCAAGTTCGTCGCCTCGGCGGCAGCGGTCGGTGCGGGCGTGGTGGGTTACCAGTATTTCTTTGGCAGCCAATACCGCGCAGAAAAAGCGGACCGCCAGGTCGATGTGCTGCTGATTGGCGGCGGCATCATGAGTGCCACCTTGGGCGTTTATCTGCAGGAGCTCGAACCCGGCTGGAGCTATGAATTGTTCGAGCGCCTCGACCAGGTTGCCGAAGAAAGCTCGAACGGCTGGAATAATGCTGGCACCGGCCACTCGGCGCTGTGCGAGCTCAATTACACACCGATGGATAAAAATGGCAATGTGCAGATTTCTTCTGCCATTAACATTAATGAAAACTTCCAGGTCTCGCGCCAGTTCTGGTCGCACCAGGTGCGCGCCGGTGTACTGGGCAATCCCCGCGAGTTCATCAACTCCACGCCACACATGAACCTGGTGTTCGGCGAGGAAAACCGCTCCTTCATCCAAAAGCGCTTGAAGGCCCTGGAAGCCTCGCCGCTGTTCACCGGCATGGAATCCTCCATCGACCCGGCGCAGATCAAGGAATGGATCCCGCTGATGATGGAAGGCCGCGACCCGGCCGAAGTGGTGACCGCCACCCGCTCGCCGCTGGGCACCGACGTGAACCTGGGCGAGATCACGCGCCAGTTCTACAAGAACCTGTCGTCCAAGCCCAACTTCAAGCTGAGCACCGGCCAGGAAGTGCGCTCCATCACGCGCAACAGCGACGGCTCCTGGCGCGTGTCGGCCTTCGACATGAAGGACAGCAGCAAGATCCAGACGGTGGATGCGCGCTTTATCTTCATCGGCGCCGGTGGCGCGGCGCTGCCGCTGCTGCAGCTGTCGGGCATCCCCGAGTCCAAGGTCTATGGCGGCTTCCCCGTGGGCGGCGAGTTCCTGGTCACCGAGAACCCCGCGATCACCGAGCGCCACCTGGCCAAGGTCTATGGCCTGGCCGATACCGGCTCGCCTCCGATGTCGGTGCCTCACCTGGACACCCGCGTGCTGGACGGCAAGCGTGTGCTGCTGTTCGGGCCGTTCGCGACCTGGTCGAGCAAGTTCCTGAAGAACGGCTCCTACTTTGACCTGGCCAAGGCCACGACCTTTGCCAACGTGATCCCGCAGCTGCAGGTCGGCGTCAATGAGTTTGCGCTGGTCAAGTACCTGGCCCAGCAGCTGAGCCTGAACAAGGAGCAGAAGATGGACGCGCTGCGCCATTACATGCCCGAGGCCAAGGATGCCGACTGGCGCCTGTGGGAAGCGGGCCAGCGTGTGCAGATCATCAAGAACGACCCCGAAAAGGGTGGCATCCTCAAGCTCGGCACCGAGGTCGTCGTGGCCCAGGACCGTTCGCTCACCGCACTGCTGGGCGCGTCGCCCGGCGGCTCGACCTCGCCAGCGATCATGCTGACCCTGCTGGAAAAGGCCTTCCCCGAGAAGGTCAAGAGCGCCGAATGGCAAGCCAAGATCCGCCAGATCGTGCCGAGCTACGGCATCAAGCTCAACGAAAACCCCGCCATGCTGCAGCAGGAATGGCAGGCCACCGAGCAGGCGCTGAACCTGGCGATTGCCTCGCCCAGCCTGCACGGCGTGGAAGCCGGTGTGCAGCCCCAGGAAGACAAGGGTGCAGTCAAGAAAGTGCCGGACATGGCGCTGTGATAGGCACAAGCTGCCATACCACCCCTCAGCCATGGGCCCTACCTTAGACTGCGAGCGGCGCATACGATGCGCAGGCCCAAACGCTTGCAATCCGCGTCCGGCAAGACAAGCGCCGTGACCCGCCCTTGCTGAGGTCGTCGGTGGGACTGCCGGCACCTGCCTAAGCCATTCGGCCCCAAACGCCCGATGCCATGCATCGGGCGTTTTTATTTTGCCTGGCCGTGGCCACCACCTGCCGGCGCTGCAGCCGATCGCTGGCCCGGTGGCACAGCAGCGCCGCTTTCAGCATCCACCGGACCTGGTCCGCCAGCACAGGGAGCCGTCCGTCCAGGCGCCCTCCGCTGGCCGCCCCATATAAGTCTTACGCATACCCAAGCACGAAAAACTTCGTTGTCACCTCCAGCACGCAGCCCGAACAATGGGGGTTATCTGCGGTCATTTCTCTCTCTTTTTCTGCGCCTAGGCAGCCCATTTGATATGCGTTCGACGGTCTCTTTCCCCTCCCCCCCACTCTCGACCCTGGCCTTCGCTGCTGCGCTGGCGCTGTGTGCCGCTAGCGCCCATGCGGATGCCACGCTGGACAAGATCAAGGCCAACAAGTCCGTCACCATTGGCGTGTTGCTCAACGGCGGCCCCACAGGCTCGATTGACCCCTCCAACCAGCGCTTCATTGGCTGGAACCCCGAACTCGCACGCCAGCTGGCGCGTGACCTGGGCGCGGACGCCACGCTGATTCAGGTGCAGCCCTCCAATCGGGTGCAGTTTCTGCAGTCGGGCAAGGTCGATTTGCTGATCGCCTCCATCGACTGGAACCCCGAGCGTGCCGAGGTAATGGGCTTTGCGCCCACCCCGTTCTACAAGGTGGGCGGCACCGCCATCGCCCGCAAGGGCAGTGGCCTGACCAAGTGGGAGGACTTGCGCGGCAAACCCGTCTGCGCCTCGCAAGGCGGCAGCTATGCCCGCATTTTGGGGGCCGACTATGGCGTACAGGTCAAGGGCTTCAAAGGCTCGGCAGAGGCCTTGCTGGCACTGCGCGGTGGCAACTGCGTGGCCTCCGTGCACGACACCACGCTGATCTACCCCCTGCTCAAAACCAATGCCGATTGGAAAGACTTTGATGCACCGATCACCCTGGCCTTGGGCGAGGCGCCTTCCGTCGTCTGGACCCGCAAAGGCGAGAACGACACCATTGCAGCAGTCGACCGGGTCATCCAGAACTGGCACCGCACGGGCTGGTTGATCGACACAGAAAAACGCCTGGGCATCACGCCACCGCTGCCGGCGCTCGTGGAACTGCAGCAACAGGCCTTGCAGGCCGCCAAGTCCAAGTAAGTCCGCTCCGCTCTTGCGCCACCAAGCGGCCCGCCCTCTGCGGCAGGCCGCCATTGCCCATTCGCCATGACCTCTCGCTTTTTCTCCACTGCCGCCGTCAGCGCCCTGGCGCTGACCGCCCACCTGGCCCATGCCGATGCCACGCTCGACAAAATCAAGCAGCGTGGCCAGGTCACCATCGGCGTCATTTTGTCGGGCCCGCCGTTTGGCACGATCAACCCAGCGACCCAAAAACCCGAAGGTTTCAACGTCGATCTCGCCCAGGCCGTGGCTACCGGTCTGGGTGTGAAGCTGGAGGCCGTGCAGGTCCAACCTTCCAATCGCGTGCAGTTTCTGCAATCGGGCAAGGTGGATGTGCTGATCGCCAACATGTCCTGGACACAGGAGCGCTCCGAGATCCTGGACTTCGCCCCCACCCCGTTTGAGGAAATCGGCGGCGCGCTGCTGACCCGCAAGGGCGGCAGCTTCAAACAATGGGACGACGTTCGCGGCAAGACCATCTGCGTCTCGCAAGGTTCCAACTACACCAAGCCGCTGATCGAGGAATACGGTGCCAAGATCAAGGCCTTTCGTGGTCAGCCCGAATCGCTGTTGGCACTGCGCGGCGGCGGCTGCGATGCCGCCGTCCATGTCAGCCCCACCTTGCGGCTCATGGTCGCCAGCGGCAGTGACTGGAGGGACTACGAACTGCCACTGGCCCAGGACCTGATTCCCTCGCCCCAAGTGATCTGGGTGCGCAAGGGCGAGAGCGATGCCAGTGCCGCCATCGACCGCATCATTCAGCAGTGGCACCGCAGCGGCTGGCTGATTGAGACCGTGAAAAAAAGCGGGCTCAGCCCATCGCAAAGCTTGTTCGACCTGCAGGCCAAGTACCGCAAGACGCCTGCCTGACGGAATCGCCATGTTGGAGCACAGCTTCTACCCATGGCTGGTGCAGGCCGCCAAGCCGCTCGGCCTGAACTTCGCATTTCTGCTGGAAGCCTATGAACGCGATGCCTTCATCCGTGGCCTGGGCGTCACCTTGCAGCTGTGCCTGCTGGTGATTCCAGGCAGCCTGGTGGCAGGTGTATTGCTGGCTGCCGGACTGACTTCAGGCCAGCGCTGGCTGCGTGGAACGACGCGCGCCTTTGTCGAGCTCACCCGCAACACGCCCACCTTGGTTCAGTTGTACTGCGCCTTTCTGGTGCTGAACATGCTGATCACGCAAAGCCTGCAAGCGCATGGCGGCGTGAACCCGCTCACGCCCTTTGTCTGGGTCTTTATCGTGGTCTCGCTGCACAAGGGCGTATTCCATGCCGAGGCACTGCGCGCCGGTATCGAGGCCGTGCCCCATGCAACCTTGGAGGCAGGACAGTCGCTGGGCTTCAGCCGCCGCCAGCTGCTGTGGCGCGTAGAGCTGCCACTGGCCCTGCGCTTTGCGCTGCCGGCCCTGGTGAACAACATGGTCGATCTGGTGAAGATGACGGCCGTGGCATCGGCCATTGCGGTGGGCGATGTGACCTACGAGTCCGTGATGATCTGGACGCAGCGTGACAACGTGCTGGAGCTGCTGCTGCTGATCTTGCTGTATTTCTGGGGCTTGACCTGGCTGGTCAGCCGCGCGGGCCGCTGGCTCGAACACCGCCTGAGGATGCCCGGCTATGGCCAGTGAACTGACATCTCCACAGCCCGCACCGGCCCTGCGCTGGTCCGCGCTGCTGCTGAACCCCTGGCTGCTGGGACTGCTGGTGGCCGCCGCGCTGCTGGCCGTTTGGTGGCATGCCGAGGGCCGCTTTCCGCCTGCGCTGGCCCATTTGTGGCAATGGTCACCCGCCTTGGTGCGCGGCATGTGGACCAATATCTACATCAGCATGCTGGCCATGGCCATCGGCACGGTGGCGGGTCTGTTCGTGGGGGCACTGGCGCTCTCGCAATGGGCCGCGCTGCGCAGCGCGACGCGCTGGTATGTACAGGCCTTTCGCAATGCGCCCATCCTGGTGCTGATCTATTTCACCACCTATGTCTTCCCGTTCGAGCTGCAGCTGCTGCACTGGCGCCTGCCCTTTCCAGACTGGATCAAGGTCGTGCTGGGCCTGGCCTTGCCGACCTCGGCCGTGGTGGCCGAGATCTTTCGCGGGGCCATCCAGTCCATTCCGACGGCCCAGTGGGAGGCGGCGCAGTCGCTGGCCTTCAAGCGCTGGCAGATCTTTGGCTGGATCATCCTGCCGCAGTGCGTACGCCGCATGCTGCCGCCCTGGATGAACCTCTACGCCAGCATCACGATGAGCACCTCGCTGGCCTCGCTGGTCGGTGTGCATGACATTGTGGACACGGCCCAGATTGCCAGCAACACCGTCGCCCGTACCGACTTCACCATCCTGGTGTATGTCACGCTGCTGGCGCTGTTCTTTGCCTATTGCTACCCCATTGCGCGCACCACACGGCGCCTGGAAAAACGCCATGCCTTCCGCTGAAACTCCCTCCACCCAGACCGCGCCGCTGGTGCAGCTGCGCGATATCCATCTGGCCTTTGGCGCCAACGAAGTGCTCAAGGGCATTGATGTCGATATTCCACGCGGCCAGGCCGTCACCATCATCGGCCCCTCGGGCTCGGGCAAGTCCACCATCCTGCGCTGCATCACTGGCCTGCTGCGCCCGCAACAAGGCCAGATCCGCGTGGGCGAGACCGAGGTGCAGGAGCTGCGCACCGAGGCCGAACTGATCGCCCTGCGCCAGCGCGTGGGCTTTGTCTTTCAGCAGTACAACCTGTTCCCGCACCTGACCGTGTTGCAGAACCTGGTGATCGCGCCCACCCGCGTGCTGGGCCGCGAGCGTGGCGAAGCCGAGCGCGAGGCGCGCGTGCTGCTGGACAAGGTTCGCCTGTCGCACAAGGCCCATGCCTACCCTGGCGAGCTGTCCGGCGGCCAGCAGCAGCGCGTGGCCATTGCCCGTGCACTGGCCATGCGGCCCGAGCTGATGCTGTTCGACGAAGTGACCTCGGCGCTGGACCCCGAAACCGTCGGCGAGGTGCTCACCGTGATCCGCGAACTGGTGCGCGACGGCATGACCTGCGCGCTGGTGACGCACGAGATGCGCTTTGCCGAGGAGATCAGCGACCACGTCTACTTCACCGAGGCAGGCCGCATCGTCGAACACGGCACGCCCGCGCAAATCTTTGGCCAGCCAAGCAACGAACGCACCCGCAGCTTTCTGCACCGGGCGCTGGGCGGTGACCGCAGCGCCCGCCTGC
Source organism: Comamonas sp. MYb69 (assembly GCF_037479315.1). Taxonomy (NCBI): domain Bacteria; kingdom Pseudomonadati; phylum Pseudomonadota; class Betaproteobacteria; order Burkholderiales; family Comamonadaceae; genus Comamonas; species Comamonas sp. MYb69. The sequence continues at coordinate 132,243 of NZ_JBBGZG010000006.1, forward strand.
CGCCTGCAGCGCAGCATCCATCGACCCCTTTTACGCCAGTCACCCCACTGGCTTTCTGACCATGACCCTCAGCCAGGACTTTGCGCGGCGCATTGCCGATGCCCGCCCGCTGGAAGATGCCGCCGCCGTGCAGGCCGCACGCGAAGGCGTGCTGGATTTTCTGGCTTCGGCCTTTCCCGGCGCAGCCGACCCGGCCTGGCACAAGCTGCGTGGCGTACTGCCGCAAGCTGGCGGCGCGGCCCGTGTGATCGGCCAAGCCACCACGGCCGATGCCGCGAGTGCCGCCTTGCTCAACGGCTATGCCGGCCATGCTTTGGACTTTGACGATGTGCACTCCAGCGTGCGTGGCCACCCTGGCACCGTGCTGCTGCCGGCCCTGTTTGCGCTGGCCGATACCCTGCCCGCAGCCAGCGCCCTCGACCTGCTGGATGCCTATATCGTCGGCGTCGAAGCCATGGCCCGCCTGGGCCTGGCCCTGGGCAGCAAGCACTACGAAAACGGCTTTCACAACACCGCCACGCTGGGGCCTCTGGGGGCAGCCGCTGCCTGCGCCCGCCTGCTGACGCTGGATGCCGCCGCCACCGAAAACGCACTGGGTCTGGCCGCCACGCAGGCCGGTGGTCTGCGCCTGCAGTTTGGCAGCGAGGCCAAGCCGCTGCACGCCGGTCTGGCCGCACGCGCTGGCCTGTTTGCGGCGCAGCTGGCACAGGCCGGCCTGCAAGGCGCACCCGGCGTGCTGGAAGCACCCATCGGCTTTCTGGACGCCTATGGCTTTGGCGCAGCCGATGCAGGACGCGCGCTGGCCGACTGGGGCGCGCCCTGGCAGATCGTCACGCCCGGCCTGTACTTCAAGCCCTATGCCTGCTGCACAGCCACGCACTATGCGGCCGACGCCGCGCTGGCGCTGCGCGCCACGCACCAGCTGCGTGCCGAGGACATTGCCGCAGTGCGTGTGGTCTTCCCGCCCGCCGGGGATACGCCACTGACCGTGACCGACCCAGCCACCGGTCTGGAAGGCCGCTTCAGCGTCGAATATGTGCTGGCCGCTGCCTTGGTCGATGGCGCGCTGGGCCTGTCGCTGTTTGACGAGCGCCCTGCCCGCGAAGACCTGCGGGCCTTTGGCCGCCGTGTCAGCCGCGCCCATGACCCGCATGCAGCGCGTGCCTCCACCGACCCCAAGACCCGTTTCTCCACCGTGGAAGTGACGCTGCACGACGGCCGCCAGTACACGCAGCACGTGCAAGGCCTCAGCCGTGCCAAGGACCTGGCCGCCAAGTTTGCCGACACCACGCAGCAGCAGCCAGAGGCACTGCGCGCCGTGCCTGCACTGGTTGGCCGCATGCTCAGCCGTGACGACCTGATTCAACTGACCGCTTTGTTCTCTTTGGTGCAAGCATGACCTCTACCTCCACTCCCCGCCAGATGCGCCTGGGCCTGTTCCTGCAAGGCGCCGGCCACCACGTGGCTGGCTGGCGCCACCCCGATGCCGAGTCTGGCAGCGAAAACCTGGGCCTGATCCAGCGCTTGGCCAAGACCGCTGAAGACGCCAAGTTCGACATGGTCTTCCTGGCCGATGGCCTGAGCGCCACACCCGACATGCACCCTTCGGCCGCACTGCGCTTTGAGCCGCTGACGCTGCTGTCGGCCCTGTCCATGACCACCAGCCACATTGGCCTGGCAGCCACGGCCTCGACAACCTACAGCGAGCCCTACCACATTGCCCGCTCGTTCGCCTCGCTGGATCTGCTCTCGCAGGGCCGGGCCGCCTGGAACGTGGTCACCACCTCGTACGACCGCACGGCCGCCAATTTCACCCGTGGCAACCACCCCAACCATGCCGAGCGCTATGCGATGGCCGGCGAGGTTGTCGATGTGGTCAAAGGCCTGTGGGACAGCTGGGAGGACGATGCCATCGTGCGCAACAAGGACAGCGGTGTGTACTTCGACCCCGCCAAGCTGCACACGCTGGACTACGAGGGCGCGCATTTCCGCATCAAAGGCCCGCTGAATGCACCGCGCCCGCCGCAGGGCCACCCCATCGTGATCCAGGCGGGCTCGTCCGAGCCCGGCCAGGCGCTGGCAGCCCGCACGGCCGATGTCGTCTTCACCGCCCAGCAGACGCTGGAGGAGGCCAGCGTTTTCTACCGGGGTCTGAAAAGCCAGCTGGGCCAGTGGAACCGCGACCCATCGCAGGTGCACCTGATGCCCGGTGTGTTCCCCGTCATCGGCCGTACGGCGCAAGAGGCCAAGGACCGCTACGAGCAATTGCAGCAATGGGTGGACACCTCGGGTGCACTGTCCATGCTGTCCGAGCGGCTGGGCCACGATATCTCCGGCTACCCGCTGGACGGCCCGCTGCCCGATCTGCCCGAGTCCGACCAGCTCAAGAGCCGCGCCAAGCTGCTGACCGACCTGGCCCGCCGCGATAACCTGAGCCTGCGCCAGCTCTACCACCTGGTCGCCGGCTCACGCGGACACCGCATCGTCGTTGGCACGCCGGCGCAGATTGCCGACGCGCTGCAGGAATGGTTTGAGGGCGAGGCCGCCGACGGCTTCAACATCATGCCGCCCTACTTCCCCGGCGGGCTGAATGACTTTGTGGCCCTGGTCCTGCCCGAGCTGCGCCGCCGAGGCCTGTTCCGTACCGAGTACAGCGGCCGTACCTTGCGCGACCACCTGGGCCTGAGCCGCCCGGCCAGCCGCTACGCTGCACGATAGGCAGCAGTCACGACACGGGAGACTGAAGCCGCCCAGCGCTGCTCAGCCCAAAACAAAGCCCTGGCCGTACCTGACAGCCAGGGCTTTGTTGCAATGCTCTTCTGCCTTTGAACAGGCGCTTACTGGCGAATCACTTCCGCACCGGACGGAATCGCAAACTCGAACGCCGAGCCCGGCAGCGAAGGCAGGGCCTTGAAGCCGACAAAGCGCAGCACCGAGCGCTGGCCAAAGCCATCCTCGATCTCCAGGGTCTGCAGCTCATCGCCCTTGAAGCCGACCTTGACCTGCTTGATCTGGCCGTCCTTGTTCTTCGGGATGGCCTGGGCCCATTGCTGGCCATCGGCCTCGGGCAGGCTGCTCACGTCAAACTCGGCCTTCAGCGCCTGCAGGCTCGACGCGGACGCCAGCAGGGCCGCAGGCGTCTGGCCCAGGGCCTTGCTCTGCTGGCGCTGGGTGACCTGGTTCAGGTCGGCGTCATAGACGGTCAACACCGTGCCATCGGCGACGATGGTCTGGTCAAACGGCTTTTGGTAGATGAACTTGAACTTGCCCGGCCGCTGGAATGCAAAGCTGCCGCTGGAAGTCTTGACCCTGCCTGCCTGGCCCTGCTTGGCGGGCGAGGTGACCGTCTGCGTGAACTGGGCTTCACCGGCCTGCGAGCTGGTCATGAACTTTTCCAGGCTTTGCAGGCCATCGGCCTGTGCCCAACCGGCCAGGCTGACCAGGGCGGCTGCTGCGATCCATTGTTTCATCGTGAATCCTTTCGTGCTTTGCGAACAAAGCCAATGCATGGGCCACTTTCGGGCCAACAAGGGGTTTGGAGTGCGGCAGCGGGCCACAAGTGCCAGCTGTGGGCCGCCAAGGCGCTGGCTTTGCGAATGTTTACCCGCCGCTGCGCTATTCTTCACCGCCGGGACGGTGGGCCACCAGCACTTCGCGCTGGCCGCTGCCGGTCAAGGCGCTCACCAGGCCGGCGCGCTCCATCTCTTCGAGCAGGTTGGCCGAGCGGTTGTAGCCAATGCGCAGCTTGCGCTGCACGTAGGAGATGCTGGCCTTGCGGTCCTTGAGCACGATCTCGACCGCCTGGTCGTACATCGGGTCCTTCTCGCCACTGCCGCCGCCCTCTTCATCGCCAAAGCCGGAATCGCCCTCACCGGTGCTGCCTTCGAGCACGCCGTCGATATAGTCGGGCTCGCCCTGCTCCTTGAGGTAGCTGACGACGCGGTGCACTTCCTCGTCGGACACAAAGGCGCCATGCACCCGCACCGGGAAGCCCGTGCCGCTGGCCATGTAGAGCATGTCACCCATGCCCAGCAGCGCCTCGGCGCCCATCTGGTCCAAGATAGTGCGGCTGTCGATCTTGGAGCCCACCGAGAACGCGATACGCGAGGGGATATTGGCCTTGATGAGGCCGGTGATCACATCGACGCTGGGGCGCTGGGTGGCCAGGATCAGGTGAATACCGGCAGCGCGCGCCTTTTGCGCCAGGCGTGCAATCAGCTCTTCGATCTTCTTGCCGACCACCATCATCAGGTCGGCCAGCTCGTCGATCACCACAACGATATGCGGCAGGCGCTGCAGGGGCTCGGGCGACTCGGGCGTCAGGCTGAAGGGGTTGGGGATGCTTTCCTCGCGCGCCTTGGCCTCGTCGATCTTGGTGTTGTAGCCCGCCAGATTGCGCACGCCCAGCTTGCTCATCAGCTTGTAGCGGCGCTCCATCTCGGCCACGCACCAGTTCAGGCCGTTGGCCGCCTGCTTCATGTCGGTCACCACCGGGCACAGCAGGTGCGGAATGCCTTCGTAGACCGACATTTCCAGCATCTTGGGGTCGATCATCATCAGCCGCACATCCTTGGCCTCGGCCTTGTAGAGCACGGACAGGATCATCGCGTTGATACCCACGGACTTACCGGAACCGGTGGTACCGGCGACCAGCACATGCGGCATCTTGGCCAGGTCGGCCACCACCGGCTTGCCGATGATGTCCTTGCCCAGGCCCATGGTCAGCAGGCTCTTGGCATCGTGGTACTCGTGCGAGCCCAGGATTTCGGTCAGGCGGATGGTCTGGCGCTTGGCATTGGGCAGCTCCAGTGCCATATAGGTCTTGCCGGGGATGGTCTCGACCACGCGGATCGACACCAGCGACAGCGAACGCGCCAGGTCCTTGGCCAGGTTGACGATCTGCGAGCCCTTGACGCCGGTGGCCGGCTCGATCTCATAGCGGGTGATCACCGGGCCGGGCGCCGCCTCGACCACGCGGACTTCGACGCCAAAGTCCTTGAGCTTTTTCTCGATCAGGCGGCTGGTCATCTCCAGGGTTTCGTAGGAGACGCTCTCCTGCGACTTGGGCGCCGCATCGAGCAGGTCGACCTGGGGCAGGCGTGTGTCGCGCAGCTCGTTGAACAGCGGCTTTTGCCGCTCCTTGACCACACGGGCGCTGGGCTGCGCCTGGGGCTTGAGCGGCTGGGCGATATGCAGGCCCGAATCGACAGCTGCGCTGCGCGGTGCAGCGGGCAGCATGCTGTCCAGGCCATCACCGGTCGGATCCATGCGCGAGGCCATCGGTGCGGGTGCCGCACTGCTGACCTCGGCCTCACGCGCCTGCGCCGCCTTCTTGCCCACGGCCTTGTCGGCAGCGGCTTCGCGGCGCAGCATCAGCTTTTGCAAAGTGCGTTCAATCCCGGCGCCGACCTTCTCGGCGATCTGGCCCCAGGAGAAGCCCAAAATCCAGGACAGGCCCAGCAGCAGCAGCATGACGCCGACAATGCCCGAGCCGGTAAAACCCATCCAGCGCTCGGCCAGCGGGCCGAGCAAAAAGCCCAGCACACCGCCGGCAGCGCCGGGCAGGCTGGCCTCAAAACGGTAGAGGCGCGACCATTCCAGCGCCGCGCTGGCCAGCAGCAAGACCACGAGCCCCCCCCAGAACACCATGCGGCGCAGCCACAGCGGGCGCGGATCATTGGGGGGTGCCTCCCCGGCGCGCAGCCAGCGTGCCAGCGACGAGAACCAGGCCAGCACGGCCGCGACCACCAGCCACCAGACCGAAAAACCCACCATGAAATAGCCGCCGTCAGACACCATCGCGCCCAGGCGCCCCATCCAGTTGCTGACATGGCCGGCAATTTGGGTGCCCGAGGTGGACCAGGCCGGGTCCTTGGGCGAGTAGCTGACCATGGCCGCCACGCAAAACGCCATCAGCACAAAACTGACGATGAGCACCAGCTCGTGCCCAAAACGGCGAACCCCCATCACCAGCGAATGGCCGGTCTGGGGTGCTGTCTTTGATTTCTTTGATGAGTAAGCCATAACCTAGGAGCCAGAGCTTACCCTAAGCGGATTGCAAATTCGATAGCAGGCCAGGCGCCTGGGGCTGGGTGATGCCCCGGTGCGACGCGGTGCTTCAGGCAAAGTGCGGGCCGCCCTGCGGCACAGAACGGGCCGCCAAGGCCGCGACAGGCGCTGGCCATCAGCACAAATACCCAATAAAAACATTAGTCTGATGCACGAAAAGCATGGCTCGCCACCGGCCCTGGCCCCCTGTCACCTGGCAATACGCAACATTTTGTAATCTACCTATCTTCCTACAAGCCCACCCCTTGCGCCAGCACGCCGCAACGATTGTTGTCATTGGTGCGCAAAGGCAGCGCCGGGCGTCCTCAGGTGCTGCGATGGCTTGCGACAATCAAGGACATTGACACAAGCCATCCACAGAGGGTGGCTAGTGTTTGATACTCTTTCATGTTTTGCTGCGCGCGAGCCAGCCCCCTTGATTGATTCGCAGATGCCCCGCATCTGCTCCCCATGAATGCGATAGGAGTTCTATGTCCGCCATCCACCAACATGCCAAAGTACTGATTCTGGGCTCGGGCCCTGCGGGCTACACGGCCGCCATCTATGCGGCGCGTGCCAACCTCGATCCCGTCCTGATCACCGGCATGGCCCAGGGCGGCCAGCTGACGACCACCACCGAAGTGGACAACTGGCCCGCCGATGTGATGGGCGTGCAAGGCCCGGCGTTGATGCAGCGCTTTTTGGAGCATGCCGAGCGCTTCAAGACCCAGATCATCTTTGACCACATCAACCAGGTCGATTTCAGCAAGCGCCCCTTTACCTTGAAGGGCGACAGCGGGACCTACACCTGCGACAGCCTGATCATCGCCACCGGCGCATCGGCCAAGTACCTGGGCCTGCCCACCGAAGAGGCCTTCATGGGCCGTGGCGTGTCGGCCTGTGCGACCTGTGACGGTTTCTTCTACCGCGAGCAGCCCGTCTGCGTGATCGGCGGCGGCAACACTGCCGTGGAAGAGGCGCTCTACCTGTCCAACATCGCCAGCAAGGTGACCCTGGTGCACCGCCGCGACAAGTTCAAGGCCGAGCCCATCCTGGTCGACAAGCTGATGGAGAAGGTCCAGGAAGGCAAGATCGAGCTCAAGACCTACTTCACGCTCGATGAAGTGCTGGGCGACCAGTCGGGCGTCAACGGCATCCGCATCAAGAGCACGCAGGACGGCCACACCGAAGACATCGCGCTGCAAGGCTGCTTTATCGCCATTGGCCACCACCCCAATACCGACATCTTCCAAGGCCAGCTGGAGATGGAAAACGGCTACCTGGTGACCCAGATGGGCCGTGGCGGCTTTGCCACACAAACCAGCGTGCCCGGCATCTTTGCCGCCGGCGACGTGCAAGACCACATCTACCGCCAAGCCATTACCAGCGCGGGTACCGGCTGCATGGCCGCGCTGGATGCCCAGCGTTTCCTCGAGCAGGAATAAACCACAGAGCAAAGGGCCTAGCCCGAATTTTGCTTTCGGGTTATAATCCTTGGCTTTGCTGCTTGCCGCCTTTTGCTATTTCGCAATCTTCGGCGCGTGAACAGGAAACTACGGCAGGTTTGCCAGCGGTCTTGCACCACTGAACAGGCCCGGCCGTGAACATGGGCTACCGCCACCCTTTGATTGGCGAGGTGAGGCTGCAAGCCGCGCTGTCTTTAACGAGGCAGACAGGGCAAGCAGCTGTTAAAACTTTCGGAGTGTCCTGATGGCACGCGTTTGCGAAGTAACGGGCAAGAAGCCCATGGTGGGAAACAACGTTTCCCACGCCAACAACAAAACCAAGCGCCGGTTCCTGCCGAACCTGCAATATCGCCGTTTCTGGGTGGAAACTGAAAACCGCTGGGTTCGCCTGCGTGTTTCCAGCGCCGCTCTGCGTCTGATCGACAAGAACGGTATTGATTCTGTGCTCGCAGACCTGCGCGCACGTGGCCAAGCTTAAGGAGTATCACCATGGCATCCAAAGGCGGACGCGAAAAAATCAAGCTGGAATCGACAGCCGGCACCGGTCACTTCTACACGACCACCAAGAACAAAAAGACAATGCCTGAAAAGATGTTGATCACGAAGTTCGATCCCAAGGCTCGCAAGCATGTGGATTACAAGGAAGTGAAGCTGAAGTAATCAGCCTGTACGCCACCATTCACCTGGTGGCATGCAAACACCACAAAGGACACCTCGGTGTCCTTTGTGCTTTTCTGCGTCCGGTTTTCGGTGACCGGCGCTCGCATCAAGCCCTGGGCGGCAGGCCCAGCTGCGCATGCATCATGCGCCCCAGGCTGCGGTAGGCCTCGTCCACTGCGTCGGTAAACGGCATGCCGCAGCTCAGCCGCAGAAAGTGGTCGTAATGGCCGGTGTTGCTGAACATGTCGCCCGGCGCCACGCGGATGCCCACGGCCAGCGCCTCGTCGTACAGGCGGCTGGACGAGATTTGCTCGGGCAGCTCCAGCCAGATGCTCAGGCCACCGGCGGGCAGGCTCAGGCGCGTGCCGATCGGAAAATAGCGTGCGACGGCCTGCGCAGCGGCCTGGCGCTGCACGCGCAGCTGCTGGCGCAGGCGCACCAGGTGCCGCATGTACGACGGTGACCCCACCGTGCGCGCCCCCAGCAGCTGGGGCCAGACCGGCAGGTTGCGCGAGCGGGCAAACTTGATCATCTGCACCCGCTCCTGCCAGCGCCCGGCATTCATCCAGCCCAGGCGCAGGCCCGGCGCATAGCTTTTGGACAGCGAGGAGCAATAGATCACCGAGCCATCGGTGTCCCAGGCCTTGCAGGGCTTGAGCACCTCGTCGGATTCGACAAATTCGCGGTAGATATCGTCCTCGATCAACGCCACCCGGTACTCGCGGCACAGGGCCACCAGGCGCCGCTTGTGGCTGTCGGGCATGGTGGCGCCCTGGGGCATCTGCAGATGGGGCACGACCACAACGGCCTTGAGGTGGGGGTGGGTGCGCAAGGCCAGCTCCAGCGCCTCGATCGACATGCCGGTGTGCGGGCTCGACGGGATCTCCAGCGCCTGCAGCTTCTTGGCCTCGATCGCCTGCAGGATGCCGTAGAAGGTCGGCGACTCAATCGCCACCATGTCGCCCGGCTGGGTCAGCGCATCGAGCGCCAGATTCACCGCCTCGGAATTGCCAAAGGTCGCCGCAATGTCCATCGGCGCCAGGCGCACACCAAAGCCCAGCGCATAGCGCGCCATCGAGGCCTGAAAATCCGGATGGGTGAACGGCGCCGAAGGCCCATGCACCAGAATCTGCGGCTGCTCGCGCAGCAAGGCCACGGCCAGCTGGTTGAGCAGTTTGGCATCGAACAGCTCGGGCGCCGGCATCGCGCTGCCCAGATCCACCTTGAGCGGCCCCTTGAGGCGCGCCTTGTTCAGGTACTCGGCCGCCCGCTCGCCAATGCCTTCAAAGCGGTGGTCCTGCATCGGAAAAGGGCCCAGCTGCAGCGGCTCGCGCGCCGCGGGCATCTGCAGGGCCGTATCGCTGACAAAGTAGCCCACCCGGGGCCGCGCCTCGATCAGGCCGCGCGACTCGAGCACGCGCAGCACCTGCAGCGCCGTGCTGTGGCTGACATGGTGCTGGCGCCGGATATCGCGCACCGAGGGCATGCGCGCGCCCACACCCAGGGTCTGCTGGGCAATGGCCTGCTCAAAATGCGCGGCGATGCGCTCGTACAGAAACGCATCGTCCGCAGGCGGGCTGCCTGCCGCGTCTAGGGCATGGCTTTCGGGGATGTCACACAGACTCTCTTCTAACAGCGGCACAGCAGGACTCCTGGTTCCGGGAACCTGTCCTTCACCCTTGTGCGCCACCGCAGTGGCCAGGGCCAGGTTCCCATTCGCAGCGCTATGGTCTCAGGTTCAACCCTGACAGAACAGATACAGAAACTGTGATTTTGAACCAGAACAGCCGCTTTGTGCTTGCGCTGTTCTGCCCGACCCTGGTGCGGACTGTGTCTGTTGCGTTGCAGCGCGTTTTTTTACGCTAGAGCCCTGTTCTGCAATGCTCAGGAAAGCGCAAAAATGACCACCAGCACCACCGCCCGCCTCGCCACCGCCCTGCCAGGCAGCGCCAGCCCCAAGGCCCAGACCAGCGCCCCGGCGCAGCCCGCCATCCACAGCAGCAGCCTGGCCTTGCGTGCAGGCCAGGGCCAATGGTTGTATTTGGAGGCGGGCAGCAGCCTGTACTGCCGCGCCGGGCAGCTGCAGATCAGCTCGCCCTGGCACAGCGCGCTGCGCCTGGTGGCCGAAGAGGCCCCGCACTGCAATGGCGCGCATGCGGGCTGGTACTGGCTGCAAGCACAAGGCCTGCAGCCCGCCCAATTGCTGGTGCAGGTGCAGGCCTATGCGGGCTGGCGCGCCGGTTGGCGCAGTGTGGCCGACTGGCTGGGCTGGAAAGGCTGACAGCAGAGGCCGCCTGCCAAGGCGCAATCGCCTTGGTGGCCAATGCCTTATTGGACTGACTGCCTTACTTGCGCTGCCAGACGGCGGCAAAGAAGCCGTCGGTCTGGTGCAGGTGGGGCCACAGGCGCAGGTACTGGCTGCCGCTGTCACCGCCGCTGCAGAGGCTGGCGGCCTGCTCGACCTTCAGGCCCGCCAGCAGCTCGCCGGCATCCATCGGCACAAAGTCCGGGTGGGCGGCGGCAAAGGCCTCGGCAATCGCCTCGTTCTCAGCGGGCAGGATGCTGCAGGTGGCATAGACTAGGCGGCCGCCGGACTTCACCATGCGGGCACTGCTGGCCAGAATGGCGGCCTGCTTGGCCGTCAGCTCTTCAATCGCCTTGGGGCTTTGGCGCCATTTCAGATCGGGATTGCGGCGCAAGGTGCCCAGGCCCGAGCAGGGGGCATCGACCAGCACGCGGTCCATCTTGCCGGCCAGGCGCTTGACCCGCTCATCGCGCTCATGCGCAATCGCAGCCGGGTGCACATTCGACAGGCCCGAGCGGGCCAGGCGCGGCTTGAGCGCCTCCAGACGGTGGGCCGACACATCAAAGGCGTAGAGGCGGCCGGTGCTGCGCATGGTGGCGCCAATGGCCAGGGTCTTGCCGCCGGCGCCGGCGCAAAAATCGGTCACCATCTCGCCGCGCTTGGCATCCAGCAACAAGGCCAGCAGCTGCGAGCCCTCATCCTGCACCTCGACCCGGCCTTTGACAAAGGCCTCCAGGCGCGACAGCGCAGGCTTGTCGGCCACGCGCAGGCCCCAGGGGGAGTACGGGGTGGGTTCGGCCTTGATGCCCGCTTCCTTGAGCTCTTTCTGCAGCTCGCTGCGCTTGGTCAGCAGCGCATTGGCGCGCAGATCCAGCGGGGCCGTCTCCAGCATGCTGGCGGCCAGCTGCTCGAACTGCTCACCCACCTGGGCCTGCAGCGGCTCGACCAGCCACTCGGGCAGGTTGTGGCGGTGCTGGGGCATGAGGCTGGCCGGCGCAATCGCGTCGCAGTCGTCGAGCCATTGCACTTCCTGGTCGCTGAGCGCGCTTTTGACAAAGCTGCGCGGGCCGGCAAAGCCCAGGATGGCCAGGCGGCGCTCGCGCGCACCGCTGCCCGAGCGGGCCAGCGATTCAAACAACGTTTTCTTGCGCAGCACGGTGTACACCGTCTCGGCCAGCGTGCCACGCTCGCGCGGGCCCAGGTTGCGGTGTTCACGGAAATAACGCGACACCACGGCGTCGGCCGGGTGTTCAAAGGTGAGGGCCTGCGCGACCAACTCGGCGCAGGCATCTAAGAGGGCTTTGGGGTGCATAGCCGCTATTGTCCCATTGCGCCAGTATCCGGGCGCCAGGCCCGGCTAACCGGTGAGCGGCGCTGTGCCGCTGCTGCGCGCGCCACCGGGCTGCTCGGTGCGGTCATAGACCAGGCCCCAGGGCATGGCCGCCAGCTGGCGCAGCGCGGTGGGGCCCAGCTCCTCGACATGGACGATCCATAGCGGCATCAGCTTGCACAGCAGCAGCTCGCGCTCCAGGTAGCCGCGCCACTGCAGCTCCAGCCGCTTGTTGTCCTGGTAATGCACGCCGGGCCGGTCGAGCACCAGCACCAGCGCATAGGCCCCCGGCAAGCTGCGCAGTGGCCGCGCCAGCAGCCAGGCACGGCGCAAGCGCGGGCAGTGCTGCAGATGCAGCTGCAGTGCTGCAAGCTCGGAAGCCCACAGCGGATGCGCCAGCGCGGTACAGGCGCGCGCACCCAGCAGGCTGCCCTGCACCAGGCGCTCATCGCGCAGCGCCTGCAGCTGCGTGCGGGCCAGCGCCTCGCGCGCGCGCCAGTCGCTGCGCAGCTGGCGCACCGAGGCCTCGTCAAAATCCTCATCCTCCAGCACATCGAGCACGCCCGAGGCCAGCCGGCACCAGGCCGCGCCCATCGCCGGCAGCTGCGCAAAAGCCTGCGCCAGGTACTGCAGCTGCGCCTCCCAATCCATGCCCATGTGCAGGCTGGCGCAGGCGGCCAGCGCACGGGCGTTGCCCGGCTCCAGCTCCAGCGCGCGCTGGTAGATCGGCAACGGAGCATCCTGGTGCTGCACGGCGGTGCTTTGCAGTTGCCAACCCAGCTCCACCAGCTGGTCGGCATCCAGGTAGGGCTCGCGCGGCATCAGCGCGGCCACGCGCGCGGCCGAGGCGCTCAGGATCTGGCGGTAGGCCACCCAGTCATGGCCATGGCGCACACACCAGCGCTGGTCGAGCAGCTCGATCCAGCGCTCCGAGCGCTTGCCCAGCCAGGCCAGGCAGTTGCTGCTGGACATGGGCGTAAGGCCTGGGGGCACATCCAGGCCCCGCAGGCGCTCGCGCAGGCTGGGGGGCGTGTCCTGGTAGCTTGCGGGTGCATGGTATTCCTGCTTCCAGCCCTGGTAGACCCAGTTCACATCCATGCTGTGGTTCATCACCCCGGCCATCAGGCTGAAGGGCCCTATCGGCGAGGCCAGCTCGCGGGCGCGCAGCCAGTGCATGGTCCAGAACTGCTCGCGGAACCAGCGCCCGCGCACCGCCACCTCAGAGAGCGCCTCGCCCATCAGCGGCTTGCTGACCCAGCGGGCTGCCATGCGGTCGGCAACGGCCTCGTCCTGCCGCGCCAGCACAAAGCTGGCCGCCCACCAGCGCGGCAAATACCAGCGCATGAAGCGCTCATTGGCCCAGCCCAGGTGCGTCATCTGGCGCGCATCGGCGAGGCGCTCATGCAGCCCCTGCAGGCGGCGGCGGGCGCGGTAGACCGCGGCCTGCAGCCAGCCCTGGCGGCGGCGCAGATGGCTGTATTCCTGGGCAATCAGGGCCACCAGGCGCGGCCGGTCAATCGCCATCGCCAGCGGCAGGCCCAGCAGCAGGTGGTAGCGCGCGGGCAGCAAGCCGCCCAGCCGCATCTGCTGCGCAATGCGCAGGCCATAGTCTTCGGTGATCACCAGCTGGGAGATACGGGGGCCGCGCACCTTCTGGCGCACGCGCTCGAGCGCCTCAAAGAGGCGCGGGCATTCGGCAGCGGGCACGGCGATTCCCTCGGGCGCGACCCAGTCCGAGCGCGTCAACCGCAATACGCTCAGCAGCAGTGCCAAGCCGGCAAACAGCCCAAAGATCTGCAATCCATGGAATCCAAGGTAGACCAAGGACAGCACTGACCAGGCCAGCAAGACCAGGCCCAGCAGCAGACCGCCCCAGATCCACAGCCCCGCCAGCAGCAGCATGCCAAAGACATGGCGGCGGAAAACCGCCGGCTCTGATGCAGCGGCGCGCGTATAGGCATCGACCCGCTGCACAAAATCTATCTGCTCCACCCCACCCTCCGAACAGGTTCTGGCCGCGCAGCGCTGGTGCCTGGCGCGCACGGGCCATGTCGGCATGTGCAGGCGGGCGCATCTGCTAGGCTTGGTTATTTTTTCAGATTATGGAACAGCACCCGATGCCAGCACCAGCTATTTCGCCCGGACTCTACCGCCACTACAAAGGCCGGCTCTACCAGGTCTGGCAGCTGGCCCAGCACAGCGAGACACGCGAGTGGCTGGTGGTCTACCAGGCGCTGTATGGCGATTACGGCTGGTGGGTGCGGCCAGCGGCCATGTTCAGCGAGGACGTGGAAGTGAACGGCCAGCGCCAGCCCCGGTTTGCGGCTTATACGCCACAGACCGAGACGCCTGACCAGGTGTGACCGCGTTGCGCAGCGCTCAGCGCGCCTGCAACAACGCGCGCACCGCCTTGGGGTAGATCTGGTGCTCTTGCACCAGCACGCGCGCGGCCAGCAGCTCGGCCGTGTCGCCCGGCAGCACGGGCACCAGGCCCTGCTCCAGGATGGGGCCGGCATCCAGATCGGCCGTGACCTGGTGCACCGAGCAGCCGGCAAACCTGCAACCGGCATCGATCGCGCGCTGGTGCGTGTGCAGCCCGGCAAAGGCTGGTAGCAGCGAGGGGTGGATGTTGATGAGCCGGCCGCTGTAGTGCGCGACAAAGCCGGGGGTCAGAATGCGCATGAAACCAGCCAGTACCACCAGCGACGGGGCATGGGCATCGATGCACTGCATCAGCGCTGCGTCAAAGCTCTCGCGGCTGTCGTAGGCCTTGTGGTCCACCACGGCGGTGGCAATGCCCTGCTGCTGGGCAAACTGCAGTCCGCCGGCCTGGGCCTTGTTGCTGACCACGGCCGCCACCCTCGCCCCCAGTGTCTCCTGCCAGCGCTCTTGCTGCGCGGTTCGCACGATGGCCGCCATATTGGAGCCGCTGCCGGAGATCAGGATGACGATGTTTTTCATGGAGGCGGCATTATCGCAGGGCGGCGAACGTCCCGAAACACGCCGCGGCCTCAAATGGCGGATAATCAAAGGCTTTACTGAATTCACAGCCACGTTTACGGGCTCGCCCGCAGTTACTCCATGAGCGCAAAAGCACCTGTCGATCCGATTCGCAAATTCCTCGAAACCGCCCGCCACCAGATTTCTGTGGGCAACCTCACGGGTGCCGCCCAAACCCTCAACGATGCACGCCAGCGCGCACCACGCGATGCACGCCTGTTCGTGCTCGCCAGTTTGATGGCAGAGAAATCCGGCAACCTCCAAGGTGCCTTTGATGCGATGCAGCGCAGTGTGACCTTGGCCCCCGACTGGGCGCCCGGCCTGCTGGAGCAAGCCCTGCTGTACGCGCGCCATAACCGCGAGCACGATGCCATGGCTGCCGCCGAGAAAGTGATTGCGCTGGAGCCCAACAATGCCCGCGTGATTGCCGGCGTCGTTGATATCGCCCACCGCATCGGCAATACCGAGATGGCCATCCGCCACCTGCGACGCGCACTGGAGCTGATTCCTGGCGACCGTACGCTGCGTCGCCATCTGGCGGTTGACCTGGGCACCGTGCGCCAGTACGACGATGCGCTGGCCGTGTTTGGTCCGCTGATCGACGAGGAGCCGGGCGACCACCTCTCGCGCATTGGCCGTGTGCAGATGCTGCAAGCGCGTGGCACCATGCAAGAGGCCCTGCCCGATACCACGGCACTGCTGGCGCTGCAGCCCGAAGACAAGATCTACCAGTACTACCACCAGCTGGCCCAGGGCCAGGTGCCCGCGCATGTGCCGGTCGAGCTGACCACCCACATGTTCGATGGCATGGCCTCGGTCTATGACATGCACATGGTGCGCCATCTGGCCTATAGCCTGCCCAAGCAGGTGGCCGACCAGCTGCTGCAGATCTTCCCGGACCGCCGCTTCAACCTGCTGGACCTGGGCTGCGGCACCGGCCTGCTGGGTGCGACGCTGGGCGCCATCGACGGCTATATCCTGGGTGTGGACATGTCGGCCAAGATGCTCGAGCAAGCGGCCAAGCACAAGGTCTACTACAAGTTCCACCAGGTCAACCTGCTCGAAGCGCTGGCGGCCACCCCGGCCAACACCTTCGAGGCCATCACCGCGCTGGATGTGCTGATTTATGTCGGCGACCTGCAGCAAACCCTGGCCGATGCCTACCGCGTGCTGACCCCCGGCGGCGTACTGATCTTCTCCTGCGAGCACGGTGATGTCACCGGCCCGGACAGCCAGCTGCAGCCCTTTGGCCGCTACACCCACACCTTGAGCAGCACCGTGCGCCTGGCCAAGGCTGCCGGCTTTGACCGTGTTGACACCCGCGATGTGGAGCTGCGCATGGAAGCGGGCCAGGCCGTCGATGGCTTTGTGGTCACCGCCTCCAAGCCCAAGGAGGCCTGATAGCCCACCGCTCTGAGAGCCCGCCAACGGAAAAGGCCTTGTCTTGCGACAAGGCCTTTTTGCTGGGGATGGCAAGGCAGCGCTCAAGCCGTCAGACGCGAGCTCTTGGGCACATGGGCCATCAAGAACTCCATCTGGTCGGTCAGGATGCGGCGGTTGCGCAGAATGAAGTCTTCCCAGAGGCTGGGGGTGTAGGGCGCATAGAGCAGCGGCATATGCGCCTGCTCGGGCGTGCGGCCTGCCTTGTGGTGGTTGCAGGAGGCGCAGGCCGTCACCACATTCATCCAGGTATCGGGCCCCTTTTGGGACACCGGAATGACATGCTCGCGGGTCAGGTGCTCTTCGTCAAAATGCTCGCCGCAGTAGGCGCAGATATGGCGGTCACGGCCAAACAGCTTGCTGTTGGTGAGGGTCATGCGCATCGCAAAGGGGTCGATACCAGGCTTGCCACGGGTGCCGATGATGCTGGCCACCTCGATGCGTGACTGCAGGCCGGTGATGGCGTTATGCCCGCCGCGGAAGCAGGCGACGCTCGAGCCCGCCTCCCAGCGCACATCACCTGCTGCGTAGTGCGTCACCGCCTCCTGCAACGTGATCCAGGATTGCGGAACGCCACTTGCCGATAACTTCAACACCTTCACAATGGGCCTCCTGCGCATTGGGAATTGAACCGAAATACCGTTGACCCGCGCGGCGCCTGGCCACGAAAAATGCCGCGACCCACGCACATGCTGCACGCAGACCCGGGCACCAAGTCATAATGGTCAATATACACTTTTATTGTGAAATTGCACACCAGCGCTCGGCTCGAAAGCGCAAGCCGCTACAAAAAACAAAGCAAAGATGAAAATCTTCAGAGGACTTGACCACCCCGAGGTCACCCGGCACTGCGCCCTGACCATTGGCAATTTTGACGGGGTGCACCGGGGCCACCAGGCCATGCTGGCGCTGTTGCGCAGCGAAGCGCAGCGCCGGGGTCTGGCCAGTTGCGCGCTCACCTTCGAGCCCCATCCGCGCGACTACTTTGCCCAGGTGCTGAACAAGCCCGACCTGGCGCCTGCCCGCATCTCCACCCTGCGCGACAAGCTCGACCAGCTCGCCCAGTGCGGCATTGACCAGGCGATTGTGCTGCCCTTCAATGCGCGGCTGGCTGCGCAAGCCCCACAGGCCTTTATCGACGATGTGCTGCTCAAGGGGCTGGGCACCGGCTACCTGCTGGTGGGCGATGACTTCCGCTTTGGCCACCAGCGCGCGGGCGATTACGCGATGCTGGTCGAGGCCGGCCGCAAGCAGGGCTTTGATGTGGCGCGCATGAACAGCTACGAGTCCGATGGCCTGCGCGTGTCCAGCACGGCTGTGCGCCAGGCGCTGGGCCAGGGCGATATGCCAGCAGCGGCCAAGCTGCTGGGCTACCCCTATGCGATATCGGGCCATGTGGTGCATGGCCGCAAGCTGGGCCGCCAGCTGGCCGAAAGCCGCGCGGGCGCGGGCGACGGCTTTCGCACCTTGAACCTGCGCTTTGACCATTGGAAACCCGCTGCCAGCGGCATCTTTGTCGTGCTGGTGCACGGCCTGTCGGCCCAGCCGCTGCCGGGCGTGGCCAACCTGGGTGTGCGCCCCTCGCTGGACCCGAACGACGTCAACGGCGGCCGCGTGCTGCTGGAGACCCATTGCCTGCAATGGCCCGCGGAACTGGGTGGAGACGGGGCATACGGTAAAATCATCCGAGTGGAACTTCTACACAAACTGCACGACGAGCTCAAATACGACAGTCTGGACGCCCTGACCACAGGGATTGCCAAGGACTGCGCGGATGCCCGTGCCTTCTTTCATACGGCCAGCCACGCCGAAACCCGTCGCCAGACCACGCGCGACCGAATTTGACGCTGACTTGACTGCGCCGTGCCGCGCAGAAGTCCGCACTCGCCTGCACCACGTGCACGTCAGACAACGCTTCTGCGCTATACATTTTTCCACTGACCGGCATGATCACCCCGCCCGGATCAGGACCATGTTTTGCTTTGAAGGTATTTATGTCCGACAAATCGTCCCCCGCAGAAAAGGCCTCTGCGTACCGCGCCACCTTGAACATGCCCGACACCCCGTTTCCGATGCGCGGCGATCTGCCCAAGCGCGAGCCGGGCTGGGTCAAGGACTGGGAGGACCAAGGCATCTACAAGCGCCTGCGTGATGCCCGCAGCGGCGCGCCCAAGTTTATCCTTCACGACGGCCCGCCCTACGCCAACGGCAAGATCCACATCGGCCACGCCGTCAACAAGATCCTCAAGGACATGATCGTCAAGAGCCGCCAACTGGAAGGCTATGACGCGCTGTACGCGCCAGGCTGGGACTGCCACGGCCTGCCGATCGAGAACGCGATCGAAAAGCTCCACGGCCGCAACCTGCCCCGCGACGAGATGCAGGCCAAGAGCCGCGCATTTGCGACCGAGCAGATCGGCCAGCAGATGGCGGACTTCAAGCGCCTGGGCGTGCTGGGCGACTGGGACCATCCCTACAAGACCATGAACTATGCCAATGAGGCGGGCGAGCTGCGCGCGCTCAAGAAGGTCATGGAGCGGGGTTTTGTCTACCGGGGCCTCAAGCCCGTCTACTGGTGCTTTGACTGCGCCTCGTCGCTGGCCGAGTTCGAGATCGAATACGCCGACAAGCAAAGCCAGACGCTGGATGTGATGTTCCCGGCGGCCGATCCGGCCAAGCTGGCAGCCGCCTTTGGCCTCGCCAAACTGGACAAGGAAGCCTTCATCGTCATCTGGACGACCACCGCCTGGACCATCCCGGCCAACCAGGCCTTGAACGTCAACCCCGAGCTGGAATACAGCCTGGTCGATACCGAGCGCGGCCTGCTGGTGCTGGCCAGCGCGCTGGTGGACAAGTGCATGGAGCGCTGGGGCATCGAAGGCAAGGTGATCGCATCGGCCCCCGGCAAGGTGCTGGACCACATGCCCTTCAAGCACCCGCTGGCCCATGTGGACAAGGGCTATGACCGCATCTCGCCCGTCTACCTGGCCGACTACGCCACGGCCGACGACGGTACCGGTATCGTGCACTCGGCGCCGGCCTACGGTCTGGACGACTTCAACTCCTGCGTCAGCAATGGCATGGACTACAAGGACATCCTCAACCCGGTGCAGGGCAATGGTGTCTATGAGCCCGAGCTGCCGCTGTTTGGTGGCCAGCACATCTGGAAGGCCGTGCCCGTCATCCTGGACGCGCTCAAGGTTGCCGGCCGCCTGATGGACACCAAGACCATCACCCACAGCTACCCGCATTGCTGGCGCCACAAGACGCCGGTGATCTACCGCGCCGCCGCCCAGTGGTTCATCCGCATGGATGAAGGCGAAGGCGTGTTCACCGACCCGGCCCAAAAGCCTGCCCAGACCCTGCGCCAGATCGCGCTGGACGCCATCGAGCACACCAGCTTCTACCCGGAAAACGGCCAGGAGCGCCTGCGCGCGATGATCGCCGGCCGGCCCGACTGGTGCATCTCGCGCCAGCGCAGCTGGGGCGTGCCCATCCCCTTCTTCCTGCATGTGGACACCGGCGCGCTGCACCCGCGCACGATGGAGATCCTCGACCAGGCCGTGGGCATCGTCGCAGAAGGCGGTATCGAGGCCTGGAGCCGTGTGACCGGTGAAGAGATCCTGGGCGCCGACGAGGCCAAGCTCTACACCAAGAGCACCGACATCCTCGAAGTCTGGTTCGACTCGGGCTCGACCTTCTGGCATGTGCTGCGCGGCACCCACGCCGAGCACCACCATGACAGCGGCCCCGAGGCCGACCTGTACCTGGAAGGCCATGACCAGCACCGTGGCTGGTTCCACAGCTCCTTGCTGCTGGCCTCGGCCATCTTTGGCCGCGCGCCCTACAAGGGCCTGCTGACCCACGGCTTCACCGTCGACGGCCAGGGCAAGAAGATGTCCAAGTCGGTGGGCAACACCGTCGCGCCGCAGGATGTGAGCAACAAGATGGGCGCCGAGATCATCCGCCTGTGGGTGGCCTCGACCGACTACTCGGGCGACCTGGGCATCGACGACAAGATCCTCGCCCGCGTGGTGGATGCCTACCGCCGCATCCGCAACACCCTGCGCTTCCTGATGGCCAACATCAGCGACTTCGACGTGGCCAATGATGCGGTGGCCTATGAGGACCTGCTCGAGATCGACCGCTGGGCCCTGGCCCGCTCGGCCCAGTTCCAGGCCGAGCTGCTGGCGCACTACAAGGTCTATGAGTTCCATCCCGTGGTGGCCAAGCTGCAGCTGTTCTGCTCCGAGGACCTGGGCGGCTTCTACCTGGATGTCCTCAAGGACCGGCTCTACACCAGCGCCGAAGGCAGCCTGGCACGCCGCTCGGCCCAGACCGCGCTGCACCAGATCACCCAGGCCATGCTGCGCTGGATGGCGCCCTTCCTGTCCTTCACCGCCGAAGAGGCCTGGAAGATCGTCGGCAACAGCGAAACCATCTTCCTGGAGAAATTCTGCGACCTGCCCGCCGGCGACGAGGCCCTGCTGGCCAAGTGGGCGCGCATCCGCGAGATCCGCGATGTGGTCAACAAGGACATCGAGACCCTGCGTGCCGATGGCAAGGTGGGCGCGTCGCTGCAGGCCGAGGTAGCCATCAGCGCCCAGCCCGAGGACCTGGCGCTGCTGCAGACCCTGGCTGACGACCTGAAGTTCGTGCTGATCACCTCGGCCGCCACGGTGGCTGCCGGTGATGCGCTGAGCGTGGCCGTCAACCCATCGGACAAGGCCAAGTGCGAGCGCTGCTGGCACTACCGCGACGATGTGGGCCAGAACCCGGCCCACCCCACCCTGTGCGGCCGCTGCGACAGCAACCTCCATGGCGCGGGTGAAACCCGCCTGATGGCCTGATGAACGCCGCCGCCACCCCTGCCGTGGGCAGCGCCGGCAAAGGCCGGTTTGTGCTGTGGCTGGTGATTGCTGCGGTGATTTTCTGGCTGGACCAGTGGAGCAAGGAATGGATCCTGGCCCACTACCAGCTGGGCGACTACACCACGATCACCGGCTTTTTCAACATCGTGCGGGCGCACAACCCCGGCGCGGCCTTCTCGTTCCTGGCCAGCGCCGGCGGCTGGCAGCGCTGGCTGTTCACCGGCATTGGGGTGGTGGTGACGGCCGTCATCGTCTGGCAGCTCTACCGCCACAGCCACAAGTCCCTGTTTTGCCTGGCACTCAGCTGCATCATGGGCGGGGCGATTGGCAATGTGGTCGACCGCATGCGCCACGGCTATGTGGTCGACATGCTCGACTTCCACTGGACGGGCAGCCATTTCCCGGCCTTCAACCTGGCCGATTCGGCCATTTGCCTGGGCGCCTTCCTGCTGATTCTGGACGAGCTGCTGCGCATGCGCCGGGGCGAAAAAGGCTGATCAGGCTTTCTGCCGCGTTTATAGCCAATACCCAGGCACCGCCCTCGCCATGCGACGGCGGTGTTTTTTATCGGTGGCTCCCCTTCCTCCACAACAGCCGCTGCCAGGCGCCCATCGCCGCCTGGCCTGCATAAAAAGAGACACATTGGCATTCGCCCTACAGCGCGGCGCGCTTATCAGGGGTATAGTGTCCGGTTCGCCTTATGAAACACTTGCTCAATCTTCTTGCCGCCATTGCGCTGCTGGTGTGGGGCTCTCATATGGTGCGCACAGGGGTGCTGCGCGTCTTTGGCGCCAACCTCCGCAACCTGCTGGCGCGCAGTATGAGCAACCGTTTTACCGCGATGCTCTCGGGCATCGGGGTCACGGCCCTCGTCCAGTCCAGCAGTGCCACCTCCCTGATGACCGCGTCCTTCGTCGGCCAGGGCCTGATACCGCTCACCGCCGCCTTGTCGGTCATGCGCGGCGCCGACGTGGGCACCGCCTTGATGGCGGTGCTGTTCTCCACCGACCTCTCCTGGCTCTCGCCGCTGCTGATTTTCTCGGGCGTCGTGCTGTTCATCTCCAAGCAGGATTCCACGCCCGGCCGCGTGGGCCGCGTCTTTATCGGCCTGGGCCTCATGCTGCTGGCGCTGCGCCTGATCGTCGAGGCCACCGAGCCCCTGCTCGCATCCGAAGCCGTGCGCACCCTGCTGGTCAGCGTCAAGAGCGACTTCTTCATGGAGCTGCTGCTGGGCGCGATCCTGGCTGTCATTGCCTACTCGAGCCTCGCCATCGTGCTGCTGATCGCGGCCATGGCCGCGTCGGGCGCCATCACCGGCGATATGGCCCTGGGCCTGGTGCTGGGTGCCAACCTGGGCAGCGGTGTGCTGGCCGTGCTGCAAACGGCCAAGTCCAGCATCGAAGTGCGCCAGGTCACCATCGGCAACCTGATCTTCAAGATCATGGGCGTGGCCATCGTCTCGCCGTTTGTCGGCTTGTGGGTCACCTATGCAATGCCCTACATCAACGATGCGGGCCGCTCGGCTGTGCTGTTCCACCTGGCCTTCAACATCCTCAACACGCTGGGCTTTATCTGGTTCACCGGCGTGATCGGCGACTGGATGCGCAAACTGCTGCCCAAGGAGGAAGCCAACAAGGGCCCCCAGCGCCCGCGCCACCTCGACGCCTCAGCCCTGTCCACCCCGTCGCTGGCCATCTCCTGCGCCGCGCGTGAAGCGCTGCACCAGGCCGATGTGGTCGAATCCATGCTGATTGGCCTGCACAACGTTGTGCAGACCGACAACCAGCAGCTGTCGCAAGACCTGCGCAAGCTCGATGACACGGTCGATGAGCTGTACTCGGCCATCAAGTACTACATGACCAAGATCTCGCGCGCCGAACTGGACGAGCGCGAGAGCCAGCGCTGGACCGAAGTGATCAACTTCACGATCAACATGGAGCAGATTGGCGACATCATCGAGCGCGTGCTCACCGATGTGGAGAACAAGAAGATCAAGAAGCGCCGCCAGTTCAGCAAGCAGGGCATGGAAGAAATCAACGAGCTGCATGCCCATCTGCTGGACAACCTGCGCCTGGCGATGAGCGTGTTCCTCTCGGGCAATGTGCGCGATGCACAAAAGCTGCTCGAAGAAAAAGCGCGCTTCCGCGACCTGGAGCTGGCTTATTCCGCCTCGCACCTGGAGCGCCTGTCGCACAACACCGTCCCCAGCATCGAGACCAGCTCGCTGCACATCGACCTGATCAGCGACCTCAAACGCATCAATTCTCTGCTGTGCTCGGTTGCCTACCCGATCCTGGAAGCCGCTGGCGCGCTGGCCCATAGCCGCCTCAAAGACGACCCGGAGCCCGCCCGCCACTGAGGCAGCGGGCCGGAATTCGCATACAATCCCTGATGCTGCGAGGCGACCACTCCGCCCAGCAGCCAGCAGGAAGTTTGGCAGAGTGGTCGATTGCACCGGTCTTGAAAACCGGCAACCCGAAAGGGTTCCAGGGTTCGAATCCCTGAGCTTCCGCCAGAACAGCAAAAGCACCCCACCGAGGGTGCTTTTTCGTTGGCGGCTTCTGCCACGCCCCGATCACCAGTTATGCGTATAGCTCGCCGTCAAGGTCGCACCGGCAGCCGGCAGGCGGCTGTCGTTCTTGCCGCTGCGCATCAGCTGGCTGTAGAGCGGCAGGTAGTAGCGGTTGAGCAGGTTCTGCACGCCGACGGTGACCTGGTTCTTGTTGTCGAACTGGTAGCGGCCCACCACATCGACGCTGTAGTAGCTTTTCACATCAGCCCGGGCGAACTGGGTCTTGCCATCGGCCAGGCGGTAGTCGCGTGCGCCAAACCAGTTGAACTGGCTGCGCAGGCTCCAGCGGCTGCTGGGGCTGTACTGCAGATAGCCAGTGATCTTGAGCGGCGGGATGCGGTAGCCCGTCATCGGCTGGTCACTGCTGGCGCCGGGCGGCGTCTCGCGCCCCTGCATCCAGGTGACGGTGCCGCCGGTGGACCAGTGGTCGGCATAGTGGTCGGCGGTCAGCTCCACGCCTCGGATGCGCTCGCGCGTGCGGGTCAGGTGCAGGCCATTGTTGAAAGATTGGACAGCGCCCAGGTCCGAGCGTGACTGGAACAGCGCCAGCGTGGCCATGGTGTTGCCGAAGGTGCCGCGCCAGCCGATTTCATAGTTGTCGGTTTTGACCGGCTCCAGCTCGGACGCATTGATGTCGAACTTGGCACCCGCATTGCGCAGCTGCAGGCCCACATCGGGCAGGTCAAAGCCCTGGCTGAACGAGGTGTAGAACTCGTGGTCCTTCCAGGGCTTGAAGGCCAGGCCCAGGTTGTAGAGCACCGCGTCGTACGCGACCTTGCCACCGGCCACGGTGGCCGGGTTGGGCAGGCGCGACTGCGACAGCGGCTGGAAATCTGCAAAGCTGGCCTGCGATTTCTCATAGCGCAAGCCGCCTTCGGCCGACCACCGGTCGTTGAACCTGTGCTGCAGCTGGCCAAAGGCGCCAGCGCTCTTGACGGTGACCCAGGGCATGTAGATGCGCTGCCCCGTGGGCTGGAACACCAGGCCGCCGCTCGCGTCATAGACGGCAGCATCAAAGGTATCCAGCGGCATATTGCTGCGCTCCTGGATATAGTCCGCACCCCAGACCAGCTTGGTGCGCTTGTCGTCGCCAATCGGTGTGGTGATGGTCAGGCGCCCGCCAAACACCTTGTTGTTTTGCATCACCTGGTCGACAAAGTTGCCCCGGTTGCTGTTGCTGCGCGCATCAAAGGGCACAAAGCGCACGAAATTGTCGCGGCCGTAGACCATCGCGCTCAGCAGGCTGCCGCCCAGGTCCTTGTGCTCGTAGCTGGCGCTCAGCAGGCTGTTCTCCACCTGGTTCTGCTCGGCCAGCTTCAGGCCCCGGATCGCGCGGGCCGCCACCGATCCTAATGGCGCCTGGTTGACGCTGGGGTCGTTGGCGTAGTCGGTCTTCTGGTGCGCGCGCAAGTGGCTGGCCGCCAGCTGGATGCGCTGGTTGCCATCAATGCGAAAGCCGATCTTGCCGCCCAGGCTGTAGGTGTTCGAGTCGAACAGATCGCCCTGGCTGGCGTCCGGCGCGATACGGTCGCCGTGGCCGTCAAAGGCTCCGCCGATGCGGCGGGCCGAAATATCGACCTCGTAATCGACCACATCACCGGCCCCCGACAGGTAGTGCTGCACCTGGCCGCCCAGGCCGTCGCCGCTCAGGCGCGAGAGCGCGCTGTCAAAACCCACCGTGGTACGCGCCACCGGCTTGCCACCCACCGGGCGCGTGGTGACCGAGATAACCCCCCCGGTCGCACCGCTGCCGTAGATCGCATTGCTGCCGCGCAACACCTCGACCCGCTCAATGCGGCTCATCTCCACATTGACCAGGTTGCGCGCCGTGTCGCGGTTGGTATTGAGCGGAATGCCATCGACCAGCACCAACACGTTGCGGCCGCGCAAGGTCATGCCGAAATCGCTCATGTTGCGGCTCGAATCGGACATGCCCGGCACGCTCTTGGCCAGCAAGCTGTTCAGATTGGCCGAGGTGGCGCGCAGGTCATCGAGCTCCTCACCCTCGATCACCGTGACCTGGCGGGTGGGCTGCATCAATGAGCTGTCGGAGCGCTGGTCGGTCACCACCACGGTGGGCAGCTGGTGGCTGGGCTCTGCAGGTGACGCAGGCGCCTCAGCAGACGTTGTAGCCGCTGCTGCAGGCGCGGCCTCCGCCACCGGTTGCTCGGCAGCCATTGGCTTGCGGATCTGCAGCGCGCCACCGTTCAAGGTCTGCAGCTGCAGCGCCGACCCCTCCAGCGCCTTGCGCACCGCCTGCTCTGCCGTCCAATGGCCCTGGATCGCGGCACTGCGCTGGCCTTGCAGCACAGCGGGGTCAGCGACGATGCTGCGCCCGGTCTGCTGGCCAATGCGGGTCAGGGTATCAGCCAGGCTGCCCGCCGGAATGTCGAGCTGCACGGCAGCGGCTGGGGGCGTATCGGCGGCCCGGCTTGTGGCAGGAGCCAGCGCAGAGCTCAGCAAGGCGGCCAAGGCCAGCACATGGAGGGGCGAGCGTTCAGCACAGCTGCGCACGATTGATGGGGCACCGGCATGGCGGCGCTGGAGGCGGGAAGTGGTCACGGCAGAAGTTCCTTTTCGTTGGGTACTGCTTAACCAGTGCGCCGAAACCGAAAAACCCCTCATCTATTTGCATAGGGTCGCGCGCATGTGGTCGCGCAACAGAGGGTGTTGTGCCCTCAGCGCCCACCTTGCGCGCCAATCGTGATCAACGGCCCCCAACGCTGGATCTGCAGCGGCAGCATCTGGCCCAGCGTGCCCAGCAGCTCCTCCACGTCCAGCCTGAAGATGCCAAACACCCGCAGATCCGCCACCGAAGGGGCCACGCGGATATAGCCAGAAAAATAGGCCTGCAGCGCCTGGGCCACATCGGCCAGCGGCCAGTCATCGACGGCGAGCATGCCTTGCTGCCATGCCGCGCGCTGCACCGCGTTGCCCGCAAGGGGCTGGAGCTGCCGGGCGCTGAAGCGCGCGCCTTGGCCTGCAGGCAGCAAGGTCTGCCCCGCCTCACGGGGCTGCAGCCTCAGGCTTTGCTCCAGCGCCACCATGTCCGTGCGCTCCGCATGCACCCGCGCCATCATGCGGCCGGCGCCGAAGAGCGCCACCCCATCGCGGGTGTGGATCTGCAATGGAGCGGCTCCGGCATAGCGGCGTGTGGCGATCAAGGCCCCGGCGCGCAGCTGCAGCGCGGGCCTGCCCGCGGCATCGCGCACATCCACCGCAGAGCGGGCATCGAGCAGCACGGTGGTGCCATCGGCCAGCCTGAACTCGCGCCGCTCGCCGGTGCCGGTGTGCCAATCGGCCATCAACTGGCCCAGCGGCGTCAGCCGGTCTGCGACCAGCGCGGTGGCCACACCGATACCGCCCAGCGCCAGCGCGCCGCGCAGCACGCGCCGGCGGCGGTTGTGGAACAGCGCCTGCATGGCGGCCTGGGCATGCAGGCCCTCGGTATGGGCCTGCAGGCTGCGCACCGCCGTCAGCGGCTCAGCCAGCGCCGAGCGCACGCGCGCCCAGGCCGCCTGGTGCTGCGCATCCTGCTGCAGCCAGAGCGCAAAAGCCTGGTGGTCGGCTGCGCTCATCGTTTCCGCCTCGTGGCGCACCAGCCAATCCACGGCGGCGCGCAACGTGGCGCAGGGCAGGGCTGCATCGCTCATGGCGCGCAGCTGAGGCACTGCAGCAGCGCGCGCCGCATATGGCGCTCGACGGTGGCCAGCGAGATGCCCATCTGCTCTGCAATCTGCGGGTAGCGCATGCCTTCCAGCCGCGACAGCAGAAACACCGTTTTGACCGGCAGCGGCAGCGCGGCCAGCGCCCGGTCGATCTGGCAGATGGCTTCGACCAGCATCGCATGCGTCTCGGGCGACAGCGCCACCGCCTCGGGCATATGGCGCAGCGTGTCCTGGTAGGCCGCCTCCAGATCCTGGCGCTGCCAGAGCTTGATGAGGATGCGTTTGGCCACCGTCGACAAAAAGGCGCGCGGGTGCCGGATATCCAGCAGTTCGCCTTCCGTAGAAGTGCCCTTTTCGGTCAACTGCAAAAAGGTCTCCGATGCCACATCTTCCGCCTCGCTGTGGCTGGATGCGCGCAGCATCAGGCGCCCACGCAGCCATGCATGGTGCTGGCGAAAAATGGTCTCCACCTCAGGGTGGAGCGGGTGCTGTGGCATGGGCGGGGCCGTTGAGGAAACACGAACAACCGCAAGATCATAATTGATAATGATTCTTTTTTCACAAAGGGCGGAGACCCTTGTGCAACGGTCTGCGGCGTACGCCCTGCACCGACCGGCGCCCCCCGCGCCACCCCACTCCCGGCACCCGCTGGCTTGATGCGCATCAAGCATTGCACTGCATCAACTGCATCGCCCGCATTCATAAAGATTGTCAAACAATCTCCAGCCTGAAGATGTTTGACATTGCCGCATTCCTGCCGCTTGTTCATCCTACTACCATGCATAACAGGATTGAATAAACTTATTTACAAAGGAATGCAATGAAAGGCTTCAGAATAGCGATGGCCCATTATGTGGGCCTGGGATGTGCGGTGGCAGCACTTCTGCACCCCCTGGTGGTCCAGGCCCAAACTGCGCCTGTTATTTCATGCAGCACGGACCCGGCCATCTTCAATACCGGCATTGACGGCAGCAATGGCTACAGCATCACCAGCCCCAAACTAGCCCTGGGCAGCGTCGATGCGCATTGGACCATTGCCTCGGCCTTGGGCGATATCACCACACCGGCAGCCGCTGCCGCGTTGACCTATGCCCCAGGCCCGGTAGACCGGCCAGGCGCTGGCAATGGCGCCTGGGTGCAGTCGCCCTTTGGCAATGCCCAATGGATCGGCGTGCAATATGGCAGGGACTACTACGTCTACCAATACCAATTCACGCTGGACCCGTCCGTTGACCCCGACAGTTTCAATCTGAGCCTGAGCCTGTATGTGGATAACCAGGTCAAGCGCATCCTGGTCAACGATGCGGTATTTGATTACACCAACGGCGGCGCCATTGCCGGCGTGGGTGGCTTTGGGGCCGGCGGCAATGTCCCGGTGCTGCTCAACCAGGGTTTCAAGACCGGTGCCAACACGATCTATGTCGTCGTCGGCAACCAGGGCGACCCCTCGGGCCTGCTGGTGCAGTCCAGCGGCACAGCCTCGTGCTCGCCGCCGCTGTCCGTGGCCAAGCAAGCGGTCAACAGCGATGGCAGCGCCTACACCGGCCTGGCCAGCGCCAACGCCGCCGTGTTCTATGACATCACGGTCACCAATGCCAGCACGCGCGACGCCAGCGGCACGCGCCTGCGCGATACCCTGCCCGATGGCCTGCAAACGGCCGGCAGCACCTGGGTCTGCAGCCGCCCCGCCGGCAGCGCAGCGGCCTGCCCCACGCCAGCCACGGGTAGCTTTCCGCTCGACGCCCTGCTGCCCACCCTGCCCGCTGGCAGCGCCCTGGTGTTCCGCGTCAATACGCGCTTCAGCAGCCCGCTGCCCTCAGGTGCCACCGTCATCACCAACACGGCCACCATCGAGCCGCCTGCCACCAGCACGCTCAGCTGCGCTGCCCGAGATGGCTTTCCCACGCCTTGCAGCGCCTCGGCATCGGTGGCCACCAGCCCGCTGCTCAGCGTGACCAAGACGGTGGACGCGACCGGCCCGCTCTATGCCGGGCAAACCGCCACCTATACCGTCACCGTCAAGAATGAAGGCGCGGCCGAACTGACCGGCGTGGCCCTGTCGGACACGCTTCCCGCCGGCTTTGCCTCGGCCACCTGGAGCTGCCAGTCGCCCGTTGGCAGTCTCGCAGTCTGCCCGCAAGCCAGTGGCAGCCTCGCCGCAGGCGGGGTGCTGAGCCAGACCATCGCCAGCATGCGCGCCAGTGCCAGCCTGGTCTACACCGTGGTCGCCACGGTGGACAGCATCGCCACCCGCATGGACCAGGTCAGCAACACCGCGAGCGTGACAGCCAGCAATGCCGAATGGCTGTGCTACAACCCGGCCACTGCGCAGACCCAGGACAAGCCCTGCAATGCCTCGGTGGCGGTCGATCTGTGGCCTAACCCCTTGCTGCAACTGAGCAAGACGGCGCAGGCCAGCGCAGCGGTCTATGCCGGCCAGACGATGAACTACACCATCACCGCCCTCAACGCCGGCCAGGTGCCCGTCACCCAGGCCCATATCACCGACCCCTTGCCTGCCGGCCTGGAAAACGCCAGCTGGACCTGCAGCAACAGCGGCGCTGCACCCTGCGTGCCCGCCAGCGGCAGCGGCGCGGTGGATGTGACCGTCGCCTCGCTGGCCGCCGGTGACAGTGTGGTGATCCAACTGAGCACCACCGTCAGCGCGCAGCCCCCCGCCAGCCTGGTCAACACGGCATCGTTGGCGGTGAGCGAAGCCAATGCGCAATGCACGGGCAGCACCGCGCAGCCCTGCATGGCCACGGCCACTGTCGCGACCAGCACCCCGCCCGTTCCGCCTCCGGTGCCCAGCAGCGCGACACCCGTCCCCAGCCTGCAGCAATGGAGCCTGGTACTGCTGACGCTGTTGACCGCAGGCATCGGCGCCTGGCGCATGCGCCTGCGCGGCCAGCGCATTGGCTAAGCATTTGATCGCTTGATCCAGACCCCGGGGCGCAGGCGCAGCGCCCCGGGGTCTAACCTTTGCGCCAGCAGATGGCCAGCGTTCTGCCATCCCCTCCCCTGCCTGCTATCGGTAGCCGCAACATCCTTGGCCGTCATATCAGAAATGAGATTCATTTCTATTTTTTGATAAGATCGCGCCTTCGCTGCCAACCAGCCCCTGTCCCGCGTCGCTGCCGGGCGCATTTTGGGGCCCCTTTTGCAGCCCCATGGCCAAGGTGTCCTCTCGTGCTCGCGAGCTATTACGCAGAACTGCTGAACTTCTTCTCCCGCTCGCTCAATGACCGGCAAGCGGCGGCCGATGTCGTGCAGGAGAGCTATGCCCGTGTTTTGGCACTGCAGGCGCGCGAAGTCGCAGTCAGGGACCTGCGGGCGCTGCTGTTTCGCACCGGCAAGAACATCGTCATCGACGACGCCCGCCGCCGCCAGGCCGATGCCCAGCTGCTGCAGACCCTGGCCCTGGTTACCGCTGATGAAGCCCCATCGACCGAGCGCGTCATCGCCAGCCGCCAGCAGCTGGAGCGCTTGGTACGCCGCCTCTCGGCCATGCCGCGCAAGCGCCGCGAGGTGTTTGTGCTGGTGCGCATCTATGGCTTTAGCCATGCCGAAGCGGCCGCGCACATGGACATCAGCATCGCCTCGGTGGAAAAGCATGTAGTGCGCGCCGTTTGCGACTGCATGGGGCTGGAGGCCTGATGGCAGCGGCCGGCACTGGGGCAGACAGCCCGCGCAAACGCCTGGAATATGCCGTGCTGCTGATCGCCCGGCAGCACGCGGGGGACGCAGCCAGCGCCAAGGCTGCGACACAGACTTTGGCCCGCTGGCGTGCGCAGTCGCCCGACAACGAGGCGGCCGCCCAGCAGGCGCTGCAGGGCTGGCAGGCGACCGAGGCGCAGGCGCTGCAGGCGGATTTTGCACTGCCCACCAGCCAGGCCGAGCGCAGCCGCCAACAGCGCCGCCGCAGCTTGTCACTGCTGGGCACGGCGGGGCTGGCCAGCCTGCTGGGCCTGGGCGGGCGCTGGTACTGGCAGCAGCCGCTGGCACGCATGGCGCTGCACACCGGCCATGGCCAGATGCTGGCCCAGAACCTGCCCGATGGCTCACACCTGGATCTGGCGCCCTCTACGTCCGTAGAGGCCGTGCTGTACCGCGACCGCCGCGTGCTGCAGCTGGCGCGGGGCGAGATACGCCTGGATGTGGTCCACGATGCCCAGCGCCCCTTGGAGGTGCAAACACCGCTGGGCCGCGTGCGGGTCCTGGGCACCGTGTTCTCGGTGGCGCTGCGCGCATCGGGCCTGCAGGTGAGTGTGGCCCAGGGCCGCGTTGCGGTATGGGGCCTGCACAGCGATGCCGCCCAGGCTGCCGATGTGGTGCTGGCCGCCGGTGAGGCCGCGCGCCTGGATGCGCAAGGCGGGCTGCATACCGGCAGCGTCAACCGCCAGGATGTGGGCGCCTGGCGCGACGGCTGGCTGGTGTTTGACCACACGCCACTGCCCGAGGTACTCAGCCGCTGGAACGACTACCTGGAGCGCCCGCTGCAGCTCGATCCAGCGGGAGCCCTGCAGTCCCTGCACCTGACGGGCAGCTTCCAATTGCGCGACCCGGCCACCTTTGTCGCCAGCCTGCCGCGCTCGCTGCCGGTGCGTGTGGAGCGCTTGCCCGACGGCAGCAGCCTGGTTCGCCGGCGCTAAATCCTGGCCCCTGCGCGCCCGGAACAACGGCGTCGATCCGCTGCCCCCAAGCCCAGCAAAAATTTTTGTCCGGTATATCGCCGCTGCGACGTCTTCACAGGGACAACACCCTAGAGAGCATTCGCATGTACCGAGATCTGCCACCTTCTTGCAGCCCGTCCCGCCGCCGCGCAGCGCCAGCCACGGCCAAGCGCCGCCAGCCTGTCATCGCCTGGGCCTGCAGCCTCGCCTGTGCCGGCACGCTGGCACTGCTGTCCCTGCCCGGCCCGGTGCATGCGCAGCCGGCAGCCGCCCAGACGGCCATGGCGACCACCCAGAGCCTGAACCTGCCGGCACAACCGCTGGGCCAGGCCCTCAACGCATTGGCGCGCGCCTGGGGCGTGGCCATCTCGGTGGATGCCGCCCTGGTGCAAGGGCGCCAGGCACCGGCGCTGCAAGGCAGCCTCAGCCTGCAGGCGGCGCTGAGCCAGGTGCTGGCTGGCAGCGATCTGGAGGCCATGGCCAGCGGCGCAGCCATCAGCGTACAGCGGCGCACTACGGCCAGCCAGACCTTGCCGGAAGTGCTGGTCACCGCCCAGGCCGAGCGCACCGAGGCCACCGAAGGCAGCGGCTCTTACACCAGCGGGCGCGTGTCGCTGGGCAAGGGCCAGGATGTGCGCGAGACACCGCAGTCCATCACCGTGATGACCCACCAGCTGATCGAGGACCAGGCGCTCAGCACCGTGGGCGAGGTGATGCAGCAGGCGACCGGTGTGACGGTGGACTACGCCGGTGCAGGTGGTCTGGGCGGTCAGGCCACGCGCTTTCTCTCGCGTGGCTTTGAGATTGGCAATGTGCAGATCGATGGCGCCAGCGTCGATGCCTTCAGCCAGCAGCTGTTTGACCCCAACCTGGCGATGTACGACAGCGTGCAGATCGTGCGCGGCGCCAACGGCCTGTTCAGCGGCAATGGCGAGCCCGGTGGCGCCATCAACCTGGTGCGCAAGCGCCCCACGGCGCAGCGCCAGATCCAGGCCTCGGCCAGCCTGGGCAGCTGGAGCCGCAAACAGCTGGAGCTGGATGTGGCCGGCCCCTTGAACAGCGATGGCAGCGTGCGCGGCCGTGCGGTGCTGGCCCACACCGACAAGGATTTCTTCTACCGCAGTGCCGACTCCAAGAACAGCCTGCTCTACGGCATTGTCGAAGCCGATCTCAGCCGCGACACCAAGCTCAGCTTGGGTGCCAGCTACGACAAGCTCAGTGCCACGCCCTGGCGCGAAGGCATTCCGCGCGCCCCCAATGGCGACGATCTGCACCTGCCGCGCAACACCGCGCTGATGGCCGGTTGGAGCCACTACGACAAAAGCGCCAAGGAGCTGTTTGCCCAGCTCGACCAGCAACTGGCCGGCGGCTGGAAGGCCAAGGCCCAGCTCAACTACCAGAAGGTGGACAGCGACAGCCGCCTGGCCAGTCTGAGTGGCGCCGTGGACCCCGCCACCGGCCTGGGCGCGAGCTGGACCGGCTTCTCCAACGACTTCCGCTCGGACAAGAAAAGCCTCGACCTGAATATCAGCGGACCCTTCTCGCTGCTGGGCCGCAGCCACCAGCTGCTGCTGGGCGCCGACTGGGCCAAGATCCGCGATGACCAGGACACCTACTACTCCGAGATGGAGACGAACGAGTCGCTCACCAATGTCTATGGCTTTGATCCCGACAAGATTCCGCATGCGGTCAGCGAGCGCAAGACCCGCAGCTACCCCGGCTATGGCGCCACGCAAAAAGGCCTGTATGGCCGCGTCAACCTGAGCCTGAGCGACAAGCTCACCGCCATCGTGGGCGGGCGCTATGCCAGCTACTCCAACGTCACGCCCTACTTCAACTACAACGCCGATGGCTCACTGCGCTCCAGCGGCAAAAGCTACTACCAGGAGAGCGGCATCCTCACGCCCTATGCCGGCCTGGTCTATGACCTGGACAACCGCTGGACGGCGTATGGCAGCGTCTCCGAGATCCACAAATCCCAGGCCAGCAGCCTGCAAGGCCCGCTGCCCGGCACGCCGCTCGATCCCATCAAGGGGCGCAATGTCGAGCTGGGCGTCAAAGGCGAGCTGGCCGGCGGCAAGCTCAACACCGCCTTTGCGCTCTACCGCATCGAGCGCACCGGCGAGGCCGCACGCGACCCGCGCTACCCCGACACCGATGTGGGCGACCTGGGCCTGAGCTGCTGCTACATCGCCCAGGGCAAGATCGTGAGCCAAGGGGTGGACATGGAGATCTCGGGCCAGCTGGCGCGCGGCTGGCAGCTGTTTGCCGGCTATACCTACAACCACAACCGCAACAAGAGCGATGCCGCGCAGCTGGTCTACAGCACCATCACCCCCAAGCACCTGCTCAAGCTCTGGAGCAGCTACCAGCTGCCCGGCGACCTCTCGCCCTGGACGGTGGGCAGCGGCGTGACCGTGCAAAGCACCACCTATGCCAGCGGCACCGCCTACCCCTACAACCCGGCCACCGGCAAGTTCGATGGCGAGGGCGTCCCCTACAAGTTCACCCAGGCGGGCTACGCGGTCTGGAACGCCAGCCTGCAGTACCGCATCGACCGCCACTGGTCGGCCACGCTCAACCTGAACAACCTGTTTGACAAGACCTACTACAAGACCGTGGGCAGCTCGGGCAGTGGCA
The DNA here is from genome assembly GCF_037479315.1 of Comamonas sp. MYb69. Classification (NCBI taxonomy): domain Bacteria; kingdom Pseudomonadati; phylum Pseudomonadota; class Betaproteobacteria; order Burkholderiales; family Comamonadaceae; genus Comamonas; species Comamonas sp. MYb69. The sequence goes on from NZ_JBBGZG010000006.1 coordinate 166,916, forward strand.
ACTGGTATGGCGAGCCCCGCAGCGTCAAGCTGAGCTTGCGCGGCAGCTTCTAAATGCCCCGTACCGTCCCCGGTGCGGCGCGCCAGCCAGGTTGGCGCCAGACCATGTCCTGGCTGCACACCTGGGGCGGCCTGGTCTGCGGCTGGCTGCTCTGCGCCATCTTTGTGACCGGCACCCTGAGCGTGTTCCGCGAGCCCATCACGCGCTGGATGCAGGCGGCGCCTGCCAGCGGGCCACCCGGCGCCGCGCTGGGCTTGCAGGACCGGCTGCAGGCCTTGCACCGGGCTGAGGACTATCTGCAGCAGAGGGCAGCGCAAGCCAGCCAGTGGCAGATCGATCTGCCCGCCCGCGCGGGCGAGGCCGTGCAGCTGTCTGCGCGCGGCCCGGACGGCGTGCTGCAGGCGGCGCTGAACCCGGCCACTGGCCTGCCCCAGGCGCTGCCGCCCATCCGCCAGACCGAGGGCGGCCGGCACTTCATGTCCTTCCACTACTCGCTGCAAGGCGGCCTGGCGGGCTTTTGGGTGGTGGGTGTGGTGTCGATGGGCATGATGGCGGCGCTGGTCTCGGGCCTCATCGTGCACCGGCGCATCTTTCAGGATTTTTTCTGCTTTCGCCCCGGCAAGGGCCAACGATCCTGGCTGGATGCGCACAACGCCTCGGCCGTGCTCACCCTGCCCTTTTTGTTCATGATCGTCTACACCGGGCTGGCCTACTTCTACACCAGCTACATGCCCCATGCGCTGCAGGCGCTCTATGGCGAAGACCGCCAGGCCTACAGCCGCTACCAGGCCGATCTGAACGCGGGCACAGAGGCAGCCCGGCCCGGTCTGCCGCCAGCCGGCCCGCAGTTGGCCCAGCAGCTGCAACTGGCGCAGTCGCTGCTGCGCCAGCCGGTGGCATCCATCGCGCTGCAGCGCCCGCCGCAGGGCCCGGCCAGCCACCGCTTTACGGCGCAGCAGCCCGACAGCGCCTATTCCAGGCGCATGCACAACGTCGCCGAGCAGGTCCGCATCGCCGCCGACACCGGTGAGGTACTGCAGGCACCGCCCCGGTCCGAGCCAGCCGCCAGCGCGCGCGATGTGCACCCGGTCATCGAGTCGCTGCACATGGCCCGCTTTGGTGGCTGGACCATGAAATGGCTGTACTTTGTCTGCGGGCTGGCCGGCACGGCCATGGTGGCCACCGGCCTGCTGCTGTTTGCCAGCAAGCGCCGAACGCGCAGCGACCATGGCTGGGGCCGGGCCACGCCAGCCATCTACCGCTGCATCGATGCGCTGAACATCGCAGCGCTGGCCGGCACCTCGCTGGCCTCCATCGGCTACCTCTACGGCAACCGCCTGCTGCCACTGGCCATGGAGGCCCGGGCCAGTGCCGAGATACGGCTGTTCTTTGTGCTGTGGGCCCTCAGCCTCTTGCATGCGCTGCTGCGTCCCGTGCGCCGGGCCTGGCAGGAGCAGCTCTGCGCCCTGGCTTTGCTGTGCCTGGCCCTGCCGCTGCTCAACGCCGCCACCACCGGCCAGCATTTGCTGCTCTACCTGGCCCAGGGCGATGGCGTGCGCGCCGGGGTGGAGCTGACCAGCATCGCGCTGGGCTTGCTCGCCGCCTGGGCCGCCTGGCGCCACCGACTCTCGACACCAACCTCTACCCCAACCCGCGCCGCCCAGCCCGGGCGCCGCCATGGAGCGCGCGCATGAACGCCCTTGCCAAAGCAGCAACTGCCGCGCACCCCTGGCGCCATGCCATGCTGGTGGGCTTGCGCGTCTGCCTGGCAGCCGTGGCCGGCTACCTGCTCACCGGGCTGGGCTGCGCGGTGATGGCGCAGGCACTGGTGCTGGCGGGCCTCTTCTCACCGGCGCATGCGGTGCTGCTCAGCACGCTGCTGGGTTTTGTGCTGTACACAGCGCTGCTGCTCTGGGCCTTCCATGTGCAGCAGCTGGCCCGGCTGGCGTTGCAGTTTGCCGCTGCCGCACTGCTACTGGCCAGCCTGCGCGCACTGCTGGAGTGCTGGTTATGAACGCCCTCACCCCCACCACTACCGCCGCCTTGCCGCTGGCGCTGTGCCTGCCCGCGATGCTACTGCTGAGCCAGGCCATGGACCGCCACTGCGAGCAGATCCTGCGCCGGGGCGAACCTGGGCGCCGCCTGCGCTGGGGCTTGCGCCTGGGTGCGGCCCTGCTGCTGGTGCTGGCACTGCGGTGCTGCATGCATACCTGGGGCCCCGCGGTGGGCGCCGTTGCCTGGCTGGGCTGGCTCAGCGTCGCGGCATGGTTGCAGGTACTCATCCTGACCTACGCCCCGCGCCGGGGCACGGCACTGGCGCTGTCAGCCAGCACCATGGTCCTGTCACACACAGCCGTGTCTGCAGCAGGCCTGGCCGCATGATGCCTGCCCCGCTGTCAACCCGAAGTGGCTGCCCTGGCCACCGCCAAAACTTTACGCAGCTTGACACAAACTGCCACAGTCCGACAAACCGGCTCCATAGTCCCATGCCAGGATGCGCAGATGAATGATGACCACGCACCCCGCAAGGCAGCGCCCGCCCTGCCCGCTGCCCACTGGTTCAAGCGCAGCCGCCAAGTGCGCATACGGCCCACGCCCGCGCGGCTGCGGGTGCTGGAGGCCATCGTCCAGCTGGGCCGCTCCAAGGTCAAGTGCGCAGACATCTCCCTGCACCTGGAGCAAAGCGGGGCTCCGCTGCCTGCAGCGACGATCTACTGCGTTGCCAAGGAAATGGCCCAGGCTGGCCTGCTGATGCGCGACCGCGAAGATGGCGGCTTGACGGTGTACAGCCTGGCGGCTGGCGTCTAAGTACACGCTGCAAAAACTCCCTGCCGGGGTCTGAACGCGGACGCAGGCGATCCGCCGCGAATGCTGCCCTGCAGCAAGGGCTAATCACGCCAAGGCTAGAATGATAATAACTATCATTCACATCTCTTTCCGTGGTGGACCCCTCTCGCGACCAAGCCCTGCATACGCTCTACACCTCGCACCATTCCTGGCTGCTGGGCATGCTGAACCGCCGCATGCGCAACCGCAGCGATGCGCAGGACATCACCTCAGAGACTTTCCTGCAGGTGGTGGACTCCAGCCTGGATCCGCGCAGCTTCCAGGAGCCACGGGCCTTTCTCACGACGATTGCCAAGCGCATCCTGTTCCACTTCCAGCGCCGCCAGCTGCTGGAGCGCCAGTACCTGGAGAGCATGGCCGCGCTGCCCATGCCCTGCGTGCCGTCGGTGGAGGACCAGGCGCTGGTGATCGAGGCCATTGCCGAGATCGACCGCATCCTGCACGGCCTGCCTCTGCCGGTGCGTACCGCCTTTGTCTACAGCCAGCTCAACGACATGCCACATGAAGAGATCGCAGCGCGGCTGCAGGTGTCCGTGCGCACCGTCTCGCGCTACCTGACCCAGGCATTGCAGCACTGCATGCGGGCCCAGCTGCGCTGATGGCCTCGCAACCCCCATTGGATGCGGCCACCCAGCAGGCGATTGACTGGATGGTCCGCCTCAGCTCCGGCCGCGTGCAGCCAGCCGAGCGCCAAGCCTTTGAACGCTGGCAGGCCGCAGACCCCGCCCATGCCCAGGCCTGGCAACGCCTGCAAAGCACCGTGGGCCGGCCGGTGGGCGCACTGCGCGCCGTCGATAGCCGCCAACCCGGCCAGGCCCAGCAGGCGCGGCAGCTCTTGCTCCAGCCCCGGCGCCGCACCGCCCTCAAGGGCCTGGCCGTGGTGGCCAGCGCCGGCGTGGGCCTGCTGCTGCTCGACCGATGGCAACCGCTGGGCGCCGTGCTGGCGGATTACAGCACCGGCACCGGCCAGCGTGCCCGCTTTGCGCTGCCCGATGGCAGCACCCTGGTCCTCAATGCCCGCAGCCGCGTCAACCTGGCATTTGACGAAGGCCTGCGGCGCCTGCGCCTGCTCGAAGGCGATATCGTCGTGCAGGTCGCACCCGATGTGCAGCGACCTCTGGTGGTCTCCACCGCGCAGGCCGATATCCGCGCGCTGGGCACGCAGTTCGCCGTCGAGCAGCTGGCCGAGCGCACCCAGGTGCGCGTGCTGGAAAGCCGGGTCGAGCTGCGCAGCCTCAGCGGCGAAAGCGCCGTGCTGGGCAGTGGCGAGGCAGCCCAGGTCGATGCGGCAGGGCTGCAGCGCCTGGCCGCCGACCAGATGCCCAGCACCGAGTGGCAGCGCGGCTGGCTGGTGGTGCAGCAGCGCCCCTTGCACGAGGTCATTGCCCAGCTGCAGCGCTACCGCCATGGCCTGCTGCGCGTCTCGCCCGAGGCAGCGCAGATCCAGGTGCAGGGCGTCTTCCCGCTGGACGACATTGAGCGCGCGCTGACCGGTCTGGCCGAGACCTTGCCGATCCGGGTGCAGCGTTTTGGCAGCTGGCTCACCCGCATTGATGTGCGCTAGAAAATAATTTTCAAAAACACTGTCCGGTTTCGCGTGCTCGATACACAAGCCTTCCAGATGCACCACAAAAGCACAGGGAAGTTCCATATGTTTCGCAGCACAGCTCTCTTTCGCCGCTCGGTTCTAGCGGCCTCGCTGGCACTGGCCGGCGCCTCGGCCAGCCAGGCACAAACCTTGCCTTCGGCCGCTACCCGCAGCACACCCGCCGCCATGCAGTCGGCGCTGGGGATCGACATCGCCATCGGGCCGCTGGCCCAGACCTTGAACCGCATTGCCAGCCAGGCGGGGCTGGTCGCTTCGATGGACCCGGCCCTGCTCGCAGGCCGCCAGGCCCCGGCTATCAGCGCCCGGCTGACGGTGGAGCAGGCCTTGGCGCAAGCGCTGCGCGGCAGCGGCCTGGCACTGGCCATCACCGCCAGCGGTGCGATCAGTGTGCAACCGGCCGCCGCATCCCCAGCGGCCCCGGCCGATGCCGCAGCCGGGGCCGCTGCCACCATCTCGCTGCCCACCACGGTGGTGCGCGACAGCTATGCCGGCGCCACCACCGAGCACAGCCAGTCCTACACCACGCGGGCGGTCAGCATTGGCAAGGGCGAGCATGCGCTGCGCGAGATTCCGCAGTCCATCTCGGTGCTGACGCGCCAGCAGATCGAAGACCAGAATGCCACCACCTTGGCCGACTCCATGCGCTATGTCACCGGCATGCGCACCAAGCCCACGGGCACCGGCATCGTCAACATCGAGGCCCGGGGCTTTTTGATGGGCAACTACCTGATCGATGGCCTGCCGGCCAAGGGCGGCCAGGGCATCTGGGGCAACACCTTGATGGATGTGGGCCTGTACGACCGGGTGGAGATATGGCGCGGCCCCACCGGCCTGCTCGAAGGCGCGGGCGAGCCCTCGGGCACCATCAACCTGGTGCGCAAGCGCGCGCATGCGGATTTTCTGGTGCAATCGGCCACCGTGCTGGGCTCCTGGGGCCAGCGCCGCCAAGAGCTGGATGTGACTGGCGCGCTCAATGCCTCGGGCACGCTGCGTGGGCGCCTGGTGGGCATCTATGACGACCGCGACAGCTTTGTCGACGAGGTCTATCTGCGCCGCAACACAGTCTATGGCACCTTGGAGTACGACTTCAGCCCCAGCACCACCTTGTCCATTGGAGCGACCGAGCAGCGCGGCAGCTCGCTGTCCTTTGCCGGCCTGCCGCTGCTGGCCGACGGCCGCAACCCGGACCTGGATCGCTCAACCTTTCTGGGCTCCATCCATGGCAAGAAGGACGACTACGCAACGCGCTACTTTGCCGAGCTGGAGCACCAGCTGGACGGTGGCGGCAAGTTCAAGCTGAGCGCCAACCAGTTTCTGCGCGGTACCGAGTTTGACCGCTACTGGTCCAACAGCTACCTGAACCCGGTCAGCCGCGAGGTGACCATCCTGTCCACCCACCAGAAGTCGCGCGAGCGCGACCGGGGCATCGACGCCTACCTGTCGCTGCCGATGGATTGGAATGGCCTGGAGCAGACCCTGGTCATCGGCGCCAACTACCAGACCTACCAGGGCGGCCAGGTGCAAGGCAGCCCCAGCAGCTTTCAGCAAAATGCCGACCACCCCGACCATGACCTGCTGATGCCGCCGCAGCGCATTGGCACCCTGCCCAAGACCCGGGTGACCAACCATGGCGTCTATGCCCATGCCCGCATCAAGCCCGTGCAGCCGCTGACCGTGCTGGTGGGCGGCCGCCTGGCCTGGTGGGAGACGCAAGACCCCGAGCAACCGGCCAATGACCAGTCCATCCGCGCCAAGTTCGTGCCCAGCCTGGGCCTGGTCTATGACCTGAACACGCAGCTGTCCGTCTACGCCAGCGCCAACCAGGTGTTTGCGCCGCAGACCGATACGGTGGTGAGCGGCGCCTTCCTGCCTGCCCGCACTGGCAACCAGCTGGAGATGGGCATCAAAGGCGAGTTCATGGACAAGCGCCTCAACGCGCACTTGGCGGTGTTCCGCATCCAGGATGAAAACCGCGCGGTGACCGACCCGCTCAACGAAGGCTATTCGCTGCCCTCCGGTGTGGTGCGCAGCCAGGGCTTTGAGGCCGAGGTATCGGGCAAGCTGAGCCCACAGTGGGACATGACGGCCGGCTATGCCTACACCGACACGCGCCATGTCAGCGGCAGTGTGGATACCGAAGGCCAGCCGTTCAACAGCTCCTTCCCGCGCCACAACTTCTCGCTGTGGACCAAGTACCGCTTTGCCGCCGAGCCACTGCGCCGTCTGTGGATCGGCGGCGGCATGCAGGCCTACAGCAGCAATGCCACAACCTATGGCAACACCACCTGGCGCCAGGGCGGCTATGCCGTCTATGCGCTGCAGGCCGGCTATGAGATCAACCGCCACCTGCAGGCCACGCTGACGGTGAACAACATGTTTGACCGGACTTATTTCGACCGCCTTGCCGGTGGCCGCTACCGCCAGACCTACTACGGCGATCCACGCAATATCACCGTCGCACTGCGCGCCGCGTTCTGATGGCGCGCCCCTCCACCCCGGCGCTGCCTGAAGCGCCGCCGGGCGCAGCGTCTGCCGCCATGCCTGGCTCTGCACAGGCCCTGGCGCAAGGCTATGCCCAGCTCATGCGCAAGCGCCTTTGCCTGCTGCTGGCGATGGCCATCGGCCTGCTGCTCAGTGTGGCGGCCGATCTGTCGGTGGGCTCCACCGATCTGGACTGGGCCACCCTGGCCACCGCAGTCTTTCTGCCCAGCCAGGTGCCATTGGAGACGTCGCTGATCGTACAGGACCTGCGCCTGCCCTATGCCCTGATGGCGGTGCTGGTGGGCGTGGCGCTGTCGCTGGCCGGCGCCGAGATGCAGACCATCCTGAACAACCCGCTGGCCAGCCCCTTTACCCTGGGGGTATCGTCTGCCGCTGCGCTGGGCGCCGCGCTGGCCTTGGTGCTGGGCCTGGGCATTCCGGGCCTGCCGGAAGAGGCCATGGTGCCGGTCAACACCTTTGTGTTTGCCTTTGCCTCGGTGCTGCTGCTGCAGGCCACCGCCCGGGCCCGGCCCGGCTCGCGCCAGATTCTGGTGCTGTTCGGCATTGCGCTGGTGTTCAGCTGCAACGCGCTGGTGGCGCTGCTGCAGTATGTGGCCTCGCCCGATGCGCTGCAGCAGCTGGTGTTCTGGAGCATGGGCAGCCTGGCGCGCGCCAACGGGACCAAGCTGCAGCTGCTGGCCCTGGTCATTGCCTGCGTGCTGCCTTTTTCGCTGCGCGCGGCCTGGCAGCTCAATGTGCTGCGCCTGGGCGAAGAGCGCACCTTGAGCTTTGGCATCGATCTGAACCGCCTGCGCCTGGCATCGCTGCTGCGCGTGAGCCTGCTGGCCGCCACGGCCGTGGCCTTTACCGGCACCATCGGCTTTGTCGGCCTGGTGGGGCCGCATATTGCGCGCATGCTGGTGGGCGAGGACCACCGCATCTTTCTGCCCGCCAGTGCGCTGATGGGTGGGCTCATCATGTCGCTGGCCTCCATCGCCAGCAAGACCCTGGTGCCCGGTACCTTGCTGCCGGTGGGCATCGTCACCGCGCTGGTCGGTGTTCCGCTGTTTGTGTGGCTGATCTTCCGCAGCGGAGCACGCGCATGAACCCGCCCTCCCCCTTGCAGGTAACCGGCCTGAGCGTGGGCTACCGCCAGCGCCAGGTCATCGACCAGCTGCAACTGCCGCCGCTGCAGCCCGGCCAGGTGACCGCGCTGGTGGGCCCCAATGGCGCGGGCAAGTCCAGCCTGCTCAAGGCACTGGCGGGCCTGGTGCCCGCCCGTGGCAGCCTGCAGCTGGGCAGCACCGCCTTGCATGCGCTGCGGCCCGCGCAGCGCGCGCAGTATGTCGGCTATATGCCGCAGTTCGCCGCGGAAGGCGTGGCGCTGACGGTGCTGGAGAGCCTGCTGGCCGCCTTGCGCAGCCAACGCAGCCAGCACAGCCCCAGCGATGCACCGGCCAGCGCCACGCCCATCGAACGGGTGCATGCCTTGCTGCAGCAGCTAGGCATTGCCCACCTGGCGCTGCTGCCGCTCGACAGCCTCTCGGGCGGCCAGCGCCAGCTGGTGAGCCTGGCGCAATCGGTGATCCGCGAGCCGGCCATCCTGCTGCTGGACGAGCCCACCAGTGCGCTGGACCTGCGCCACCAGGCGCTCGTCATGGGCACGGCGCGCATGCTCGCCCAGCAAGGCCGCATTGTCATCGCCGTGCTGCATGATTTGAACCTGGCTGCACGCTGGGCCGATGCGCTCATCGTGCTGCGGCGCGGCAGCCTCTACACCAGCGGCAGCCCGGCGCAGACCTTGACACCGGCGATGCTCGCCGAGGTCTATGGCGTGCAGGCCCGGGTGCAAAGCTGTGCGCAAGGCTGGCTGCAGATCGTGGTGGATGGCACCACCGCAGGAGACCCGCCATGAAGGGCCTGCAGCAGCTACTCACCGTCCTTGCGCTTTTGCTGGCCACCAGCACCGGCGTGCTGGCAGCCTACCCGCTGCAGGTGCGCGATGTCGCCGGCCGCCTGGTCCGCATCGCCGCGCCGCCCCAGCGCATCTATGTGCAAAACGGCAATACGATGACCGCGCTGGCGCTGCTCGAGCGCGAGGACCCGTTTGCCCGCCTTGCCGGCTGGAACAACTCGCTGGGCGACTCCGACCCCAGCCTGTGGCGGCTGATGCAGCAGCGCTGGCCCCATGCTGCGCAGCTGCCGCTGCTGCCGTTTGACAGCGCAGGCCATGTCGACCTGGAAGCACTGCTGCGCCTGCGCCCCGACCTGGTGCTGCTGAGCCTAGAGAGCCGCCCGGCGGTGGAGGGCGGACGCATTGCCGCGCTGCTGGCGGCGCTGAACATTCCGATCCTCTATGTGGACAGCTCACGCAACCCGGTGGCACACCTGCCCGCCATGCTGCAGATGCTGGGCCAGGTGCTGGGCCGCGAGGCCGAGGCCCAGGCCTATCTGGAGTTCTACCAGGCGCGCCTGAACGCCATCCAGCAGGTGGCAGCTACCGCGCCACGCCCGCCGCGCGTATTTGTCGAGATCCGGGCCGGTCGGCTGGGGCTGGCGCAGTGCTGCTTCTCGCAGGGCAATACCGCCTGGGGTTATCTCATTGAGGCGGTGGGTGGGCGCAATATCGCCAAGCAATTGCTGCCCGGTATGACGGGCGATATCGCGCTGGAGACCTTGATCGGCCTGCAGCCCGATGTCTACCTGATGACCGGCACCCAGCGCCAGCGTAAGGGTGCGCGCACCATACCCTTTGGCTACGACATCTCCGTCAGCGAGGCGGAGCAGGCCATGGCCCGGCTGATGCAGCGCAAGGGCCTGGCGCTGGCCACTGCAGGGGCCGGTGGCTGTGTGCAGGCGCTCTACCACCAGTTCTACGACAGCGCCTTCCATATCGCCGCGCTGGAGCACCTGGCCAAGATGCTCTACCCCGAGCGCCTGGCAGCGCTGGACCCGGACCAGACCTACCGCGAGTTGCTGCAGCGCTTCACCACCCTGCCCGATGCGGAATTTGTATTCCACATCAGCCGCAACCATGCCGGCGAGCCTTGCTAGCTCAAAGCGCCGTGCCCAGCCGCCAGCCCGGCGCCATCTTCTGGATCGATGAGACCAGCAGCTCGATCAGCGCCAGGGTCGCCGCTGAGGGCTGGCGGTTGGGTGCACGCACGATGTAGAGCGCATCGCCCACGCCTTTGACGCCAAAGCCCCCCAGCACCTGCACCAGGCTGCCTTGGGCGATGGCATCCCGCACCGCGTAATACGGCAGCAGCACCACGCCCAGGTCGGCCATCGCGGCATTGAACAGGAACTGGTAGTCGCCCGATTGGATCGACGGCGTGCTCTGCACCTGTTCATGCAGGCCATCGCTGTGCCGCCAAAACTCCAGCCGGTGGTGGATGTTGAGGGGCGCCAGCAGCCGGGCGTGCTTGATGTCCTGCGGGGTTTGCAGCGCCAGGCCCAGGGCCCGCAGATAGGCCGGGGTGGCAAACAGGCCCCACTCAATGCCGCAGACGCGGGTGGCCACATGGTCTTCCAGCGGCGCCGAGGTGATGTGGATTGCCAGGTCCACCTTGGAGGCCACCAGGTCATGGATCTGGTCGTTGATGACGAGGCGCAGCAGCAGATCGGGGTGTGCCTGGCAAAAATCCAGGATCAGCGGCTTGAGGTGGAAATGCCCCAGCCCGGTGGGGATGCGCACGCGGATCTCGCCACTGATGGTCTGGTGGATCTGGTCGATCTGCAGCTGGGCGCTTTGCAGCGCATTGAGGGCCTGCAGGCACTGGCCATGCAGGATGCGGCCGGCCTGGGTCAGCTCCATATGCCGCGTGGTGCGGCGCAGCAGCTGCGCGCCAAACTGCCGCTCCAGCAGCGCCAGCCGGCGCGACACGTTCGAGCGCGTGACGCCCGAGCGCTGGGCCGCATCGCTCAGGTTGCGCGACTCGGCAATCGCCACAAACAAACGCACCAGGTTCAGGTCCATGGCCGGCTTCCCTTTTGATTGTTGATTCTGAATCACCACTGATGGCTGTGCTTTGGCAGTTCCCAAAGCGGCCTCCTGTTTCTACCATGGGTCTCACAACAAACGCCCGGCATCCTGTCGCATAGCCCGGGCAAAGCATGGAGACAAATACGTGACGCCAGAGTCAACACTGGGGTTTACCCCGCTCGCCGGTTTCAAGGTCCTGGATTTGAGCCAGGGCGTGGCCGGCCCCTACTGCGCCCAACTGCTCGCCCACCAGGGGGCCGAGGTCATCAAGATCGAGCCCGCCCAGGGCGACTGGGGCCGCCATGTAGGGGTGGCCCGCCATGGCCACAGCACCTTGTCCAGCACCTACAACGCCGGCAAGCAAAGCCTGGCGGTCGATGCCAAGCACCCCGAGGGCAAGGCGCTGATCCTGCAGCTGGCGCGTGATGCCGATGTGGTGGTGCAGAACTTTCGCCCGCAAGTGGTCGAACGCCTGGGCCTGGACTTTGCCGCGCTCCAGGCGCTGGGGCTGGAGCCCGTCTATGTATCCATCAGCGGCTATGGCCCGGACGGCCCCTTTGCCGACAATCCCGCCACCGATTCGGTGATGCAGGCCGACACCGGGCTGATGAACAGCAACCGCGATGCGCAGGGCGCGCCGCAGCGCATCGGATTTTTGCTGGCCGACATTGCCACCGGCGTCTACGCCGCGCAGGCCTGCACGGCGGCGCTGCTGCAGCGCATGAAGACCGGCAAGGGCCAGCATGTGGAGCTGAACCTGTTCAATGTCTGCTGCGCGCTGCAGTCAACCGCGCTGTCGGAAGAGGTGCTGGGCGGCCAGACCGTCAAGGCGGCCGTCAGCGCGCCCAATGGCATCTTTGATGCGGCCGATGGCCGTTTGACGATTCTGGCGCTGAACAACGAGCAGTTTCTGCGCATTGGCAAGGCGCTGGACCTGGCCGGCTGGGACAGCGACCCGCGCTTTGCCAGCAATGCGCTGCGGCTGCAGCACAAGGCGGTGCTGCATGCCGACCTGGCCCGCGCTGTGGCAGATCGATCGCTGGCCGAGCTGCGCGCGCTGTTCAACCAGCACAGCGTGCTGCATGCCGTAGTGCACACCGCCGCCGATGTGGTGCAGCACCCCCAGGCGCAGCACCTGGCCACCTTCAAGACCGTGCAGCAGCCCGATTTTGGCGAAGTGCTGATGGCCGCCACCCCCTGGCCGGCCAAGCCCGATGCACCATTGCCCGCACCGCGCATTGGTGCGCACAGCCAGCAGATTCTGCGCAGCCTGGGCCTGGCGCCCGATGAGATCGACGCGCTGGCGGACCGCCAGGTCGTAGGCCTGTGAAAGGAGCCGCGCCCATGAAAGCCATTGTCTGCCGCAGCTTCGGCCAGCCCCGCGATGTGATTGCCGTCCAAACCACCGAGCCCCCGACTGCCCTGGCCGATGACGAGGTGCTGATCGACGTGCGCCATGCCACCGTCAGCCATGCCACCGGCCTTTTGATTGAAGGCAAGTACCAAAAGACCCCGCCGCTGCCCTTTGTGCCCGGCACCGAAGGTGTGGGCCAGGTGCTGCAATGCGGCAGCGCTGTGAGCCATGTAAAGGTAGGCGACCAGGTCGTGTTTATCTGCGACTGGGGCGCCTATTCGCAGCAGGCCAAGGTGCATGCCAGCACCGTGTATGCGGTGCCGGCGGGGCTCGATCCACTGCGCGCACTGGCGCTGCCGATCTCCTACGGCACGGCCTACACCGCCTTGCACTGGCGCGCTGCGCTGCAGGCGGGCGACAGCCTGCTGGTGCTGGGCGCGGGCTCGGGCGTGGGCGCGGCCGCCGTGGAGCTGGCGGCCCAGGTGCCCGGTGTGCAGGTGATTGCCTGCGCCAGCAGCGAAGACAAGCGCCAGGCCGCCTTGCGCCATGGCGCGCAGCATGCGGTCGATCCGCAGCACCTGATCGAGCAGGTCAAAGCGGTGACGGGGGGCAAAGGCGCAACCCTGGTGTTTGACCCGGTGGGCGGTGACCTGCTGCTGCAGGCGCTGCGCTGCACGGCCCAGAACGGGCGCATCGTCATCATCGGCTTTGCCAGCGGCACGATCCCCAAGGTGCCGATGAATATCGCACTGGTCAAGAACCTGACGATCCACGGCTTTTTCTATGGCCAGTACATCGGCTGGACGCCCGCCAACGAGCGCCAGCGCCATGCCGCTGCCATGCAGGCCATGATGGCCGCACTGCTGGAGATGGCCCAGCGCGACGCCATCCATCCCGACATCTCGCGGGTCTATGCCATGGGCGAGCTGTGCGAGGCGCTGGACGCGCTGCACAGCCGCGAGGTGCTGGGCAAGGTCGCCCTACAAATACAAGGAGACAAGACATGACACAACGCCACTCAGCGCAGCGCCGCCAGGCCCTGCAATCGCTGCTGCAGACCGGCTTAGGGCTGGCCCTGTTGGGCAGCGGCTTGCCCGCCGCCCATGCGGCATCGGCGGCCGATTACCCGGCCTCCACCATCAAGCTGGTGATCCCCTACCCGCCCGGCGGGCCCACCGACCTGGTCGGGCGCCTCGTCGCCATCTCGATGGGCGAGAGCCTCAAGCAGACCATCTTCATCGACAACAAGCCCGGCGCCAGCGGCATGGTGGGCGCGGCCCAGGTCGCCAAGGCCCAGCCCGATGGCTACACCTTGCTGGCCAATGCCTCGCTGCAGGTGATCAACCCCTCGGTCTACGACAAGGTGCCGTATGACTCGTTCAACGACTTTGCGCCGATCACGCAGATCGTCGATGTGCCGCTGGTGCTGGTGGTCAACAGCGAGCTGCCGGTGTCGAACGTGCAGGAGCTGGTGGCCTACCTGAAAAAGAGCAAGGCCAGCATCAATTTTGGCTCGGCCGGCAATGCCTCGTCGCAGCACCTGTCGGGCGAGCTGTTCAAGCTCAAGACCGGCATCGCGATGCAGCATGTGCCCTACAAGGGCAGCTCACCGGCGCTCACCGATTTGATGGGCGGCCAGATCCAGCTGATGTTCGACTCCATGCCCTCGGCCATGCCCTTTATCACCTCGGGCAAGCTCAAGGCGCTGGCCGTCACCACCGCCAAGCGCTCGAGCTCGCTGCCGCAGATCCCGACCATGCAGGAATCGGGCATTGCCGACTACGCCACCAGCACCTGGTATGGCCTCTGGGCCCCGAAGAACACGCCGCCCGAGATCGTGGGCAAACTGGCCCAAGCGGCGCAGCAGGCCTTGCGCAAGCCCGAGGTGGCCGCGCAGTACCAGCGCATGGGCGCCGAGCCAGTCGGATCAAGCCCGCAGGAGTTTTTGGCCTATATGCGCAGCGAGGAAAAGAAATGGGCCGAGATTGTGAAACGCTCGGGTGCAAGGGCCGATTGAGCCAAGGCGCCCGGCGCTGGACCGGTCAGCCCACAGCGCGCATGACCACCACCGGCTTGCGCACCCACAGCACCGCCGCTGCCGCCACCAGGCAGGCGGCGCCTGCGACAAACAATGCGGGCGAGTACGACGAGAGCACCGAGCGTGCCAGACCTGCACCGTAGGCAGCGACAGCCGCGCCCAGCTGGTGGGCGGCAAACACCCAGCCAAACACCAGGGCTGCGCGCTCGGGGCCAAACTCGCTGGCCACCAGCTTGACGGTGGGCGGCACCGTCGCAATCCAGTCCAGGCCATAGAACACCGCAAACAGCGACAGGCCGGCGATCGTGAACTCGGAGTACGGCAGCCAGAACAGCGACAGACCGCGCAGCCCGTAGTACCAGAACAGCAGCTTGCGGCTGTCATAGCGGTCCGACAGATAGCCCGACAAGGTCGTGCCCACCAGGTCAAAAATGCCCATCATCGCCAGCACCGAGGCCGCTGGCACGGGCCCCAGGCCATAGTCACCGCAGAGCGAGACAAAGTGGGTCTGGATCAGCCCATTGGTGCTGAGCCCGCAGATAAAGAAGGTGCCCGCCAGAATCCAGAACGCCGGCACTTTGGATGCCGCAGCCAAGGTGCTGAACGGCAGGCTCCAGCTGGCGCGGAGCGCAGGGGCGGCGGGCGCGGCAGCGGGGTCCGCGCCATAGGCGCTCAGTTGCATCTGCGCCGGGCTGTCGCGCATGAACAGCAGCACCAGCACCAGCACGATGGCCGAGGCCGCGACGACTGGCAGCAGCGCCCAGCGCCAGCCGTACTGCGCAATCAGCCAGGCAGCGGCAGGCAAAAACAGCAGCTGGCCGGTGGCACTGCTGCCGGCCAGCAACCCCATGACCAGGCCCTTGCGCTGCACAAACCAGCGGTTGGCTACTGTCGCGCCCAGCACCATCGCGGTGAGGCCCGTGCCCATGCCCAGCACAATGCCCCAGAGCACAAAGGCCTGGCCCAGGTTGCGCATGATGAGGCCCAGCAGCAAGGCACTGGCAATCACCGCTGCGGCCAGCGCCACCACGCGCGATACGCCATAGCGCAGCAAAATGACGGCAGCAAAGGGCCCCAGCAGGCCATACAGCGCAAAGCGGGTCGCAAACACCGAGGACAGATCACGCACACTCCAGCCAAACTCGACGGCCAGCGGCTGCATCAGCACCCCCGGCAGGCCCAGGGCCGCCGAGGTGACCAGCATGGCCAAAAAGGTGATGGCGGCAATCACCCAGGCGTAATGGATGCCATGGCGCTGGAGCAGCACGGCGAGTCGGGAAGCGAGCATGTTATTTGGAGGTTATCGACGGAGGAGTTACAATGATAGCGATCACAATCAAAAACTGTCAAGCACAGCTTCAAGCAGGGTATTTGCGATGAAAGTCACCAAGGAACAAGCGCAACAGAACCGCCAGGCACTGCTCGATGCCGCCACTGCCCTGTTCAAGGAACGCGGCATCGACGGCACCGGCGTGGCCGATATCTGCCAGCAGGCGGGCCTGACGCAGGGCGCGCTGTACAAGCATTTCAGCGACAAGCAAGACCTGGCAGCCCAAGCACTGGCACATGGTTTTGAGCAAGGCTTTGGCCGGGTCAAGCAAGCCAGCGAGCGAAGCGACCACGCGATGGCCACCTACCTGGACAATTACCTGAACCCCCAGGTGCGCGATGACATGACGCGGGGCTGCCCGCTGGTCTCCACCGCCTGCGATGCCGGCCGCCAGAGCGAGGCCGTCAGCCGCAGCTTCAGCGACGGCTTTACCGAGCTGCGCGCCGGCATCGAGGCCGCCTTGCCGGCCAGCACCGACCCGCAGCAGCGCCAGGCGCTGGCCAGCACGCTGGTGGCCGCACTGGTGGGCGCCATGGCCATCTCGCGCGGCGTCGTCAAGGCCGATCCCGCGCTGGCCGATGAGGTACTGCAGCAGGTGCGCGCGGTGGTCGAAGGGCTGAGCGCCAAGCGCTGATTGATCGCCGCAACGCCCACAACAAAAGGCCGCCAACCCGGGTAACCTGGGTTGGCGGCCTTCTTTTACGGCAGATCGCGGAGGCTGCATCACCTCAGCGGCAGAGCCCCATCAGGACTGCAGGTACACCACATGGCTATGGGTGTACTCGTAGAGCCCATGCTTGCCATCGGCGCCGCCCACGCCCGACTTGCGCACGCCGGCATGGAAGCCTTGCATCGCCTCGAAGTTCTCGCGGTTGATGTAGGTCTCGCCAAAGTCGATCTCGCGCATGGCCTGCATGGCCTTGGACAGGTCGCGGGTGTAGAGCGAGGACGTGAGGCCATATTCGCAGTCGTTGGCCAGCGCAATCGCCTCATCCAGGTCCTCGACTACCTGGATCGGCAGCACCGGGCCAAAGATTTCCTTGCGCATGATCTCCATGTCGGCGCGGCAGCCTGCCAGCACGGTGGGCTGGTAGTGAAAGCCGGCACCCAGATCGGCCACCTGGCCGCCAGTGACCAGCTGCGCACCATCGGCCAGCGCACGGCGCACCTTCGCATCGACACTGTCCAGGCCCTTCTGGTTGATCAGCGGGCCCATCTCCACATCGGTCTGCGCGATCGGGTCGCCATAGCGGGTGGCGGCCATCGCCTGGGCGATGCGTGCAGTGAACTCATCGGCCACCTGGCGCTGCACATAGACGCGCTCGGCACAGTTGCAGACCTGGCCGGTGTTGATGATGCGCGAATCGCGGATGGCCTTGACGGCCAGGTCCAGGTCGGCGTCGGCCAGCACAATGGCGGGCGCCTTGCCACCCAGCTCCAGGTTGAGCTTGGTGATGTGCGGCGCAGCAGCGGCAGCAATGCGCTCGCCGGTGCCCACGCTGCCGGTAAAGCTGATCATGTCCACCCCGGCATGGGCCGACAGTGCACCACCGGTGCCGCCCTGGCCATAGACCACATTGAACACGCCAGCGGGCAGCTCGCACTGGGCCAGCAGCTCGGTAAAGGCATGGCAGTTGATGGGGGTCTCTTCGCTGGGCTTGATGACGATGGTGTTGCCCGTCAGCAGCGCCGGCGCCATCTTGCGCGCGATCAGGAAGAAAGGGAAGTTCCAGGGCAGGATGCCAGCGACCACACCCATCGGCTTGCGCAGCAGAAAGATCTGCTCGTTGGCCCGGTCGCTGCTGATAACTTCGCCCTCGATGCGGCGCGCCCATTCGGCCATGTAGTCCAGGTAGTCGGCCGTGAAGTTCACCTCCACCTCGGCCAGGCCCAGCACCTTGCCTTGCTCCTCGGTGATGGTGCGCGCGATGCGCGCGACGTTCTCGCGCAGGCGGGCGGCAATGCGGCGCAGGAACTGCGCGCGCTCGATCGCCGGGCGGCGGCCCCAGGCTTTTTGCGCGCCGCGTGCCGCTGCAATGGCGCGGTCCACCTCGGCTTGGGCTGACAGCGGCGACTGCGCCAGCAGCGCGCCCGTGGCGGGGTTGCGCACCTCGTGCAGCTCGGCGCTGTCCGTGAAAGCGCCAGCAATGTAGTTGCGCAAAACAGGGGTTGTGGGCATGGGTCGTCCTCAGTAGGTGGTAGAGACAATGGCGGGCTGGGTGGGCGCGCGGTAGCGCGCCAGGTTGGCCACAGCGGCCTGGCGCATCAGGCTGATATCGATGGCGACGGCCACAAAGCGGCAGCCCCAGTCGGTGTAGCGGCGCGCATCTTCCTCGCGCGGCGCCAGAATGCCGCAGGCCTTGCCATGGGCCAAGGTGGTCTCGATGGTGCGGCGTATGCAGTCCTGCACCTCGGGCTGGCTGGCATCCCCCGCATGGCCCATGCCGGTGGACAGGTCTGCCGGGCCGATAAAGACGGCATCGACACCGTCGACACTC
Source organism: Comamonas sp. MYb69 (assembly GCF_037479315.1). NCBI lineage: Bacteria > Pseudomonadati > Pseudomonadota > Betaproteobacteria > Burkholderiales > Comamonadaceae > Comamonas > Comamonas sp. MYb69. The sequence continues at coordinate 185,058 of NZ_JBBGZG010000006.1, forward strand.
GCAATTTCGGCAGCGTTCTCCACGCCCAGGCGCGACTCGATCTGCACGATGAGGCAGAGCTGCTCATGCGCAGTGCGGATGTAGTCGGGCACCGCATCCCAGCGCGTGGCGCGGGTGAGGCCCCCGCCCACACCCCGGATGCCATGCGGCGGGTAGCGCATGGCCTGCACCAGCGCGCGGGCCTGCTCGGCCGTCTCGACCATCGGCACCATCAGGGTCTGCACGCCAGCGTCCAGCAACTGCTTGATCAGCACCGCATCGCCATGCACCGCCCGCACCACCGGGTGCGTGGCATAGGGCGCCGCCGCCTGCAGCTGCGCCAGCAGCGTCGGCACGGTATTGGGCGCATGCTCGCCATCCACCAGCATCCAGTCGTAGCCGGTAGTGGCGATGATCTCGGCCGCATAGGGCGTGGCAAAACCGGCCCAGATACCGTAGAGCGGCTCGCTGCGGCGCAGCGCGGCCTTGAAAGGGTTCAATGGCAAATCCATAAACTGTCTCCTGGGTGGGCCGTCAGCGCGGGCCCAGCAATGGTTATCAATGGGTGTAGGGGCGGTGCAGTTCGCAAGCCGGGTTCAGCTCCACGCCAAAACCGGGCTTGTCCAGCGCCGACAGGCGCATGCGGCCTTGCACCGGCACCGGCTCGCCCAGCAGCTGCGGATGGAACATCGGCACGACCTCGTCGGCCTTGGGCGCCATCATCAGGAACTCGGCAAAGGGACTGTTGTGGCGCGTGGCCACAAAGTGGTAGCTGTAGACGCTGGAGCCATGCGGAATCACCAGCGCCTGGTGGGCATCGGCCAGCGCCGATATCTTCAAGAGCTCGGTGATGCCACCGCACCAGCCGACATCGGGCTGGATGATGTCGCAGCAACCCATCTCCAGCAGCTGGCGAAAGCCCCAGCGCGTGGCCTCATGCTCGCCGGTGGTCACCAGCATGCCGGTAGGCACGTTCTTCTTGAGGGCCGCATAGCCCCAGTAGTCATCGGGCGGCAGTGCCTCTTCGATCCACTTGAGGCCATACTCCTTCGCACCCTGGGCCAGGCGCGTGGCGTAGTTGAGGTCCAGGCTCATCCAGCAGTCCAGCATCAGCCAAAAGTCCGGCCCCACGCGCTCGCGCATCGTGGCCAGCTCCTCCAGGTTGCGGCGCAGGCCTTCTTCGCCTTCGGCCGGGCCATGGTGCAGGGGCATCTTGCCGCCGATAAAGCCCATCTTCTGCGCCAGATCGGGGCGCGCGCCGGTGGCGTAGAACTGCAGCTCATCGCGCACCGCGCCGCCCAGCAGCTGGTGCACCGGCTCGCCGCGCACCTTGCCCAGCAAATCCCAGAGCGCCAGGTCTACCCCGGAGATGGTGTTGATCACGATGCCCTTGCGGCCGTAGTACAGGGTGGACCAGTACATCTGGTCCCAGATGCGTTCGATGTCGGTGACCTTGGCGCCTTCCAGAAAACGCGCCAGGTGCTTCTCGACGATATAGGCGGCCGGCTCGCCGCCAGTGGTGACGGCAAAGCCGACATTGCCTGCGCTGTCCTCGATCTCGACCACCAGGGTGCCCAGCACATTGATGCCAAAGCTGCGGCGGCTCTGGCGGTACTCGGGGTACTTGGCCATGGGCGTGGCGATGTGGTCGTCGATCCAGTGGCCATCGGCCTGGTCGTGGTAGTCGGCACCGCCCCCTTTGAGGGTATAGGCGCGCACTTGCTTGATGGTGGGGATCTGGCTCATGGTGGTGTTTGCTCCTTATGCAATTTAGGCAGCGGTCTGGGGCTGCAGCGCAGCGGGCGCCATGCGGGCCCGGATGCCCAGCACCAGCAGCGCTGCCAGTACCGTTGTGCCTGCCAGCAGGTACAGGCCTGCGGCGGGTGAGTGGAAATGGCCTTCGGCCCAGTTCTTGACGATGGGGGCGACAAAGCCGCCCACGGCGCCCAGCGAATTGATCAGCGCAATGCCACCCGCAGCAGCGGCACCAGCCAGCGTGTTGGCAGGAAAGGTCCAGAACACCGGCTGCACCGCGATAAAACCTGCCGCCGCAAAGCACAGGGCTGCGACGCCCAGCAGCGGGCTGGAAAAGCTCACCGATGCGGCCATGCCGATGGCTGCGACGACCAGGGTTGCGCTGGCCACGCTGCGGGGCTTTTGGCTGCGCTGGGCAAAGCCGGGCACCCACCAGGCCGCCAGCAGTGCGCAGAGCCAGGGGATGGCCGAGACCAGGCCGACTTGCAGACCCACCTTGGTGCCCAAGAGGCCCGCCACCTGGCTGGGCAGGTAGAACACCACGCCGTAGACGCTGGCCTGGATCAGCAGATAAACGAGGGCCAGGTACAGCACGCGCGGCTGGCACATGGCAGCGAGCAGGCTGTGCTGGTGGCCGCCCTTGGCGCGCTCTTCGCTGTCGATGATGTCCTGCACCTGGCGGCGCTCGTCGGCGCTCAGCCACTGGGCATCAGCCGGGCGGTTGGTGAGGTAGAAATACGACCAGATACCGACGGCCACAGCCATCAGGCCTTCGACCGCAAACAGCCACTGCCAGCCATGCCAGCCGCCCATGCCATCGAGCTCCAGCAGCAGGCCCGACAAGGGGCTGCCAAAGATAAAGGCCAGCGGCGCGCCGAAGTAGAAAAAGCCCATGGCCTGCGCCCGGTGCGCGGCTGGGAACCAGTAGGTGAGGTACAGGATGACGCCGGGGAAGAAGCCCGCCTCGGCCACGCCCAGCAGGAAGCGCAGCACATAGAAGGTGGTCTCGTTATGGGCAAACATCATCGCGGCCGACACAAGGCCCCAGGTGACCATGATGCGGCACATCCAGATGCGCGCGCCGATGCGGTGCATGATCAGATTGCTGGGCACTTCCAGGAGTGCATAACCGACAAAGAACACACCGGCGCCAAACGCAAAGGCGGCGTCACTGATGCCGGTATCGGCCTGGAAGGCCACCTTGGCAAAGCCCACATTGGCCCGGTCCAGAAAGGCCATGATGTACATCAGCAGCAAGAAGGGCAGCAGGCGCCAGGAGATCTTGGCGAGCAAGGGAGCGGGGAGTTTTTTCACGACAAATCCTTAAAGACAATGCGCGGCCTGCGCGCCTGCCAAATGGCGGGCGCTGCGGGAGCGAGAAAGGAGAAGGCGGCGCTGGCAAGCCAGCACCGATGGGGCGCGGCTTGCGCTAGCGCCGTCGTGAGGCGGGAGGTCTGAAAAAAGTGTGCGCGATGGCGTTCATGTTTGTCTCCTAAAAGGTCATTCGTTCTTGTGTGGAGCTGAATGTACGCGCATGATTGATGCCTAACAAATCAAATTTCAGTCATATCCGATACCTTTTATTTATGCCAGCAAAACCCGCTTTATCGGCCGCACCACCGCTGCAGCGCAGCCTGCTCAACCGCCTGCGCTACAAGCATCTGCACATGCTGGTGGCGCTGGGGTCGAGCCTGAATCTGCACCGCGCATCGATCAGCCTGGCGATGTCGCAACCGGCTGCCACGCGCATGCTGCGCGAGATCGAAGACATGTTTGGCTGCCAGCTGTTTGAGCGCCTGCCGCGCGGCATGCGCCCCACCGCGCTGGGCCTGCAGCTGGTGCGCTTTGCCGAGGCCTCGCTCAACAGCCTGGACCGCTGCGCCGAGGACCTGGCGGTGCGCCGCCAAGGCGGTTATGGCTACCTGGCGATCGGCACCATCATGGGCGCAGCGCCCGACCTGGTGATGACGGCCGTGGCCCAGATGAAAGCGCAGAGCCCGCAGCTGCGCTTGCGCATCATGGGCGACACCAGCGACCAGGTGCTGCGCCTGCTGGACCAGCGCCGCATTGACCTGGCCATTGCGCGCCGCCGCATTGCTGGCGACAGCGAGGCCTATGACTTTGAAGCGCTGGGCAATGAGCGCCTGCTGGTGGTGGTGCGCAGCGGCCATGTTCTGGCGCGGCGCCGCAAGCTGAGTTGGGAGGAATTGGTGCGTGACTGGCCCTGGATCTTGCAGCCGGCCAGCACGCCGGCACGCATCGCGCTGGACCAGCTGCTGCAAAGCCTGGAGCTGCCGGTGCCGGCCGATATCACCGAGTGCAGCTCCGTCTACTCGATGCAGCAACTGGTGCAGTTGACGGACGCGGTGATGCTGCTGTCGGATTCGGCCTTGAAGGACTATCTGCGCATGGGCCTGGTCAAGACCTTGCCGGTGCAGATCGATGTGCCGATGGCCCCGTTTGGCATGCTGACGCGCAAGGACCAGGAGGCCTCGCAGGAGCAGCAGAACTTTATGGATCTGCTGCGCGCGCAGGCCATGCGCCTAGCGGCTTGAACGCTGCTGGAGCTCAGGCCAGGTCCAGCGTTTGCAACAGCGCTGCAAATGCCGCGCGATCCGCCCCCTGCAAGGTGTGCAACGGCAGCGGCAGGCAAGGCGAGCGGGCCAGGCCCATCAGCTCGGCAGCGGTGGCGACCGAGCGCAGGCTGCCGCCCTTTTGCTGGAACCAGGACCACAGCGGCGCGAGGCGGTGGGACAGTTCCAACGCCTGCTCCGCTTGGCCCGCCAGTGCAGCACGGGTGATGGCCAACGTGGTCTGGGGCCAGAGGCCGCCGATGACCGAGTACCAGGCATCGCAACCCGCGACCATGCCCTTGGCCCCCAAGGCGTCGCCACTGACGCCGATGCTGACATGGGCGGGCACGACAGCGCGCAGGCGCTGCACACGCGCCTTGGCCTCGGCCGCATCGGCCGGCACACCGGGGATCTTGATCGAGGCGATATGGGGCAACTGCGCAATGCGGCCATGCAGCGCATCGCTGAACTCAAAGCGCGTGGTGCCGGGGTTGTCGTACACGACGATGGGCACCGACACCGCACGCGAGACGGCCTGGTAGAGGCCATAGACCTCGTCATCGGACAGTTTTTGGTACGAGACCGGTGCCAGCAACAGGCCGCTGGCGCCAGCCTTTTGGGCGTCATCGGCCAGGTCCAGCACATCGCGGCTGCGCAGCGCGCCAATGCCCACGACCACGGGCACGCCCTGGGCCTGCTCCACCGCCAGCGCCGCCACCTGGGCCCGCTCGGCGCGCGAGAGATAGGCATAGCTGCCGGTAGAGCCCAGCGCGCCGATGGAATCGACACCGGCCGCCACCAGGCGCTGCACCAGCTGCGCAAATGCCGGCATATCGATGCCGCTCTCATCCATCGGGGTCAGCGGAAACGCACTCAAACCTTTGAACATTCTTCTTTCCCTGTCAAAACTGCTGCCGCGCCCGGGCTGGGTTGCGGCCAAGCCCGGATTGTGCGGCTGCCGCTTCTGGTTAAAAATAGCCAGTTTTCAACAAAATCACTGGTCCAGTTGCCCGCCATGCCAGCCCACCCGTCCACCCGTCCCGGCAGCCGCAGCCTGTACCGCGACCTCCGCGCGCGCATCGGTGACGGCAGCTACGCGGCCGGCACCGCCCTGCCCTCGACTCGGGCGCTGGCCGCTGAGCGGGGCCTGTCGCGCGGCACGGTGAGCCTGGTCTATGAGCAACTGGCCTCGGACGGCTTTGTCGATACCCGGCCCGGGGCGGCCACGCGCGTGGCCGCAGGGGCTGCTGACCGCATCCGCGCCCAGGGCCAGGCGGCAGCTGCCTCCGAGCCCCGGCGCCAGCTGCCCGACAACGATCGCCTGTCCGCCTTTGCCCAGCGCCTGCAGGCCATGCCGCTGCGCCCGCCTGCGCCCGATCCGGCCGGGATGATCGACTTTGTCTACGGGCCGCTGGCGGGCAGCGATTTCCCGACCCTGCACTGGCTCAAGGCCTTGCGCCGGGCCGAAGGCCAGCGCAGCCAGCGCCTGGAATATGCGTCTGCCTTGGGCGCGCCCGAGCTGCGCCAGGCGCTGCAAAAGCACCTGCTCCAGACCCGGGACATACGCTGCAGCACGGAGCAGATCCTGGTCGTCAACGGCTCGCAGCATGCGCTTGATCTCTGCGCCCGGCTGCTGCTCAACCCGGGCGACCCGGTCGTCGTCGAGAACCCCGGCTACCGCATGGCGCACCAGGTGTTTGCGGCCTATGGCGCGCAGCTGGTCTGCGCCGAGGTGGATGACGATGGCCTGCAGACCTCGCAGCTGGCGACGCTGACCGCAGAGGCATCCGCAAAGCTGGCCTATGTCACGCCCGGCCACCAGTTTCCGCTGGGCGGCTTTTTGCCGATTGCCCGCCGCCATGCCCTGCTCGATTGGGCGCGTGCGCAGCGCTGCTGGCTGATCGAGGACGACTACGACAGCGACTACCGCTACACCGTTCGGCCCGAGCCCAGCCTGTGGTCGCTCGACAGCGCGGACTGCGTGATCCATGTAGGCACCTTCTCCAAGACCTTGTCGCCCCAGCTGCGCCTGGGCTATATGGTGCTGCCCCCGGCGCTCGCCAGCCTGTTTGCCCAGGCCAAGCTGCTGACCGACCGCCACAGTGCCACCGGCCCCCAGCGCGCGCTGGCCCAGCTGATCGACGACGGCAGCTATGCCCGCCATGTGCGGCGCATGCGGCGCAAACAGCAGGCGCGCCAGCAGGCCTTGCTGCAGGCGCTGGAGCAGCATCTGGGCACGCAAGTGCGCATCCAGGGTGCGGCCAGCGGCCTGCATCTGGCCGTGTGGTTTCCGGCGCTTCCCGCCAGCTGCGAGGCGCAGCTGGTGCAGGCGGCGGCGCAGCGCGGCGTGCGCGTCTACCCGATCAGCCCGCTGTACCTGGAGCAGGCCAGGCATGCGGAAGCCGGCGTGGTGATGGGTTATGCCTTGCTGGATCTGTCCGAGATTGAGCGGGGCGTGCAGCAGCTTGCCCAGGCGCTCAGGAGCCTGCGCTGATCAGGCATCCCACTGCAGGCAGCGCATGCTGATGGTGCCCGACTGAAAGCCCTCAAACACCTGGCGCGCCGGGCCACTGCCGTGGGCAGCGCCCAGGGCGTAGAGCAAAGGCCAGTAGTGGTCAGGTGTGGGCACGGCCATCCTGGCCGAGGCATGCAGCTGCTGGTAGGCCACCAGGGCCTCGTGGTTGCCCGCCAGCAAGGCCTGCTTGGCTGCTTCATCAAACTGCTGCGCCCAGTCGCGGGCGGCCATCAGCCCTTCGGGTGCGCCGCGCACGGTGGCGCGCAGGTTGTGCACGATATTGCCGCTGCCAATGACCAGCACGCCCTGCTCGCGCAAGGCGGCCAGTTCCTTGCCCACTGCATAGTGGTAAGGGGCAGGCTGGTTGTAGTCGATCGAGACCTGGAACACCGGCACATCGACCTGGGGGTAGAGGTGGTGCAAGACGGTCCAGGTGCCATGGTCCAGCCCCCACTGGTCCGTCAGCTGCGCCTGGCCACTGCGCACCAGCGCGGCCGCCTTGGCAGCAAGCGCCGGGTGGCCTGCGGCCGGGTACTGCATTGCATGCAGCTCGGCCGGAAAGCCGGAGAAATCATGGATGGTGGCGGGCTTGTCGTTGACCGTCACGCCGGTGCTGCCGCGCGTGAGCCAATGGGCCGACACCACCAGGATGGCGGTGGGCCGGGGCAGGCTGGCACCCCAGCGTTGCAGATGCTGGGTAAAGGGGTTGACGCTGATGGCATTCATCGGGCTGCCATGGCCGATGAACAGCACCGGCATTTTGCGCGGCGGCTGCGGGCTGCGGGCCAGGGCGTGGCCCATCGGCAAAAGAGCGGCCATCACCGCAGACAGACTGCCGGACAGGACCAGGGAGCGACGTGACAACATGGGGCGTGGAGCAAAAAACAAAGGGCCGCTGTCTGAGGCGGCCGAGGGGCACAAGTTCCGCCGCAGCCCCCAAAGAAAAATGCAGTGCTTGCCCAGGGCATGCACTGCATTTGGAGCGTCAGGCACTCAAGGCATCAGATGCTGGCGTTGTCGATCACAAAGCGGTAGGCCACATCGCCGCGCAGCATGCGCTCATAGGCCTCGTTGATGTGCTCGGCCTGGATCAGCTCGATGTCCGCCACAATGCCGTGCTCGGCGCAGAAATCGAGCATCTCCTGCGTCTCGGGGATACCGCCGATCAGCGATCCGGCCAGGCTGCGCCGCTTCATGATCAGTCCAAACACACCGGGCGATGGGTGCGGGGTAGAAGGCGCACCGACCAGGGTCATCGTGCCATCGCGCTTGAGCAGGTTGAAGAACGGGTCCAGGTCATGCGGGGCGGCCACGGTGTTCAAGATAAAGTCCAGGCTCTGGGCATGGGCGGCCATCTCATCGGCATTTCGCGAGACCACCACCTCGGCAGCACCCAGCGCCTTGGCGGCATCGCGTTTGGATTCGGAGGTGGTAAAGGCCACCACATGCGCGCCCATGGCATGCGCCAGCTTGATGCCCATATGGCCCAGGCCGCCAATGCCCACCACCCCGACCTTGTGGCCCGGCCCCACGCGCCAGTGGCGCAGTGGCGAGTAGGTGGTGATGCCGGCGCAGAGCAGCGGCGCCACGGCAGCCAGCTGGGCCGGTGGGTGGCTGACGCGCAGCACATAGCGCTGGTGCACGACGATGCTTTGCGCATAACCACCCAAGGTATGGCCCGGCGCATCGGCCGTGGGCCCGTTGTAGGTGCCCACCATGTGGTTGCAGTAGTTCTCCAGCCCCATGCCGCAGTCCACGCAGTGCTGGCAGCTGTCCACAATACAGCCCACGCCTACCAGATCCCCGGGCTTGAAATCGCTCACCTCGGAGCCAACTGCCGCCACCTCGCCGACAATCTCATGCCCGGGCACACAGGGGTAGAGCGTGCCCGCCCATTCGGAGCGCACCTGGTGGATGTCCGAGTGGCAGACGCCGCAATAGGCAATGCGGATCTGCACGTCCTGGGCGCCGGGCGTGCGGCGCTCGATGTTCAGGGCTTGCAGGGGTTGGTCACCCGCGTGGGCGCCATAGGCTTTGACGGTCATGATGAAGGTCCTATTCCGTTCGTGGAGGTCAGCGCATGGCGCAGGCTAGGCCACGCCAGCCACTGATGCACGGGGTGCAGCCGCCATGCAGAGGCATGGGCAGCCATGCCCGCATGAAGGCAGGTTCATCTTACGCCCCTTGTATGGCAGTTCTGCTGGGGGCGGGCGACGGCTTGCGAACCGCTGGCGCTGCCGCCAAACGCTGATCGCCCTTTTCATCAAATGGTTTTATGAGAATAATTCTCATTTGCGAATATCATAGGCCCCAAGGTTCAGCGATTGCCGCCGTTCCTTGTTTCATCGTGGGGCGACCTACTGGGTTTTTACTCCAGTGGTCGTTTTTGCTAGCCAGCGGTTCTCCATGTAGCCAGGCATTTTTTTCACGTTGAAGCGCTCTCGCCGTCTTTGCGACGCGCTCCGCCCAAGTCCTTCCAGCGGACCTTGCCAGGTCTGTGTTCCGGAAACAGGCATAGGCCCTCGCGGCATGGCGATCCTCTCCCCTGTCTTGTTTATTGCTCAGCTAATGCGCTGTCCAGCGCCTCCTTGTGCAGCGCTTTCCTGTTGCCCGGTGCTGCTGACGCCGTCAGGCTATACCCGATGACATAAAAAGTAGGCGAGTGCTAACATCCACTCCAATCATCTGGAGTTGGTATGAGAATATTCATTTCATGGATTACTAAGTCACTGATCGCTGTGGCTGCCGCGCTGGGCTTGCAGGCCGCGCAGGCACAGGGTCTGCTGTTCACGCCAGGCAGCATCAACTTCAGCAACACGGCGGCGGGCAGCGTATCGGCAGCGCAGAGCGTTACGGTGGAGTACCAAGGCCCCACGCCATTCATACTGAATGTCAGCAGCGTCACGCCGCCTGCAAACTCCGCCTTTACAGTCGTGGACAGCAGCTGCGCTGCAGGCCCCTATCCGCAATTCACGCCCTGTACGATCAGCTTTACGTTCACTGCGCCGGCTGCTGCGGGCCCCGTCACAGATGCCTTCCGTTTTGAAGTCGACAATCTTGGCACCCAGTCCATCACCCTGAACGGCTCCTCGGATGGCGCCACGCCCCAGTCCATCACCTTCAGCTCCACCCCGCCCAGTCCTGCCCCTGTGGGAGGCAGCTACGACATTGCAGCCACTGGCGGTGAATCGGGCGAGCCGGTGGTTTTTTCCATCGATCCCTCAGCGGCTGCGATTTGTTCGGTCACGGGCAATACGGTGAGCTTTCTCAGCGTGGGCACCTGTGTGGTCAATGCCAACCAGGCAGGCAATGGCGCCTATTTCGCCGCCCCGCAGCAGCAGCAAAGCTTTGCGGTGACAGCCGGCCCGACGGCCAACCCGGGCACACCCACCCCAGTCCCCGCACTGGGAGCCTGGGGGGCGGTGCTGCTGTCCAGCTTGGTGGCGGTGGCCATGGTGCTGGTGCAAACGCGGCGCAGGGTTCAGCCAGCTTAACGAACCCACAGCACCTCCAACTGCTGCCTGACCTGCGCCACCTCCAGCGTCACCTCATCGCCCTCCGCCTTGCCCAGCAGCGCCTGGCCCAAGGGCGCTTGGCTGCTGATGACCTGGATGGACTCAGTGCCAATGACCAGCTTCATGTTGCCCCCTTCAGGGCCGAGAAAGATCTGCTGCTGTCTCTCGTCCGCATCCAGCAGGCAAATCAGCGCGCCCAGCTGTATGCCCCTGCCGGCGCTATAGGGCTGCGGGCAAAAAATCCGCCAATGGACCAGCGCCTGTCGTATGGCCTCAGCGCGACGCGCCTGGCCCGTCGCCAGATAGGCCGCCTCCAGGCCCAAGGTGTCGTACTTGTTCTCGGCAATATTCTCCTCGTGGGTCGCGGCCTCATGCGCAGCGCTCACCGCCTGCTCGACCTGCCGCAGGTCATCGGCCAGCCGCTCCAGCACCAGCTGCTGCAGCAAGGATTTATCCACCATGAAAGAGGCCTCTGGAACAAGTTGGGGGATGATTATGAACCGGCATGGGTTGGTCATTGCCAGACTCAGGGGCTGTGGGAGCCGCTGGGCAGAGGGTGCTGCTGCAGCCCAGAATGACCGTTTTGTCATGGGTACATTCGGCAATACAGCAAACGCCGCGCGCACCAGCGCCAATAAAAAAGCCACACAGCATCAAAAATGATAGCTGTGCAGCCAATGAATCTGGTAGGGCGTGAGGGACTTGAACCCGCGACCAAAGGATTATGAGTCCTCTGCTCTAACCAACTGAGCTAACGCCCCGGCACCACCACTTGCCGGGATGCCCGGCGAGTGAAGCTTTGCATTCTAGCGTTTATTTCGGATGGCTCAGCGCGTTGGATACGAGCTTGGAGGTGATTCCAACGATCTGGATCATCTTCTCGTAGGGCATGCGTTTGGGGCCGATGACGCCCAAGGTGCCGACGACTTTGCCATTGACCTGGTAGGGGGTGCTGACGACCGACAGCTCCTCGACGGACAGCAGCTGGCTCTCGCCACCGATGTAGATTTGCACCCCTTCGGCGCGGTTGGAGTTCTCCAGCAGGTGCAGGATCTGGGTCTTTTGCTCGAACAGGTCAAAGGCCCGGCGCAGGTTGGTCATGTCGTTGCTGAAATCGCTGACGGCCAGCAGGTTGCGCTCGCCGGCAATCACCAGCTCATGCGGCGCCTCCTGGGCGTCTTCATCGACATTCACCGCCGCCAGCATCAGTGCGGCGATCTCGTCGCGCAGGCTGTCCACTTCCTTGCGCAGCAGCTGGCGCACCTGCTCCATCGCCAAACCGGCGTAATGGGCGTTGAGGTAGTTGGCCGTCTCGATCAGCTGGCTTTGGGAATAGTCCGACTCGGTAAAGATCACCCGGTTTTGCACATCGCCCTCGGGTGAGACCAGGATCAGCAGGATGCGCTTTTCCGACAGGCGCAAGAACTCGATATGGCGGAACGACGAGCTTTTGCGCGGCGCCTGCACCACGCCTACGTACTGCGACAGCTCCGACAGCACGCCAGCAGCGCTGGTGATGACCTTTTGCGGCTGCTCGGGCGCAATCTCGGCCGACACGACCTGGTCCGGGTCTACGGTCAGCATGGTGTCTACAAACAGGCGGTAGCCCTTGGCCGTGGGGATGCGGCCGGCGGAGGTGTAGGGGCTGGCAATCAGGCCCAGGCCTTCGAGGTCGGCCATCACATTGCGGATCGTGGCCGGCGAAAAGTCCAGCCCCGGCGCCTGCGTGAGCGCGCGGGAGCCCACTGGGTGGCCATCCGCTATATAGCGTTCCACCAAGGTTTTGAGCAGCAGCCGGGCGCGGTCATCGAGCATGGGCGCATTTTATCCGTGTCCTTGGCACCAGCAGGCGCGTTCGGGCCAGAACCAGGGATACCCGGAGCACGCCAGCCAGCAGCCGGACCCCAGAGATGGCTACCACGCACCCGACTTATGGCGCCCATGCAACAATGAAGCCGTAGCTGCCCCGCGTGCCTGCCTGCAGGCGCCAGCGCAGCTCCAGGCCCAGCCCCGGCCACCGGCGCGGCCCGCCTTTGCAGGGCAGGCGGCAGCCGCCACCTGGGGCTGCTCAAGAAATTCAAAAAGATTACGCCACTTTGGTGATGTAATTTGCGTATGCAGTCTCGCTTCCAACACATTGCCCTGATCGGCAAACACCATGCACCGCCCACTGCCGAGGTGCGCCAGCAGTCCTATGCGGCTTTCAGCCAGATCGCCTGCTATATCGAGGCCCAGGGCGGCACTGCATTCCTGGAGCAGGAAACCGCCGCCTTCACCGGCATGGAACACTACCCGACGCTCAGCATGCAGCAGATCGGTGAACGCTGCGACCTGGTCATTGTGCTGGGCGGTGATGGCACCATGCTGGGCGTGGGGCGCGAGCTGGCCCAGTACAACACGCCGCTGGTCGGTATCAACCAGGGGCGCCTCGGCTTTGTGACCGATGTGCCGCTGCAGACCTTCATGGGCCCGCTGTCGGCGATTCTGGCTGGCGAGTACGAAGAAGAAGTGCGCTCGATGATCCATGCCCGCGTGATGCGCGAAGGCCAATGCGTCTTCGAGGCCCTGGCCTTCAACGATGTGGTGGTGAACCGGGGCGGAACCTCGGGCATGGTCGAGCTGCGGGTCGAGGTCGATGGCCAGCTGGTGGCCAACCAGCGCGCGGACGGCTTGATCATTGCCACCCCGACCGGCTCGACGGCCTATGCGCTGTCGGTCGGCGGCCCCATCGTGCACCCGACGGTGCCCTGCTGGGTGATGGCACCGATTGCGCCGCATATGCTGTCCAACCGGCCCAGCGTGATTCCGGACACGCAGGAGATTTCGATCGAGGTGATTGGCGGGCGCGATGTGGCCGCCAATTTCGACATGCAGTCGCTCGCCTCCATCCTGCGCGGTGACAAGATTTTGGTGCGCAGCGCGCCGCACAAGGCGCGCTTTCTGCACCCCCGGGGCTGGAACTACTACGCCACCCTGCGCAAAAAGCTGGGCTGGAACGAAGGAGGCATCACGCCATGAGCCTCAGACGCATTGGCTTGCGTGATTTCGTCATCGTCGAGCAGCTGGAGGTGGATTTCCAGCCCGGCTTCACGGCGCTGACGGGCGAGACAGGTGCCGGCAAATCGATCCTGATCGATGCCTTGCAGCTGGTGCTCGGCCACCGCGCCGACACCGGCTTTGTGCGCCAGGGCGCGAGCCGCGCCGAGCTGATGGCCGAGTTCGATACGCCCGCCACGCTCGAAGGCTTTCTGGCCGACAACGACATGCCGGGTGAGGAAACCTTGCTGCTGCGCCGCGTGATCGATGCGCAGGGCAAGAGCAAGTTCTGGATCAATGGCGTGCCCGCCACCGCCACGCAGCTGCGCAGCATTGCCGGCGCGCTGGTCGATATCCATGGCCAGCATGCCTGGCAGGGGCTGACCCAGCCCGAATCGGTGCGCCAGCTGCTCGATGCCTATGCCGGTGGCGACAGCACCCCCACGCAACGCGCCTATGCGCTGTGGCGCAGTGCCGACAAGGCCTTGCAGCAAGCGCGCAGCATGGAAGAAACCCACCAGCGCGAGCGCGAACGCCTGCTCTGGCAGATCGCCGAAATCGACAAGCTCGCGCCCGGCCCGCAGGAATGGGAAGAGCTCAACACCCAGCATGGGCGCCTGTCCAATGCCCAGGCTTTGATGGACGCGGCCAACAACGCGATGGCCAGCCTGGAAGGCGAAGACGGCGGCGCGCTCACCCAGGTCAACCGCAGCCTGCATGCGCTGCAGGACCAGGCCCATGTGGAGCCGGGTTTTTCGGCGATGGCCGAATCGCTGGAGTCGTGCCTGGCCCAGCTCGAGGATGTGATACGCTCGCTCAACGGCTACCTGCGCCATGCCGAGCTGGACCCGGACAAGCTCGAACAGCTGGACCAGCGCCTGGGCAGCTGGATATCGCTGGCGCGGCGCTACAAGCGTGCGCCCGAAGACCTGCCCGCGCTGCTGCAGGGCTGGCATGCCGAGCTGCTGGCGCTCGAAGCCTCCTCCGACATGGTGCAACTCAGCAAGAACGCCCAGCAGGCACAGGAGGCCTACCAAAAAGTGGCCGCTACGCTGAGCCAGGCGCGCCAGCAGGCGGCCAAGCGCCTGTCCAAGGCCATCACCGCTGCGATGCAGGACCTGGGCATGGCCGGCGGCCGTTTTGTCGCCCAGGTCAGCCCCGCACGCGAGCCGCGCAGCGATGGCATCGACGATGTGGAACTGCTGGTCGCCGGCCACCCCGGCATCGATCCCAAGCCGATTGCCAAGGTAGCCTCGGGCGGCGAGCTCTCGCGCATCTCGCTGGCCATTGCAATATCGACCAGCCAGCTCGGCCAGGCGCCCACCCTGATTTTTGACGAGATCGATTCGGGCATTGGTGGCGCGGTGGCCGATGCGGTGGGCCGTGTGATGCGGGCGCTGGGCCGTGACCGCCAGGTGCTGGCCGTCACCCACCTGGCCCAGGTGGCTGCGCGCGGCGACCACCACCTGCTGGTGGCCAAGCAGCGCAGCAAGGGCGGCAGCACCAGCCATATCCGTACCGTGGCCGATGACGAGCGGGTCAATGAAATTGCCCGCATGCTGGGCGGCGAAAACCTCTCGGCCACCAGCCGGGCGCATGCCCAAGAGATGATTGCCGGAGGAATGAATGACCGATAAGACATCTGCCCCGCAGCCGCTGGAAGTGGTGGTCATCACCGGCATGGCCGGCTCGGGCAAGTCCGTGGCACTGCATGCGCTCGAAGACGTGGGCTACTACTGTGTGGACAACTTTCCGCCCGAGCTGATGCAGGCGCTGGTGTCGCTGGAGCACTGGCAGCACGGCAGCCGCGTGGCCATTGCAATGGATGCGCGCAGCGCCAAGGGCCTGTACCTGGTGCCCGAGCAACTCGAGCGGCTGCGCGAAGCGGGCGCGCAGGTACGGCTGATCTACATGGATGCGCAGCGCGACACGCTGATGCGCCGCTTCTCCGAAACCCGCAGGCGCCACCCGCTGACCAACGAAAAGCTGCAGGAAGGCCCGCGTGCGCTGGTGCAGATGATTGAAGAGGAGCGTGCGCTGCTGTCCGATCTGCGCGAGCAGGCCCATGTGATCGACACCAGCAATATGCGCGGCTCCCAGCTGCAGGCCTATATCAAGGAGTGGATCCAGGCACCGCAATCGAGCCTGACCTTGCTGTTCCAGTCCTTTGGTTTCAAGCATGGCATCCCCATCGACAGCGACTACATGTTCGATGTGCGCATGCTGCCCAACCCCTACTACGAGCCCGAGTTGCGGCCCCACACCGGGCTGGAAGCACCGGTTGCCAACTTCCTGGCGCAGCAGCCCAAGGTGCTGCAGATGCAGGCCGATATCATCCGTTTTCTGGACAACTGGCTGCCCGAACTGGTGAAGAACCACCGCAGCTACGCCACCGTGTCGGTGGGCTGCACCGGCGGCCAGCACCGCTCGGTCTACCTGGTCAATGCGCTGGCCCAGCACTTTCAAGGCCGCTGGACCACCTTGCAGCGCCACCGCGAGCTGGGCGCCAAAAAAAGCTGATGCCCGCGCTGCTTACTCGGCGCGCAAGGCGACGCTGAGCTGGTCAACTACCGTGGCCCAATCGGCATCGGCGCTGATGCTCTCGCGCAGGAAACGCGCTTGCGCTGGCGACCAGAATGCCGCATCTGCCAGCAGCACCTTGTCGGGCAGCGGGCGGTGCGATTCGATGAACTGGCGGATCGAGGCATCATCATCGGGCAGGCCCAGTTGCTGGAACAGCGACGAGAAGGGGTGGACAGTGGGTTCCATGGCGTACTTTCAAAACAAGAAGATGGCTGCAGTCTAAGCACCGGGCAGCGGCGCCCTTTGCAGGACAAGCCCGGTAAAGGACGCCAGTGCCGGCAGCCGAGCCCGCCTCAAAACCCGCGCTGCAGCAGGCTGCGAATCGGCGCGGGCAGTCCCAGATCGGGCCATTGCGCAGGCAGGCACCACTGGCCCGAGGGCGTGGGCACACCATCGCTGGCAACGGGTATCCGCACCGGGTGCAGATGCAGATCCTTGTGCGTGAGCACATGCAGAAAAGGCCGGGCATGCACCGCCTCCGAGGCATCACCGTGCTGTGCCGACTGCGCAAGCAGCGCCTCTTCACTGTCGTAGACCGGCAGGCAGAACAGGCCGGCCCAGATGCCGGGCGCGGGGCGCTTTTCCAGCCAGATGGCGCCATCGGGCCGCTGCCAGCACAGCAGCCACCAGCTAGCGGCGCTGCGCTTCAATTTCTTGGTCTTGACGGGATAGCGCTCGGGCTGGCCTTGGCGGTGGGCCACGCAATCGCCGTGCACCGGGCACAGCAGGCAGCTGGGCTTCTTGGCGGTGCAGATGGTGGCGCCCATGTCCATCATGCCTTGGGTGTAGCGCGGCATATTGCGCGCCAGGTCGTTGGTGGGCAGCAGATCTTCGGCCAGCGCCCAGAGCTTTTTCTCAGCGGCGCTGCTGGCCAGGTCGTCCTCAAAGCCCAGCACGCGTGTGAGCACCCGTTTGACGTTGGCGTCCAGAATGGCAGCGCGCTGCGCAAAGCAGAACGAGGCAATCGCGCCGGCAGTCGAGCGGCCAATGCCGGGCAAGGACGAGAGCTCGTCGACCGTGTGCGGAAACGCGCCGCCAAAGCGCTCCATCACCTCTTTGGCGCAGCGGTGCAGGTTGCGCGCGCGGCTGTAGTAGCCCAGGCCGCTCCACAGCGCCATCACCTCTTCATCGCTGGCCGCTGCCAGGTCGGCCACCGTGGGGCAGCGCTGCAAAAAGCGCTCGTAGTAGCCCAGCACGGTGCTGACCTGGGTTTGCTGCAGCATGATCTCGGACAGCCAGACGCGGTAGGCATCCTGGGTGTTCTGCCACGGCAGATGGTGTCTTCCGTGGACTGTCTGCCAGGCCACGATCTGTTCAGAAAATCGACTCACAATCGCTGTTCTCGGGGGGAGTAGTTATCGGTGGGCCTGGCCGCTCTGGGGCGGCCTGCCAGGCCCGCGTTTATTTCTGGCAGCGCTTGCAGTAATAGGTGCTGCGCTGCCCTTGCTTGATGAGCTGCACCGGCTGGCCGCATTGCGGGCAGGGCTCTCCGGCCCGGCCATAGACGCTGGCCTGCGCCTGGAAGGCACCGGCATAGCCATTGACCTGGACAAAATCGCGCAAGGTGCTGCCGCCCAGCGCAATCGAGCGGGTCAGCACCTCCACAATCGCGGCATGCAGGCGTTTCGCCTGGGGCCGCGTGGTCTGGTTGGCCGGTTTGGTCGGCGAGATGCCGGCCAGGAACAGCACCTCGCTGGCGTAGATATTGCCCACACCCACGACCACCTGGCCGCCCAGCAGCAGCTGCTTGATCGGCGTGCGCGATTTTTGCAGCCCGGCCCAGAGGTGCTCCACGCTGAAGCCGGCACCCAGGGGCTCCACGCCCAGGTTGGCCAACAGCTTGGCGGCCATGCCGGAATCGGCATCGGGCGACCAGACCACCGCACCAAAACGGCGCGGGTCATGCAGGCGCAGCAGATGCTGGTCGGTGAACAGGTCGAAATGGTCATGCGGGCCGGCGGGCGCATCCCTGGGGCTGACCTGCAGGCTGCCGGACATGCCCAGGTGGATCAGCACCACGCCCTGGTCCAGCACGAGCACGATGTATTTGCCCCGGCGCTGCACCTCGGTGATGGTGCGCCCGGCCAGCGCGGCGGTGTCGATGCCCAGCGGCCAGCGCAAAGGCTTGCCCATGCGCACGGCGGCAATGCGCGCGCCTTGCAGCGGCGCAACCAATCCCCGCCGCGTGACTTCCACTTCTGGTAACTCTGGCACTTTCTTCCTTCTGCAAGGCCCTTGGGCATCGTTTATTATGGGCCGATGACGCAAAAACTTCGTTTACTGGCTTATTTTCTGGCCTCCGGCCTGATGGCACCCGCGTTTGCAGCGCCTGCCCAAGCACCGCAGCATGGCGCTGCCCAGCGGCAACTGGCCTTGGCGGCGGCCGAGCGCGCCGATGATGCCAGAGTCGAGCTGGATGCGGAGCTTTTTTACGAGCTGCTTTTGGGCGAAATGTATGCCTACCGCGGTGATGCGGCCACCAGCGTGGAGTTGCTGCTCGATGCCGCCCGCCGCTCGGGTGACGAAAAGGTCTACCAGCGCAGCGCGCAGCTGGCGCTGCTGTCGCGCTCTGCCAGCCGTGCCACCGAGGTGGCCCAGGCCTGGAAAAGCGCCTTTCCGCAATCGCGCGCAGCCAGCCGCTACATGCTGCAGGTGATGCTCTCGACCAACCATGGCGAGGAAACCGGCCCTCTGCTCAAGCAAGAGATCGCGCTGGCCAAGCCCGATGAAAAGCTCGACTGGATCCGCGCCATCCCCAGCATCTACCGGCGCCTGAGCGACCAGGTGCTGGCCGCCCGCATTGTGCGCGAGGCGCTGACCCCCGAGCTGG
Organism: Comamonas sp. MYb69; assembly: GCF_037479315.1. Taxonomy (NCBI): domain Bacteria; kingdom Pseudomonadati; phylum Pseudomonadota; class Betaproteobacteria; order Burkholderiales; family Comamonadaceae; genus Comamonas; species Comamonas sp. MYb69. The sequence continues at coordinate 203,844 of NZ_JBBGZG010000006.1, forward strand.
AAAATCCCGCCACCGGCCCCGAATCCTGGGCCGCCATTGGCCGCATGGAGCTGGCCGCCGACCAGAAGACCGAGGCGCTCGCGTCCGCCCGCCGGTCGCTGCAACTCAACCCCGACAACGAAAGTGCAGCCAAGCTGGCTGCGGACCTGGTCAACGCCGGCGTGCCCGGGGCGGAGGCGCTGGTGGTGGACTTTTTGGACAAGTCCAAGAGCGGTGAAGCCCACCTGGCCTATGCGCGCAGCCTGATGAACGCTGAGCGCTTTGCCGAGGCCAAAACCCAGCTGGAAAACGCCACGCGCCTGAGCCCCGAATCTGCCGACGCCTGGATGCTAAAGGCCGCGCTGGAAGCCCAGCTCAAGCAGTACACCGAGGCCGATGTCTCCCTGCTCAAGCTCGATACCCTGATCGACAAATTCCCCTCGGCCGTGCTGCAGCGCGAAGTGCGCATCCAAAGCCTGATGCTGCGCGAGCAGATGGCCGAGGCCCAGCAGAAATGGGCCGAAGCCGACCGCTGGGCCGATGAGATCGCCAAGGCTGGCAACACCGCGCTGGCCACCTTGCGCAAGGCCTCCATCCAGATGCAGCAAGGCAACTACGATGCTGCCGCGGTCTTGCTGGATCAGTTGCCCGAAGGCAACGCCGGCGAGGCGCGCGCCAAGCTGGCCGCGCAGGTGCAGCTGCAAAAGACCGCCAAGAACTATGCCAAGGCGCTGGAGCTGCAAGGGCGCCTGGTCGCGCTGCAGCCGCAAGACCCGGATGCGCTGTACGAGCAGGCCATGCTGGCCGAGCGCATGAACAACATGGAACTGGCCGAGACCCAGCTGCGCCGGCTGATCGAGCTGCAGCCCGATTTTCACCATGCCTATAACGCGCTGGGCTACTCGCTGGCCGATCGCGGCCTCAAGCTCGATGAGGCCAAGAGCCTGATCGAAAAGGCGCTGAGCATGTCGCCCGGTGACCCCTTCATCACCGACAGCCTCGGCTGGGTCGAGTTCAAGCTGGGCAACCTCGAGCGCGCCGCCGAGCTGCTGGAGCAGGCCTACACCAAGCAGCCCGATGCCGAGATTGGCGCCCACCTGGCCGAAGTCTGGTGGAAACAGGGCAAGACACGGCCTGCCGAAGAGCTGCTGCGCACGGTTCTGAAGACCGCGCCCAACAACGACATGGTCAAGAAGACCTTCGAGCGCCTGGGAATCAAGCCATGATGCTGCAGCGCAGGCAGCTCTGCCTGGCTGCCATCGGCACCGGCTTGCTCCCCCTCCTCTCGGCCTGCAGCACGGCAGCGCGCCAGCTGGAGGCCGCACCCGGCAAGACCTACTGGTCGGGCCGCATGTCGGTGCAGGTGCTGGACAGCCCCCCGCAAACCACCAGCGGCAGCTTTGAGCTGTCGGGCAGCCCCGACTCGGGCGAGCTGGTACTGCTCAACCCGCTGGGCAATATCGTGGCGCGCGTGCAATGGTCACCCGGCCAGGCGAGCGCGCAGCAAGGCACGCAAACCCGCCAGGCCAGCTCGCTCGATGGGTTGACGCAGACCTTGCTGGGCACCAGCTTGCCGATTGCTGCGCTGTTTGACTGGCTGCAGGGCAAGCCCACGGAGGCGGCCGGCTGGCAGGCCGATCTGGAGGCGCGCAGCGAAGGCAAGATTCTGGCCCGCCGTCTCGATCCCCTGCCTGAAGCCAGCCTGCGCATCGTGCTCGATGCGCCATGATTTTTTTGTGAGACCCTGATCCATGCGTACGCTGTACGACGTTCCCGCGCCTGCCAAGCTCAACCTCTTCCTGCACATCACCGGCAGACGCGCCGATGGCTACCATCTGCTGCAGTCGGTCTTCATGCTCATCGACTGGGCCGACACGCTGCACTTTGAGCTGCGCAGCGGCGGCCAGATCAGCCGCGAAGACCTGAACACCCCGCTGCCCGCCGATGACCTGATCACCCGCGCCGCGCGGGCCTTGCAGCAGGCCACCGGCTGCAAGCAGGGCGTGCACATCGGCGTGCATAAAAACCTGCCGGCCCAGGCGGGCATGGGCGGCGGTTCCTCCGATGCAGCTAGCACCTTGCTGGCCCTGAACCAGCTCTGGGATTTGAAGCTCTCGCGCAGCGAACTGCAGCGCATCGGCTTGACGCTGGGCGCCGATGTTCCGTTTTTTATTTTTGGAAAATCGGCTTGGGTCGAAGGAATCGGTGACATAATACGTCCACTCGAAAACGAGCAGCAACTAGCAGACACCGCGCTGGTAGTTGTGAAGCCGCAAGAGGGTCTGGATACGAAACTTATTTTTTCAAGTCCGAGCCTAAAACGCGATTCAGAAGCTGCTACAATGACGAGCTTCGCTGCAGAGAACTTTGACTTCGGTCGAAACGACTTGCAGCCGGTCGCAGAAAGCCTGTGCCCTTCGATAAAAAAAGTTTCTGACTTTTTGAAATCACAAGGATTACATGCTAGAATGACGGGCTCAGGTAGCGCAGTTTTCGCAGTGAAGAAAATGCAAGCTAATAGCTGCCAGAGCAGTTTTTCACAAGACTGGACAGTGAAAGATTGCACAAGTCTGATGGAACATCCTCTCAGAGGCTGGACCCAAGACTGAAAGTTTCAAAGGATTGGTGATGCTTAGCACCAATTCTTGTAGGGGAGTCGCCAAGCTGGTTAAGGCACCGGATTTTGATTCCGGCATGCGAAGGTTCGAATCCTTCTTCCCCTGCCATATTTCTTACCGCGTACAAGCAACGCACACAGCTAACCCATACCCACTGGGACGCTATGCAAGACCATCATCCAGACTTCATGGTTTTCACTGGCAACGCCAACCGCGAACTTGCCTCTGAAATTGCACAACACCTCCATACCTCTTTGGGTAACGCCGACGTAGGCCGTTTCTCTGACGGTGAAGTCACCGTCGAGATCAAGCAAAACGTCCGTACCCGCGATGTGTTCGTGGTGCAACCTACCTGCGCGCCCACCAACGACCATCTGATGGAACTGCTGGTGATGGTCGACGCCCTGAAGCGTGCATCGGCTGAGCATATCTGCGCGGTGATCCCCTATTTCGGCTACGCCCGCCAGGACCGCCGTGTTCGCTCGACCCGCGTGCCTATCACGGCCAAGGTGGTGGCCAACATGCTGCAAGCCGCTGGCGTGAGCCGCGTGCTGACCATGGACCTGCACGCCGACCAGATCCAGGGCTTCTTCGATATTCCGGTGGACAACATCTATGCATCGCCTGTGCTGCTGGGCGATCTGCGCCAGAAGAACTACGAAGACCTGATCGTTGTGTCGCCGGACGTTGGCGGTGTGGTGCGTGCACGCGCACTGGCCAAGCAACTCCATTGCGATCTGGCCATCATCGACAAGCGTCGCCCCAAGGCCAATGTCTCCGAAGTCATGCATGTGATCGGTGACATCGACGGCCGCAACTGCGTGATCATGGACGACATGATCGACACCGCAGGCACCTTGGTGAAGGCGGCGGAAGTGCTGAAGGAACGTGGCGCCAAGAAGGTCTACGCCTATTGCACGCACCCCATTTTCTCGGGCCCGGCCATCGAGCGTATCGGCAACGGCGCGGCGCTGGACGAAGTCGTGGTGACCAACACCATCCCGCTGTCGGCCGAAGCACGCAACTGCAGCAAGATCCGCCAGTTGTCGGTGGCACCGCTGATCGGTGAGACCATCCACCGCATCGCCACCGGCGAATCGGTGATGAGCCTGTTCCAGGAAGCCGACTGATCAAAGGGCCCGCAAGGCCCTTTTTCTGCTTTCTGCTAAAATAGATAGTTTTCGCTGGCCGCTGCAATTTGTAGCGGCCTTTTTAACCGGGTGAACTGGTCGCGGTTCATCCCACATTGGAGTAATAAAATGAACGTTGTCGCTTTTGCGCGCGCTAAGCAAGGTACGGGTGCGAGCCGCCGCCTGCGTAATTCTGGCCGTACGCCTGGCATCATCTACGGTGCTGCTGCTGAGCCTCAGTTGATCGAAGTGGACCACAACAGCCTGTGGTACGCCCTCAAGAAGGAAGCCTTCCACGCATCCGTGCTGGAACTGGACCTGGACGGCGCCAAGAGCCAAGTGCTGTTGCGCGACGTGCAATACCACCCCTACAAGCAGCTGGTGCTGCACATCGACTTCCAACGCGTCGATGCCAACACCGCGCTGACCATGAAGGTGCCAGTGCACTTCAGCGGTGCTGAAGAATCCCCAGCAGTGAAGATCGACAAGTACCTGGTGACCCCGGTTGTGACCGAAATCCAAGTGATCTGCATGCCCAAGGACCTGCCCGAATTCATCGCGGTGGACCTGAGCAAGCTGGAAAAGGGCTCGACCATCCACCTGAAGGACATCGCTCTGCCCAAGGGCGTGAAGCTGGCTGCACAAACCAACCCTGCGCTGGTGTCCGTGGCCGCTCCTGCCGCTGTTGAACCTGCAGAAGGCGAAGCGCCTGCTGCTTAATCGCACAGCAAGCTGCTGACGCCCCTGGCGTCTGCAAGCCAGAGGCTGCATTGCTGGTCAATGCAGCCTTTTTTCATTCTTCCCACCACCCCATTCCATCCGCCCATGATCAAGCTGTTTGTTGGCCTCGGCAACCCCGGCCCTGAATACGAAGGCACGCGCCACAACGCCGGCTTCTGGTGGATTGATGCGCTGGCCCAGGACTTGCGCCTGCAGCTGGTGCCCGACCGCAATTACTATGGCCTGGTCGCACGTACTTCGGTGCAGGGCGAGTCGGTCTGGCTGCTCGAGCCCCAGACCTTCATGAATCTGTCGGGCAAGTCGGTCGGCGCCCTTGCACGTTTTTTCAAGATCAAGCCCGAAGAGATTTTGGTGGTGCACGATGAGCTCGATCTGCCGCCCGGCCAGGTCAAGCTCAAGCGCGGCGGAGGTCACGGCGGCCACAATGGCCTGCGCGATATCCATGCGCAGCTGGGATCGTCCGATTACTGGCGCCTGCGCATCGGCATCGGCCACCCCGGGGACAAGCAGGAGGTACCCAACTGGGTGCTGCGCAAGCCCGCACCCGACCAGCGCAAGCTGATCGAGGACAGCATCATCCATGCGCTGCAGGCATCGCGCGAGCTGCTGGCCGGCGACATGGAAAAGGCCACGCTCAAGATCCACACCACCAAGCCCCAGCGGCCCAAGCCGCCGCGCCCAGAGGCCCTCTGAGCGCGCCGGGCTACCGGCCCATCACCACCCGATCACCCCGCAGTCACAGGCCCTTGTCGGCCTGCAGGCGCACATAGCGCTGCATCAAGGTAGGCTTGTCTTCCTGAAAATCGGGGTGCACCGGAATGCAGGCGACCGGGCAGATCTGCACGCACTGGGGCTCATCGAAGTGGCCCACGCATTCGGTGCAGCGGTGCGGATCGATCTCGTAGTAGTCCTCCCCCATCGAGATGGCATCGTTGGGGCACTCGGGCTCACAGACATCGCAGTTGATGCACTCATCGGTAATCATCAAGGCCATGGATGCGTCTCCAAGATTCCAGCACGGGGGAAGAAGTGTGACATGAGCGACATTATCCCGCGACCTCCTTAGCCATACTCGTGGCACTGCGAGTAAGCATGTATGGTGTGTCGGAATTGTTCGCGTTATGCTTGCCGCTGCGAAAAAATACAACAAGCACCAGCAGGTCTGCGCGCCTTTCCTAACCACGACGGCTACCCATGGGTCTTTTCATTCTCAAGCGCACACTCACCTTGCTGCTCACCTTGTTGGGCACCTCGATTGTCGTCTTCCTCGTTCTGGAGATCCTGCCCGGCAACGCCGCCCAGATGCTGATGGGGCCCGATGCCGCGCCCGAAGCAGTCGCTGAGCTGGCCGAACAGCTCGGGCTCAACCAGCCCGCCTGGGAGCGCTATGTGCACTGGATCTCGGGCCTCGTGCACCTGGACCTGGGCAACAGCTACAGCTACGGCACCCCGGTCATCGAACTGATTGCCGAGCGCATGGCACTCACCTTGCCGCTGGCCTTGATGGCGATGGCCATCACCACCGTGGTGGCACTGGCCGCCGGCATCTATGCCGCCAGCCGCCACAACAAGCTCGGCGATGTCAGCGTCATGGGCATGGCGCAGCTGGGCATTGCCATCCCCAATTTCTGGTTCGCCATCTTGCTGATCCTGCTGTTTTCGGTGCACCTCAAATGGTTCTCGGCCGGCGGTTTTCCGGGCTGGACCGAGGCCTCGGGCGGCTCGCCCTGGGCGGCGCTCAAATCGCTGATGCTGCCGGCGCTGTCGCTGGCCGTGGTGCAGGCGGCCATTCTGGCGCGCATCACGCGGTCCTCGGTGCTCGAAGTGCTGCGTGAAGACTTTGTGCGCACCGCCCGGGCCAAGGGCCTGTCGCAACGCGCAGCGCTCTACGGCCATGTGCTGCGCAATGCACTGGTGCCCGTCGTCACCGTGATGGGGCTGCAGTTTGCCGAGCTGATGGCCGGCACGATCGTGGTCGAGAACGTGTTCTACCTGCCCGGCATGGGCCGGCTGATCTTTCAGGCCATTGCCAACCGGGACCTGATGGTGGTGCGTAACTGCGTGATGCTGCTGGCCGCCATGGTGGTGATCGTCAATTTCGTGGTGGACCTGCTCTATGCCTGGATCGACCCCCGCACCAAAGCCAGCGATATCTGAGCACGCCATGCAACCGCCTACCTCCGTCGCCCCCATCCTGCCCACGCCCGCTGCCAGCCCAGCGCCTGGCCACACGGCATCCCGCAACACGCTGTGGCGCCGCGCGCTGCGCAACCCCAGCTTCATGATTGGCCTGGTGCTCACGGCCCTGCTCCTGCTCGCCGCTGGCCTGTCCTATGTCTGGACGCCGCACTCGGCCTTCGAGATGAACATGGAGGCCAAGCTGCAAGGGCCATCGCTCGCCCACTGGCTGGGCACCGATGCCTATGGGCGCGATGTCGCCTCACAACTGCTGCTGGGCGCGCGCGCTTCCATTTTGGTGGGCGTCATTGCCGTGGGCATCGGCGTGGTGGTTGGCACGGCGCTGGGCCTGCTGGCCGCTGCCAAACGCGGCTGGGTCGAAGAGGCCATCATGCGCCTGGCCGATTTCTCGCTGGCATTCCCCGCCATTCTCTCGGCCATCATGCTGACGGCCGTGTTCGGCCCGGGCATCATCAATGCCATCGTGGCCATCGGCATCTACAACATACCGATGTTCGCCCGCATCGCCCGCGGCTCGGCCAACACCATCTGGGGGCGCGAATACGTCACCGCCGCGCGCGCCTGCGGCAAGGGCGCCTGGGCCATCACCTGGCAGCATGTGCTGCCCAATATCTCGGCCACCTTGATCGTGCAGAGCACCATCCGCTTTGCGATTGCGATCCTGGCCGAGGCCGCACTGTCCTACCTGGGCCTGGGCACGCAGCCGCCGCAGCCGTCCTGGGGCCGCATGCTGAGCGAGGCACAGACCTTGATGTTCCAGGCGCCGCTGCTGGCCGTCTTCCCAGGCGTGGCGATTGCCTTGTCGGTGCTGGGCCTCAACCTGCTGGGCGACGGTCTGCGCGACCTGCTTGACCCGCGTCTGGCCCGCAAGCGCTAAGGAGTCGCCATGGCATTGATCGATGTACAGCACCTGGAAATCGTGCTGCAAACCCACCGGGGCCCCGCCCGCGCCGTGCGCGATGTCAGCTTCCAGATCGAGCGCGGCCAGGCCCTGGGCCTGATTGGCGAGTCGGGCTGCGGCAAGTCCATCACGGCCATGGCCTTGATGGGCCTGCTGCCCGAATCGGCCCAGGTCAACGGCAGCGCTACGCTGGATGGCCAAAGCCTGGTGCAGCAGCCCGACCACTGGTGGCGCAGCGTGCGCGGCAACCGCATTGCGATGATCTTCCAGGAGCCGATGACGGCCCTCAACCCGGTGCACACCATTGGCCGCCAGATCAGCGAACCGCTGCGCCTGCACAAGGGCTGGAGCGCGCGCCAGGCCCGTGAAGAGGCGATTGCGCTGCTCGACCGCGTCGGCATCGCCCAGCCGGCGCAGCGCTTTGACGCCTACCCACACCAGTTCTCGGGCGGGCAGCGCCAGCGCATCACGATTGCGATGGCGCTGGCCTGTGGCCCGGATCTGCTGATCGCCGACGAGCCCACGACGGCGCTGGACGTCACCATCCAGCAGCAGATCCTGGACCTGATCAATGGGCTGGTGCAGGAGCGCCAGATGGCCTTGCTGCTGATCTCGCACGACCTGGGCGTGATCTCGCAGAACGTAGACAAGATGGTCGTGATGTATGGCGGCACCGTCGTCGAATCGGGCAGCACCGAGGCCGTGTTCGAGCACATGGCCCACCCCTACACCCGGGGCCTGCTGGCCGCGCGCCCCAGCATGCAGCCGCGCATCCAGGGTCAGCCCCAGCGCCTGCACACCATTGCCGGCTCGGTGCCCGAGCTGGTGGACCTGCCCGCAGGCTGCACCTTTGCCGGGCGCTGCAGCTTTACCCAGGCCCCCTGCTTTGTGCAAAGGCCGCCCAGCGTGGCGCTGCCATCGACCCATCCGCAGGAGACGCACCAGGTGCACTGCCTGCGCCCCGAGGCCTACGCCATCGCCACCGAGACCCCTGACGAGACCCCCGCATGACGGCAGCCCCCCACGACACCCCCTTGCTGCAGGTGCGCGACCTGGTGCGCACCTACACCCTGCCCCGCGAAAAGCTGTTTTCCGCGCCCCCAACGGTGCAGGCCCTCAAGGGCGTGAGCTTTGAGCTGCATGCCGGCCAGAGCCTGGGCATCGTCGGCGAGTCGGGCTCGGGCAAGTCCACCTTGGCGCGCCTGGTGATGGCGCTGGACCAGCCGACCTCCGGCCAGGTGTTGCTGGAAGGCCAGGACCTGCACCGCATGGAAGCGGCCGCGCTGCAGCGCGCGCGCAAGGATTTCCAGATGGTCTTCCAGGACCCTTATGGCTCGCTCGACCCGCGCCAGACCGTCGAGCGCATCGTCAGCGAGCCGCTGCAGGCGCAAAACACCGCCTCGCGGGCCGAGCAGCGTGAGCGCGCCAGCCAGGTGCTGCAGCAGGTGGGCCTGCGCGCACAGGATGTGGACAAGTACCCGCATGAGTTCTCCGGCGGCCAGCGCCAGCGCATCGCCATCGCCCGTGCGCTGATCACCAAGCCCCGGCTGATCATCGCCGACGAGCCGGTCAGCGCGCTGGATGTGTCGGTGCAGGCCCAGGTGCTCAACCTGATGCAGGACCTGCAGCGCGAGCACGGCATCACCTACCTGCTCATCAGCCACGACCTGGCCGTCATCAACCACCTCTGCGATGCCGTGGTGGTGCTGTACCAGGGTGAGATCGTCGAGCGCGGCGCGCCCAGCGAGCTGTTCCAGCATGCCCAGCATCCCTATACGCAAAAACTGGTGCAGGCCGTGCCCCAGGTCAGACCGCGGCGACACCGCATGCCAGCAGGGATTGGCGCAAGTCCTGTATAACCGTGTTTGAGCTTCTCGGCGCGCCCGGCCAGGGCGTCGCCACTCCACAGCTTTCCCCCATAAATTGAATAAAACCCTATCCAAGGAGTACCCGGATGCTGAACCGTAGACACCTGCTTGCCGCAGGCACCCTGGCACCGCTGCCGCTGTGGCTGCCTGGCATCGCCCAGGCACAGGCCAAGAAAGACACCGTTGTGCTGGGCATGACCCTGGAGCCGCCAGGGCTCGACCCCACCGCTGGCGCCGCCTCGTCGATTGCCGAGATCACGCACTACAACCTCTACGAGACGCTGACCAAGATCAACTCGGACGGCAGTGTCTCACCGCTGCTGGCCGAAAGCTGGGAAGTCTCGCCCGATCTCAAGAGCTACACCTTCAAGCTGCGCAAGGGGGTGACTTTTCACAACGGCGAGCCCTTCAACGCCAACAGCGTGAAGTTCTCCTTTGACCGCGCAGCCGGCGAGAAAAGCACCAACAAGGACAAGCGCACCTTCGCCAACCTGACGGCCCAGGTGGTGGACGAGCACACGGTGGTGATCCTGAACAAGGAAATCGACCCGGACCTGCTGTTTGTGCTGGGCCAGGCCACCTCGATCATCGTCGAGCCCAAGAGCGCCGACAGCAACGCCACCAAGCCCATCGGCACCGGCCCCTACAAGCTGGGCAACTGGAGCAAGGGCGCGTCCATCACCTTGGAGGCCTGGCCGCAGTACCGCAACCCCGGCAGCATCCGCATCCGCCGCGCCACCTTCCGCTTCATCTCGGATGCGGCTGCGCAAGTCGCCGCCTTGCTGGCCGGTGATGTGGACATCTTCCCGCGCGTCTCGGCCCGTGGCATCGACCAGTTCAAGACCAACCCGCGCTACCAGGTGGTCATCTCCGGCTCGCGCGCCAAGACCATCGTCGCCATCAATGAGCGCCGCAAGCCGCTCGACGATGTGCGTGTGCGCCGTGCGCTGTCCGCGGCCATCGACCGCAAGGCCGTCATCGCCGGCGCGGCCGAAGGCCTGGGCGTGCCCATCGGCAGCCACTATGTGCCCGGCGCCTATGGCTATGTGGACACCACCGGCATCAATCCCTTTGATGTGGAAAAGGCCAAGAAGCTGTTGGCCGAGGCCGGCGTGAAGACGCCGCTGAGCCTGAGCATGACCCTGCCCCCCACGCCGTATGCGCGCCAGGGCGGCGAGATCATTGCCGCGCAGCTGGCCAAGATCGGTGTCGAGGTCAAGCTGCAGAACGTGGAATGGGCGCAGTGGCTCTCGGGCACCTACACCAACAAGAACTACGACCTGTCGCTGATCTCGCATGTCGAGCCTTTCGACCTGGAGAACTACACCCGTCCCGATTACTACTGGGGCTACAAGTCCGAGAAGTTCAACAAGCTGTTCGAACAGATCAAGCTCGAAGCCCGTCCTGCTGACCGCTCGCGCCTGCTGGGCGAGGCCCAACGCCTGCTGGCCGAAGATGCCGCCAACGTCTACCTGTACCAGCCGCAGTGGGTGACCATTGCCGCCAAGAACGTGCGAGGTCTCTGGAAGGACATGCCGATCTTCATCAACGACCTGTCATCCATGTACTGGGCTTGAACCCGGTCTTGCGCTAGGCTTCAAACCAGCACACCGCCCATCTACGGCCTGCCGAGATGGGCGTTTTTTATTTTGTTCCCCTACTCTTTACACGACTTCTGCCCGATATGACCGCGTTGCACGATTGGCCCGCCACAGCGCTGCTGGCCGCCTACCAAAAGCAAGAACTCTCCCCTGTCGATGTCATGCAATCCGTCATCGACCATGTCGCGCAGTGGGAGCCGCACCTCTGCGCCACCTACCTCTACCGGCCGGAAGAGGCACTGGCCCAGGCACGGGCCAGCGAGGCGCGCTGGCACAAGGGCGCGCCTGCCGGCCTGCTCGATGGCCTGCCGGTGACGATCAAGGAAAACATTGCCACCCAGGGCGACCCCCTGCCCGCCGGCACAGCCGCCGTCACGCTGGTGCCCGCAGCCGCCGATGCACCGCCCGCAGCCCGCCTGCGCGAGGCCCATGCCATCTGCTTCAGCAAGACCACGATGCCCGACTACGGCATGCTGTCATCGGGGCTGTCGAGCTTTCACCCGCTGGCGCGCAACCCCTGGGACCTGAGCAAGGGCCCGGGCGGCTCCAGTGCAGGTGGCGGTGCCGCAGCCGCCGCAGGCTACGGGCCGCTGCACATCGGCACCGACATCGGCGGCTCCTTGCGCCTGCCGGCCAGCTGGTGCGGTATCTACAGCCTCAAGCCCAGCCTGGGCCGCATCCCCATCGACCCGCCCTACCAAGGCCGCGCCGCAGGCCCGATGACCCGCAGCGTGGATGACTCGGCACTGATGATGCAGGTGCTGTCGGCCCCCGATGCGCGCGACACGATGAGCCTGCCGCCGCAGGACATCGCCTGGAGCACGGTGGCCAGCACCGGCGCGGACTTTATCCGGGGCAAGCGCATTGGCCTCTTGCTCGATGCCGGCTGCGGCCTGCCGCTGCAGCCCGAGGTGCGCGCGGCCATCGAGCAGGCCGCTGCGCTGCTGGAAGCCGCTGGCGCGCAGATCACGCCGATGCAGCCCTTCATGACGCCTGCGATGCTGGACGGCATGGACCGCTTCTGGCGCATGCGCTCGCTGAGCGATCTGCAGGCGCTCAGCAGCGCGCAGCGCGACAAGGTGCTGCCCTATATCCGCGCCTGGGCCGAGAGCGCCGAGGGCATGAGCGGCAGCGCGGTCTTCCAGGCCAGCCAGCAGTTCCACCAGGTGCGCCTGGCCACCGTCAAAGCCTGCAGCGCCTTTGACTTTGTGATCTCGCCGGTAGCGCCACACGCTGCCTTTAATGCCGAATGGGCATCGCCCACCAACGACCCCTTGCGCCCGCTGGAGCACATCGGCTTTACCGTGCCCTACAACATGTCGGAGCAGCCGGCTGCGTCCATCAACTGCGGCTACACCGCCGCTGGCCTGCCCATTGGCCTGCAGATTGCCGGCGCACGTTTTGACGACCTGGGCGTGCTGCAGCTGTCGCGGGCTTTCGAGCAGATCCGTGGCCCGCAAAAGCCCTGGCCCCAGCCGCCCCAGGCCTGAGCCAAGGAGCGCAGCGCATGGGCACGCAGCAGGACCTGTATGGCAACCCGGTCAGCAGCGATGCGGCCGCCCTGCCCTACCTGAACGATTTTGCCGAAGGCTTTGCCGCCTGCGAGATGCGCGTGCTGCGCATCCTGGACATCGCAGCGCAGGACCCCAGCCCACTGGTGCAAACCTGGTGCGCCGCGCTCCATCTGTTTGCCGAAGATGCCCAGGCCGCCCAGCAGGCGCGGCCCTTTTTGCAGCGCGCCCGCACCCAGCTGGCGCAGGCCCATGACCGCGAGACGCAGTGGCTGGCCGCCATCGAGGCCTGGGCCGATGGCGACACGCCCTTGGCCGCGCAAAGGCTCGAAGCACTGGTCCACCACTACCCGCGCGATCTGGCCGCGCTCAAGCTCGCGCACTACCATGCCTTCAACCTGGGCGATTCCCCGGCCATGCTGCGCATGGCGCTGGCGGCCCAGCCGCACTGCGCCGATATCCCCTACTTCCACGGCATGCTGGCCTTTGCCTATGAGCAATGCCATCTGCTGGGCCAGGCCGAGCACGCGGCGCGCCATGCGCTGCAGCTGCGCTTCAAGGAGCCCTGGGCCCACCATGCGCTGGCCCATGTACTGCTGACCCAAGGCCGCGTGGACGAGGGCCTGGCCTTTATGCAAAACGCGAGCAGCAGCTGGACGGGGCTCAACTCCTTCATGCAGACGCACAACTGGTGGCACCTGGCGCTGTTCCTGATGGAGGATGCGCGCCACGACGAGGCCCTGCAGCTGCATGACAGCCAGGTCTGGGGCGTGGTGCCGGCCTATTCGCAGGACCAGATCGGCTCCATCTCACTGCTGGCGCGGCTGGAGCTCGAAGGCGTCGATGTCGGCCAGCGCTGGCAGCAGCTCAGCCCCTATCTGCTGCAGCGCCAGCATGACCATGTGCTGCCGTTTCTGGACCTGCAGTACCTCTACGGCCTGGCACGCGCCGGGCAATGGCAGGCCGCGCAGCAGCTGCTGGCCAGCATGCAGGGCCATGCCAATGCGCAAGTGCAGCCCCGCCTGCGCACGGCCTGGCAGGATGTCTGCCTGCCCGCCGCGCGCGGCCTGCTGGCCCATGCCCAAGGCCAGTACGGCCAGGCCGCCCAGCAGCTGGGGCCCTTGATTGCGCGCCTGGTCGAGGTCGGCGGCAGCCATGCCCAGCGCGACCTGTTCAGCCAGCTCTACTGGAGCGCCCTGCGGCACAGCGGCCAATGGACGGCCTTGCAAAACCTGGTGCAGCCCTGGTACAACCAGCAGCCCCAATCCAAACGGCTGGCCGCGCAGATGCGGCGCATTTACCAGGGCCTGGGCTTGCCACCCTCCCTGGCGGCTTGACAGTCAGGCCACCCAATCCGATTGCAGCAAGGCCCGCACCTGCTGCACCAGGGCCGGCTCAGCCCCCTGCACCGGCAGCAGGCCAAAGCGCACGCGGCTCAGGCGCGGCAAGCCCGCGCCGGGCAGCACAGGCGCCATCGCCTCGGTCAGCACCGCTGCATTGATGCATGCCACGCCCAGACCCGCCGCAATGGCCGACTGCAGACCGGCGACGCCCGAGGCCTGGTGGGCCACCACATAGTCCAGGCCCTGCTGGCGCAAGCGCGTCTCGGCATAGTGGCGCAGCGCGCAGCTGTCGGGCAGCACCAGCAAGGGCAGCGGCTGGCCGGGCTCGGCGGCCCATTGGCGGGCACGGGCCCAGACCAGCGGCTCTTCGGGCCCCAGCAACTGCAGGCGCTGTTTGAAAGGGGGCAGCGCCATCACCACACCCAGATCGCACTGGCCCTGGGCATAGGCGGCCTCTACCTCGGCGCTGCGCAGCACGCTGACCTCCAGCCGCACGGCAGGGTGGCATTCAGCCAGGGCCTTGAGCATGCGCGCCAGCGCATCGGGTTTGAAGTAATCGGTGACCGCCAGCTTGAGCGCCCCTTGCAGCGCCAGGCCGCGCATGTCGCGCAAGGCATGGTCGGCCATGCCCACCAGCGCCCGCGCATGGCCCAGCAGCTGGCTGCCCGCCGCCGTGGGCAGCACGCCAGTCTTGCTGCGCAGCAGCAGCGGCTTGCCAATGCATTCCTCCAGCTTCTTGATCTGCTCGCTCACTGCCGACTGCGACAGAAACAGCTGTGGCGCTGCGGCCGTCAGGCTGCCGGCCTCGACCACGGCGATCAGGGTGCGGAGCTGGGCGAGGTCCAGATGGGCCATGTTCTATCCAACGGTTTAACAGATGGATTCCATCATATCTTCCCGTTTTTCAAATGCATAGAGGGCTCGCACAATAGACCCATCAACCACCCCAGGAGCCTTTCATGCCCCATATCGCCATCCAACTCTCCGGCTCCCGCCATGCCGAGCGCCAGCAACAGATCAGCCAGGCCATCGCCCAACTCACCCAAGACATTCTGGGCAAGCGCCCCGAGGTGATTGCCATCGCCTTCACCCAGGTCGCTGCGCAGGACTGGTGGATTGCCGGCCAGACGCTGGAGGAGCTGGGACAGTCGGCCTTTCAGCTCGATATCAGCATCACCGACGAGACCAATACCAAGGCCGAAAAGGCGCGCTACCTGCAAGCGGTCTACGACACGATGGCCGGCCTGATGCCCAAGCTCCATCCGGTGTCCTATGTGCATCTGATCGATGCCCGCGCCGCCGCCTATGGCTATGGTGGCAAGACGCAGGAATACCGCTACCACCACGGTTAACCCATCCCGCCCAGCGCAGCAGCCGGGGACTTTACAGCGCCTCAGCGCTGCGCGGTGGCCAGCTTGACTGCCAGGCCGACAAACACCACGGCGGTGATCTTGTTGAGCCAGAACTGCGCACGCGGCGAGCGCAGCAGCAGGTTGCCAAAGGCGCCGGAGAACAGCGCAATGGCGCCAAACACCAGGAAGGCCGCCAGGATGAACACGGCGCCAAAGACAAAGATCTGCGGGCCGACCGGGCCGATGGCGGGGTCGGCAAACTGCGGCAAAAAGGCCAGGAAGAAGATCAGCACCTTGGGGTTGGTGAGGTTCATCACCACGCCACGGCGCACCATCACCAGCAGGTCCTTGCCCGCGATGTCCGCTCGACCGTTTCCGCTGGCAGCCGCTCCGCCAGCCGATGCATCTGCAGCCACCGGTGCCCGCCAGGCGCCCCAGGCGAGGTAGGCCAGGTAGGCCGCACCACACCACTTGAGCAGCGTGAATGCCATGCTGGACGCCGCAAACACCGCTGCCAGCCCCAGCGCCACCGCCGTGGTATGCACTACCACACCCAGGCACAGGCCCACCACCACGGCAATGCCCACGCGCCAGCCGCGCTGGATCGACTGCATCAGCACAAACAGGTTGTCCGGCCCGGGCGACAGCGCCAGCAACACGGCAACACCAAAAAAGGCCAGCAGGGATTGAAAGGTAGGCATAGGAATGTCTCGGGGAAGCGCCGCAGACCAGCGGCGAAGAACCGGCACATTATGGCCTGCGGCCCAGCCGACCAGATCTGCCAGCGCTTACGGGCGTGACAGCGGCGCAGTGACGATCCAGCCTTCCAGCGGGTCAATGCCGGGCGGCAAGCCATACAGCGCATGGCCCGCCGCATGCTGGGCCAGCGCCCAGCCGGCCTGCAACATGCAAATGGCGGCATCGAGGTGGTCGCCACTGGCATCGGCTGCCATGGTCTGCAGCTGCGCAGCATCGGCCAGCAGGCGCAGCCCCAAATGGTGCTGGCCATGCAGCAAGGCCTCCAGCAACTCTGCCCTGGCCTGGGCACGCTCGGGCGTCTGGCGCTGGCGGTCATCGCTTTTGTAGCTGCGCCGGCCAATCAACTCGCGCACCAGCATGCCGGGGTAGGCCTCCAGCGCGACGCGCTTACTTTCTCGGCGCAGCAGGCCCGGAAAATCCGCGCCCACATCCAGCAGCCGGGGCAGGCCCGCATGCAGCATCCAGGCGACAGGCGGGTTGACCCATTTCATCGACGGGCTGGAGCCTGCGGGCCCATCGGTGGCGCGGTGGGCAAACTTGCCGCCGGCGGGCCGGGCATCGCAAAAGGCTTTGAACAGGGTGCGGATCTCGCTGCGCTCCAGGCCAGCATAGTGCTGCATGCAGGCCTGCCAATCGCGGGGCCAGCCCAGTTGCGTGATCAGCTCGCGCGGCAGCGCAAACGGCAGGTCAAAGCCGCCGACCCAGGCCGGCTGCTGCTGCAAAAAATCCTGCCACTGCGCCAAGCTGGCAAAGCGCTCAAAGCCCTGCAGCGCCACCGTGCCCACCTCGGTATCCAGTTGTCCCCAGGCCACGACCACGGGTTTGCGCCGGCTGGGGCTGCTGCTGAAATCGCAGCCCAGCACCGGTGGCAGCGCAGCGCCTGGCATCGCTCAGCCCAATCCCAGCGCGACCACGCCCACGCCGATCAGCAACGCGCCGGCAATGCGCAGCAGGCGGTCGCCCTCGCCCAGCAGCTTGCCGCCAATCAGCGCGGCAAACAGCATCGAGACCTCGCGCGCAGGCGCCACATGCGAGATCGGCGCAGTCTGCACCGCATACAGCACCAGCACATAGGCCATGGGGCTGAAGATGGCGACGACCAGCGCAAAGCGCCATTGCTGCAGCCACAGACGCCGGGTCTCAGCCCAGTTCATCATGCCCAGCGGCGCCAGCATCACCACGCGCACCAGGTTGCCCATGTAGTCGAGCAGGATGGGCGAGAGCAGCATCACCTTGACGGCATAGCTGTCCACCACCGTATAGGCGGCAATGAACAGGCCCGTGAGCAGCCCGTAGTACAGGCCCTTGATGGTGCGATCGCGGGCCTCTCCGGGGCCCGGCCGGGTGGCGGCACGCAGCATGGCCGGGCCGCCAGCAATCAAAAATACGCCCGCCACCACGGCCGCGATGCCCACCGCGCCGAGGCTCGACAGATGCTCGCCCAGAAACAGCACCGCCACCATCGACGAGAGCAGCGGCCCGCTGCCGCGTGCCAGCGGGTAGACCACGGTGAGATCGGCCACCCGGTAGCCGCGTAGCAAGGTGACAAAGTAAAAGATATGCAGCAAGGCGCTGGCCGAGACAAAGGCCCATTCGGTCAGGCCCCACTGGGGCACCACATCCTTGCCCACCCACCAGCCCACCGGCAGCCACACCAGCGCATTGAGCACCGAGGTGAACAGCGAGAAGCGGGCGTCACCCCCGGCTTTCTTGGCGACGATGTTCCAGAAAGCGTGGATGATGCCGGCCGCGATGATGAGCGTGAAAGCGTGGAGCGTCATGGCTGGAGGAACGGTGGAAGCGAGACGGAAAAAAATAACCCGGGTCGGGCCCGGGTGTCACACAGTCAGGGTGCGGATCAGTTGCCTGCGCGCTGCGGAATCAGCGACAGGAACTCGCGCCGCAGATTGGGGTTGGTCAGAAACTCGCCCCGCATGACCGAGTTGAGCATCTTGGAGTCCATCTCGCGCACACCGCGCCAGGACATGCAAAAGTGCGAGGCCTCCAACACCACGGCCAGGCCATCGGGCTGGGTCTTCTTCATGATCAGATCGGCCAGCTGCACGATGGCCTCTTCCTGGATCTGGGGGCGGCCCAGCACCCAGTCGACCAGGCGCGCATATTTGGACAGGCCGATCACATTGGTGTTCTTGTTGGGCAGTACGCCGATCCAGACCTTGCCGATGACCGGGCAGAGGTGGTGGCTGCAGGCGCTGCGCACGGTGATCGGGCCGACGATCATCAGCTCGTTCAGGTGCTCGGCATTAGGGAAGGCCGTCACCTCGGGCTGGGGCACATAGCGGCCCTTGAACACCTCGGTCAGGTACATCTTGGCAACACGGCGCGCGGTGTTGCGGGTGTTGTGGTCGTCCTTGGTGTCGATGACCATGCTGTCGAGCACGCCCTGCATCTTGTGCTCGACTTCGTCAAGGAGCTGCTCGAGCTCACCGGGCTCGATGAACTCGGAGATGTTGTCATTGGCATGGAAGCGCTGCTGGGCTGCCACTATCCGCTCACGGATCTTGACGGACACCGGCGTGCCTTCGTCGCTGGCGGGTGCTTTATTCGGATCGGATAGTTCTGTAAACATAGCGGGGATGGTAGCAGCGATTGCAGACCCGCAAGCATACGGTGTTTCTCCCCCTTAGAACCTGTTCAGAGTCTCTACGCAGCCGCGTTGGAGTGCAATCGGGATGAGTTCGAAGGGATGGAACGCAGCTTGCACCAGGGTGCAAGCAAGGGCCAGCGCGCAGAAATCGCCCGATTTCACTCCAACCCGTAGGGACAGTGGCTTTGCGCTGTCCGGGAAGGGAGCGGTCTGCGTTGTTGCAAATCCTCGCAATAGCGCGGCTATTGCTGCGGTATTGCGCCTAGCATCCCATCTCGCAAAGACACTGTCGCGGCGCGAGGAGACTTTGAACAGGTTCTTAGGCCAGCGCAAGAAAAGGGTAAAAGCTATGGATTCGATAGCATTCGGCGCCCAAAAGCCGAAAAGCGGTTTTTGCCTCAGTCGCGCAGCCGGAACTCGGCAATCAAGGGCAGATGGTCGGACATGCGCCACCAGATGCGGCCCCGGGGCACAAACAGGCCGCAGGGCGTCAGACCCCGGGCATAGACATGGTCCAGCTGCACAACGGGCAGGCGCGAGGGGTAGGTCATCAGCGGCTGCTCGTCGTACTCGAACAGGCCAAAACCGGCCAGCATGCGCTTGACCTGAAAGCCCCAGTCATTGAAGTCGCCCGCGACAATCACCGGCTCATCATCGGGCACATGGGCCTTGATGAACTCATGGATCAGCGCGGTCTGGCGCAGGCGGCTGCCATGCACCAGGCCCAGGTGCACCACGATGGTGTGGATGCGCTGGCCGGCAATCGCCATCGCCACATGCAAGAGCCCGCGCTGCTCAAAGCGGTGGTCGGAGATATCACGGTGGTTCGATTCCAGAATCGGCCAGCGGGTGAGCAAGGCGTTGCCGTGCTCGCCCCAGCGCGTCGTGGCATTGGTGCGGTAGGCAGCGGTGTAGCCCAGCGGGGTCAGAAAATCCGCCTGGTTCTGCTCGGGCCAGTTGTTGAAGAAGCTCTCTTCCTTGCGGTTGTCCTTGCGCACTTCCTGCAGGCAGATGATGTCGGCATCCATCTGCTCGACCGCCAGCCCCAGGTTGTGGATCTCCAACCTGCGCACGGGTCCCAGGCCTTGCACACCTTTGTGGATGTTGTAGGTGGCCACCCGCAGTATCGGTAAATCGTCGTGAGTATCGGTCATGAAGCTATGAACCTCGGCAGCCAGAGAATGGCTTCGCTGTTCGATATGGAATAGCAGCGCTGTGCTGCCTCTTGCCAATCATGCCACGCATGGGCGGTGTGCTCCCTCGGGCTGAGCACGATCTTGGTGTAGGACGGCACCTGCAGGCTGAACACATGCTCGGTGTTCATGCAGACATCGGGCGCATAGCGGTGGCGCCAGGCCGGGTAGATCGGGTAGGTGTTCTCCAAATCCCAGTCGCGCAGCACGCAGCCAGGCTGCTGGGCATCGATGCCGGTTTCTTCAAAGACCTCGCGGATTGCCGTCTGCTGCCAGGTTTCGCTATCGCTGTCCTGGCTGCCGGTCACCGGCTGCCAGTAGTCCTGGCCCTCCATCTGGCTGACACGGCGCAGCAGCAGCACCTGCAGATCGGCCGTGTGGATGATGACCAGCACCGAGCGGGGCAGCTTGTAGGGCAGGCTGGCGCCTCTAGTCTCTTGCATCGTCAACGCTGGGCCTCGGGCTTGCGGGTGGCCACGGCCGGCGGCAAGGCCTTGGCCTGCAGCAGCCGCACCTGCTGCACCATCAGGTTGTGGGCGTTCAGGAAGGCGGCGGCAATCACCTTGCCCTCATTGGTATTGCTCCAGCCCATGCCGGCGCCGGCGCCCAGGCGGCCCAGCAGCACGCCGCCCACGCCCAGGTCGGTGGCGCGGGCCGAGCCGGTGGCGGCGGCGACCTGCTCGGTGGTTTCGTTGTCGGTAAGGAACAAGGCGGTCTGCGCCTCCTTGAACTTGACCTGCTCGGCCACACCGGCCAGGCCCGCGATATCACGCAGCACCGGGATCATCGCGATGATGCCCGCCAGGCCCCGGCCGGCATCCTGCTCGCTGAAGGTCAGGTTGGGCACCATCGTGTACTGGGCCTCATAGCCCTTGCGCTTTTGCACCGTGCCGTTAGGGCGCAGCACGCCGGCATCCTGCAGCTCGCCTTCGCGGATGGTGCCCTGCAGGCCACCGGCCCGGTCCACTACGCGAAAGCAGCCGCTTTGCTGCATCAGCAAACGCACCAGCGGCACGGGGCTGGGCGGCAGGTTGACGCTGCTGGGCATCACATAGCCGCGGGGGTTCTCCAGCAGGGCCACCGTGGCGATCGGCTCATCGCAGCGCTCCAGGCTGGCATGCGCACCCTGGCCGCCTGCCGGCCCGGCCGAGCCGGAGACCTCCGAGCCGCCCTCGCCCAGCTCGGTCTTTTTCTCGCCGCAGCCGGCCAAGGCCAGCGCGATGGCGGCCCAGGCCATGGCGCATGCCCAGCGCCCGGTTCGGTTGGAAGTCGCAGTCATCGCGTGCATGCGTACCCTTTGCAATCTGTCAGTCAGGCCAGAGCATAGCGCCCCAGAATGACAAAAAAGGCCAAAGCCTGGAGGGCTTTGGCCTTGTGGCGGCGCCGTGCATCAGGCAGGCCCATGCAGCGCGCGGTCCGCTTACTGCGCGCCGGCTGGGTTGCGCAGCTTGATGTGCAACTCGCGCAGCTGCTTTTCGTCCACAGGCGATGGGGCCTGGGTCAGCAGGTCCTGGGCGCGCTGGGTCTTGGGGAAGGCGATCACGTCGCGGATCGACTCGGAGCCGGTCATCAAGGTGATCAGACGGTCCAGACCGAAGGCCAGGCCACCGTGGGGAGGCGCGCCGTACTGCAGCGCATCCAGCAGGTAGCCGAACTTGGCACGTGCATCTTCGGCGCTGATCTTGAGCGCGGTGAACACCTTGGACTGCACATCGGCACGGTGGATACGCACCGAGCCACCGCCCAGTTCCCAACCGTTGAGCACCATGTCGTAGGCCTTGGCGATGCACTTGCCGGGGTCGGTGTCCATCAGGTCCTCATGGCCGTCCTTGGGCGACGTGAAGGGGTGGTGCACGGCGGCCCAGCGGTCGTTTTCCTCGTCGTGTTCGAACATCGGGAAGTCCACCACCCACAGCGGTGCCCAACGGTCTTCAAACAGGCCGGTGCTCTTGCCAAAGGCGCTGTGGCCGATCTTGATGCGCAGCGCGCCGATGGCGTCGTTGACGATCTTTTCCTTGTCGGCGCCAAAGAAGATCAGGTCGCCGTCTTGCGCTTCGGTGCGCTTGAGGATCTCGGCAATCGCGGCGTCATGGATGTTCTTGACGATGGGCGACTGCAGGCCGTCACGGCCCTTGGCCAGCTCGTTGACCTTGATGTAGGCCAGGCCCTTGGCGCCATAGATCTTGACGAAGTCGGTGTAGGCGTCGATGTCGCCACGCGACAGACCGCCCTGCTCGCGCGCACCACCTGGCACACGCAGGCCCACCACGCGGCCGCCCTTCATGTTGGCAGCACCCGAGAACACCTTGAAGTCCACGTCCTTCATCACGTCGGTCAGCTCGGTGAACTCCAGCTTGACGCGCAGGTCAGGCTTGTCCGAACCAAAGCGGAAGGCCGCATCCTGGTAGGTCATGATCGGGAACTCGCCCAGGTCCACATTCAGCTGGGTCTGGAACACTTCCTTGATCATGCGCTGGAAAATGGCGCGGATCTCTTCTTCGTTCAGGAACGAGGTTTCGCAGTCGATCTGCGTGAACTCGGGCTGGCGGTCAGCGCGCAGGTCTTCGTCGCGGAAGCACTTGGTGATCTGGTAGTAGCGGTCGTAGCCGGCCACCATCAGCATCTGCTTGTACAGCTGGGGCGACTGGGGCAGCGCGAAGAATTCGCCGTCGTGCACGCGGCTGGGCACCAGGTAATCACGCGCGCCTTCGGGCGTGCTCTTGCCCAGCATCGGCGTTTCGATGTCGATGAAGCCTTCCTTGTCGAGGAAGTTGCGCACCTGGATGGCCGTCTTGTAGCGCAGCATCATGTTGCGCTGCATGGTGGGGCGGCGCAGGTCCAGCACGCGGTTGGTCAGGCGCACGGTCTCCGACAGGTTCTCGTCGTCGATCTGGAATGGAGGCGTCACCGAGGCGTTGAGCACGGTCAGCTCGTGGCACAGCACTTCGATCTTGCCGCTCTTGATCGAGTCATTGGTGGTGCCTTCAGGACGGGCACGCACGAGGCCCTTGACCTGCACGCAGAACTCATTGCGCACGTCTTCGGCGACCTTGAACATCTCGGCGCGGTCAGGATCGCAGACCACCTGCACATAGCCTTCGCGGTCACGCAGGTCGATGAAAATCACACCACCGTGGTCACGGCGGCGATTGACCCAGCCGCACAGGCTCACGGTTTCGCCCATCTGGGCTTCGGTCACTTGACCGCAGTATTGGGAACGCATTGCCATAGCCAATCTTCCTGCACCGATGAAGGTGCCTTAGTTCTCAGTTATTTAGACCCCGTGGGAACATCGGGCGCAGCCACGACCCCCATCGAGACGATGTATTTAAGCGCAGCATCCACGCTCATGTTCAATTCAATGCAGTCGCTCTTGCGCACCATCACCAGGTAGCCACCCGTGGGGTTGGGCGTGGTGGGCACATAGACGCTGACAAACGCGGTATCGGCACTGTCCGGGCTCTGGTGCAGGTGGCTGTCCAGCTCACCGCTGGGCGCGCCGGTCACAAAACCGATGGTCCACATGCCGGGATGGGGCCACTGCACCATGACCGCGGTACGGAAAGCATTGCCGCTTTCGGAAAACAAGGTGTCGGAGACCTGCTTGACGCTCGAGTAGATCGAGCGCACCACCGGAATCCGGCTGACCAGCGCATCGCCCCAGCCCACCAGCTTGCGGCCGACAAAATTGCTGGCAATGCCGCCGACGATCAGCAAGATCGCCAAGGTCAGCACCACGCCGAAACCGGGGATATGGTAGCCCAGGACCTCGTCGGGCTGCCAGTGCTGCGGCAGGATCAGCAAGGTCTGGTCGAGCGTGCCGATGATCCAGTTGAGCACCCAGACCGTGATGACCCCCGGCACGATGACCAGCAAGCCGGTCAGCAACCATTTGCGCAGGGACGCCATCACCTCGTAGCCCTCAGACCGCCGAGCCGCCGCTGGCAGCCGGTGCAGATGCAGGTGCGGGCGTTGCTGCCGCTGCGGGCGCAGCCGCGTCGGCCGCAGGCGCGCTGGCCGGTGCCGCCGTAGCCGACTTGCCACTGAAGTCGGTGGCGTACCAGCCCGTGCCCTTGAGTTGGAACCCCGGGGCCGTCAGTTGCTTGGAGAAGCTGGCTTGCTTGCACTCGGGGCAGTCCGTCAGCGGTGCATCCGATATTTTTTGCAAAACATCCTTGGCATAGCCGCAGGCACTGCACTTGTAGGCGTAAATAGGCATCGCGCGTGTAAGAAAACGGAGGGAAACTCTTGATTATAGGCGGGTTGCAAAACCGATCCGGGGCGTAGGCTTAGCACTACGCCCCGCATTCAGCGCCGTTCGCTCAGCGCCCCGCCACTGCTGCGCCGCTGGCGGCGGGCGCGGTATCGGCCACAAAGGCCTGCACGTCCGTCTTCTGATTGCGGATGGCTTGCGGCGCCAGCGAGCCGACAATCATGCCGGTGAAGGCGGCCAGCACACCAGCGAGCTGGGCCGGGAAGGCAGCGCCCCAGGCCATGTTCAAACCGGCCAGCCAGATGCCGATGCCCAGGAACACCGCCAGCAGCGCGCCCTGGGTGGTGGCGCGCTTCCAGTACAGGCCCATCACCAGCGGCACAAAGGCGCCGACCAGCGGCACCTGGTAGGCGCCCGAGACCAGTTCATAGATGGGGGTGCCCTGCATGCGGATCGAATAGGCCAGCACGCAGGCGCTGAACACCAGCACGCTGATGCGCATGGTCTTGAGGTTTTCGCGGTCGCTCACCCTGGGGCGGAACTGGCGCCAGATGTTCTCGGTAAAGGTCACGCTCGGGGCAAGCAAGGTGGCCGATGCGCAGGACTTGATGGCAGACAGCAGCGCGCCAAAGAACAGCACCTGCATCACAAAAGGCATCTTCTCCATCACCAGCGTGGGCAGCACTTTTTGCGGATCGTCCTTGAGCAAGGCCGAGGTGGCCTCGGGCATGATGATCAGCGCGCTGGCCACCAGGAACATAGGCACAAAGGCGAACAGGATGTAAGCCGAGCCACCAATGATGGTGCCGCGCACGGCCGACTTTTCGGTGTTGGCCGACATCACGCGCTGAAACACGTCCTGCTGCGGGATCGAGCCCAGCATCATGGTGATGGCAGCGGCAAAGAAGAAGACGATGTCATGCCAGCTCGGCTCGGGCCAGAACTGGAACAGATCGCGGCTGGTGGCCAGGTCGATCACCTTGCCGGCGCCGCCGGCCATGTCCGACGCGAAGAAGGCCAGCACCATGAGGCCGACCACCAGGATGATCATCTGCACAAAATCGGTCACTGCCACCGACCACATGCCGCCAAACAAGGTATAGGCCAGGATGGACACCACGCCGATCACCATGCCCATGGGGATGCTGACCGCCCCGCCCGAGAGCAGGTTGAACACCAGGCCCAGCGCGGTGACCTGGGCGGAGACCCAGCCCAGGTAGCTCAGCATGATGATCAGCGAGCAGATGATCTCGACTGCGCTGCCGTAGCGCTTGCGGTAGTAGTCGCTGATGGTCAGCAGGTTCATGCGGTAGAGCTTGGCCGCAAAGAACATGCCCACCAGGATCAGGCACATGCCGGCGCCAAACGGGTCTTCGACCACATTGCGCAGGCCGCCTTCGATGAACTTGGCCGGCACACCCAGCACGATCTCGGAGCCAAACCAGGTCGCAAAGGTCGTGGTGATGATCATGAACAGCGGCAGATGGCGGCCGGCAACGGCGAAATCTGCGGTGTTCTTGACCCGTTTGGCGGCCCACAGACCCACGCCGATGGTTACAAATAGGTAGGCGATCACCATGTAGAGCAGCACGTTGTCACTCCTGCAAAGCGTAAGGGTTAGGGGTTTAAAAAAGTCGGATGCGGATGAGCACTTGCAGCACCACCAGCCCCAGGACAAAACCAATGCCTCCGCAAATGATGATCTGCAGCAGCTTGTTCGTCAATTTCTGCTGCACCAGCAGCTCCTTGAGCGTCTCGTCGTGGTGGCCGCCGCCGCCATTGCGCGCCAGGTACTGGTGCACCAGGCGGGGCATGTCGGGCAGCAGCTTGGCGTAGCGCGGCGCCTGGGATTTGAGCTCGCGCCACAGGCGCTGGGGGCCCATCTGGTCGAGCATCCATTTCTCGAGGAACGGCTTGGCCGTGCTCCAGAGGTCCAGGTCGGGGTCGAGCTGGCGGCCCAGGCCTTCGATGTTGAGCAGCGTTTTTTGCAGCAGCACCAGCTGGGGCTGGATCTCGACCTGGAAGCGCCGCGAGGTCTGGAACAGGCGCATCAGCACCATGCCCAGCGAAATTTCCTTGAGCGGGCGGTCAAAGTACGGCTCGCAGACCGCGCGGATGGCGGCTTCGAGCTCATCGACCCGGGTGTCAGGTGGCACCCAGCCGCTTTCGATGTGCAGCTCGGCCACGCGCTTGTAGTCGCGGCGGAAAAACGCGGTGAAGTTCTGCGCCAGGTACTCTTTGTCGAACTCGGTCAAGGTGCCGACAATGCCAAAGTCCAGCGAGATATAGCGGCCAAAGCTCTCGGGCTCCAGGCTGACCTGGATATTGCCGGGGTGCATGTCCGCATGGAAGAAGCCGTCGCGGAACACCTGGGTGAAGAAGATGGTCACGCCATCGCGGGCGAGCTTGGGGATATCGACACCGGCAGCGCGCAGGGTATCGACCTGGTTGATGGGCACGCCATTCATGCGCTCCATCACCATCACCTCCTGGTGGCAAAAATCCCAGAACACCTCGGGGATCAGCACCAGGTCCAGGCCTTCCATGTTGCGGCGCAGCTGGGCAGCGTTCGAGGCCTCGCGCATCAGGTCAAGCTCGTCGTGCAGGTAGGTGTCGAACTCGGCCACCACCTGGCGCGGCTTGAGGCGCTTGCCGTCGGCAGAGAACTTCTCGACCAGCTCGGCCATCGTGCGCATCAGCGCCAGGTCGCTGTCGATCACCGGCAGCATGCCCGGGCGCAGCACCTTGACGGCGACATCGCGCAGCTCACCCGCACGGGTGCGGATGGTGGCAAAGTGCACCTGGGCAATCGAGGCGCTGGCAATGGGCTTTTCGTCAAAGCTGACAAAAACCTCGGCCAGCGGCTTGCGGAAGGCCCGCTCGATGGTCTGCACTGCAATGCGCGGGTCGAACGAGGGCACGCGGTCCTGTAGCAGGGACAGCTCTTCGGCGATATCGGGGGGCAGCAGATCGCGCCGGGTCGACAGCACCTGGCCGAACTTGACAAAGATCGGGCCCAGTTGCTCCAGCGCCTCGCGCAGGCGCTGGCCGCGCGGCTCGGTCCATTTGCGGCCTATGCGCAGTACGCGGGTGATGCCCTTGAGCCAGGGGTGGTTGAAGCTCGACAGCACCATGTCATGCAAGCCATAGCGCCAGACCACCCACAAAATGGTGAAGCCGCGAAAAAAGCGCTTCATGTCGGAGTGCGCTCGCTGGCCGGGTCGCTGTCCGCAGCGTAGCCGGGGGGCGTGGGCGGTGCAGGCGGCTGGGCCTGCGCGCCGGAGCGGCCGGCGCCAAAGCGATCCGCGGTGCGCACGCCCATGCTGACGAACTGGCGCAGTGCAGCCGCTACACGCTGGCCGAGCTGGGCCAGCCAATGCGCGGGGGTGTCACCCACCAGGCGGGCCAGGTCTTCTTCCACATCCCAGCGCACATGGTCGACCAGCCACTGGATCTCGGCGGCAAACTGCACATCGCCATCGATGCGGATGGCGGGCTTCTCGCCCTGGATGACGCCGCGCGCCAAGGCCAGCGGCGAATCATCGACCACCTGCACACGCAGATCGGGGGTTTCCTGGGCGCCTGCCAGGTCCAGCAGGCCGGCGGGCGTGATCTTGAGCGCCAGCACAATGCTGCGCCACTGCACCTGAACGACGCGCCCGCTTTGGCGCACCAGGCGCTCCATGGCCGCACTTTCCTGCATCAGCACGTGGTTCAGGAACAGCACCACGCGGTGCTGCACCTCCGACACCAGCCACTGCGGGGGTTGGGCCGACTCCAGAATGCGCGCAAAAATGCCGCCCGGAAAAGAAAAAGGGGACTGTGTTGCCATAGTCCCCAATTATTCCCCAAGTCCGCCGCCTGTCGTCAGCATTAACAGGCAAAGCGGTGGAGTTTTACGGTTTGCTTACTGCAGCGCTTGCAGACCTGCTACGAGCCAACCACTGGTGCCGTCCTTGGGCTTGGTCATGTTCCAGACTTCGCGGAAGGGGCTGGGGCCTGCATGGGCTTCTTCGCGGATCATGCCCGAGAACTCGACGCTGGCCATGTACGCATTGCCGACATCCTCGATACCCAGCAGCTGGGCTTCGAGCATCACCACATCGGTCTGGTTGGGCTGCACGCCTTCGCGGTGCTGCTCACGGTCCTGCAGCTGGCCCTTGACTTCGCCGAGCATGTCGTCGGTCATCATCGAGCGCAGGGTGTTGATGTCCGAGCGGTCCCAGGCGGACTGCAGGGTCACGAAGTTGCGCTTGGCGGCCTCCAGGAAGCCATTGGTATCAAAACCTTCTGGCACACCCCAGGATTGGGCACCGGCCAGGCCGGAACCGATCATGCTGCCACCAGCGGCGGCGGCAGGCGCAGCGCCCTGCTCCCAGGGGCGGGCCGAGGCGTCGTTACCGACCTTCTCGGGGTTGTACTGCGGAGCCACCGGAGCCGAGACCGGCGCTTGCGGCGCGGCGTTGCCAGCACCTTGGAAGGCGAAGGGCGACTGCGCTGGCTGGGCCGCAGCAGCACCCTTGCGGCGCATCACAAAGCCGACAATGGCCAGCACCGCCATGATGGCCAGGCCGATCAGCAGCATGTTGGCAAAAGCTTCACCAAAGCCCAGCGAGTGGGCGAGCCAGGCCAGGCCCAGACCAGCGGCCAGGCCGCCGAGCATCGCGCCCCAAGGCTTCTTGGGCGCCGCAGGGGCGGCATTCGGGGTGGCGGGGCGCTGGGCTTGTGCAGGCGCGGTGGCATTGTTGCCAGGCGCTTGCGCAGGCGTCGCCTGCCGTTGGGTCACATTGCCGGACTGCTGGCCCATGGACTTGCCACCTCCCATGCGCTTGGCATCGGCATCGAGGTGCACAAATGCCAGCAGTACCACCAAGACCACTGACCACAGTTTTGTCATATTTGCTCCGTTTTGTTAGGGCCGGTACGCCTTTGCGCCGGCTATTACATCCACGCCCACTTCTCAGCAACACCGGTCTGTTGTGTTGTATTGCGCTGGGCACTGGGCAGGCGCCTGGCTTTGCGACCGGTATCGCGTCTCACTTTTTCAGCATTTGATCCCGACATGCAAGGCGGTAATCCCTGCCGTCATATTGTGGTAGTCCACATGGCCAAAGCCTGCTCTTTGCATCATGGCCTTGAGTTCGGCCTGGCCAGGATGCATGCGAATCGATTCGGCCAGGTAGCGGTAGCTGTCGGCATCGCCCGCCACCATCTTCCCTATACGTGGTAGCACCTGGAAGGAATACAAGTCGTAGGCCTTCTCCAGCGGCTTGGCCACCTTGGAAAACTCCAGCACCAGCAGCTTGCCGCGCGGCTTGAGCACACGGCACATTTCCTTGAGCGCCTGGTCCTTGTTGGTCATGTTGCGCAGGCCAAAGGCCACGCTCACCAGGTCAAAGTACTGGTCGGGGAAAGGCAGGGCCTCGGCATCGCAAACCGTGGTGGGCAGGTTCAGGCCCTTGTCGATCAGGCGGTCGCGGCCCACGCGCAGCATGGCTTCGTTGATATCGGTGTGCACCACCTGGCCACTCTGGCCCACCTTTTTGGCAAAGGCCAGCGACAGATCACCGGTACCGCCCGCGATGTCCAGCACGCGCTGGCCTTCCTTAAGGTTGGCGACCATGACGGTGTAGTGCTTCCAGACCCGGTGCAGGCCACCGGACATCAGGTCGTTCATCACGTCATATTTGCTCGCGACCGAGTCGAACACGCCGCGCACCTTGCGCGCCTTGTCCTTCTCGTCAACCGTCTCAAATCCAAAGTGGGTGGTACTCATGGTGTGAATGCTAGCAAGCTCTGTAACGTCCGACCCCCATACCCCGAATTATTCGAGGGTATGCAGTTCAATGCATAAAACGCCCAAAGCCAATGGTGGTGAATACTCAAAGCTATAAGTTTAATAGCTTTAAATACAAAATTTTTCCGAATGACCGCGTGGCCATTCGGTGATCAGGGCCAGTGCTGGCTCAGTGCTGGTGTCCGCAGGCGTTGCCGGCCTTGCCAGGCATGGGCTGGTCGCGGTCCGCGCCTGCGGCCTGCAGGCGGTTCAGGTAGTCCTGCCAGAGCTCGGTCTGGCGGCTGCCCAGCTCGTAGAGGTACTGCCAGCTGTAGAGGCCGCTTTCATGGCCGTCTGAGAAGACGGGCTTGATGGCATAGTTGCCCACCGGCTCCACCGCGACGATCGCCACCTCGCGCTTGCCGGTCTGCAGCACCTCCTGGCCCGGGCCGTGGCCCTGCACTTCGGCGGACGGCGAGTACACGCGCAGCAGCTCGAACGGCAGGCGAAAGGCCGCGCCATCGGCGTATTGCACTTCCAGCACGCGGCTTGCGCCATGCACCGTCAGTGCGGTCGGGGTGGGGGTATCCTGGTTCAAGCCAGCCATGTCAATCCTTTGCAAACCAGGCCAAGCGGCCCGCAGGCCCAAGCCCAGATGAATGCAGGGCGGGCCCTCTGCGCCAGCGCCATGCTATCAAAAACAATAGCAATTATGCCGTACGCAGGCGCTCCAGCGCTGCCTGCATGCGGGCCTCGGCAGCGGGTAGCTGCGCTGCCAGCGCCGCTTCGCGCTGCGCATCGCGTGGCCGCTGGGCCGCAGCCCAGACGGGCGCGGGGAAATGGCTGTCCTCCGCGAAGCGCGCAATCACATGCCAGTGCAGATGGGGCACCATATTGCCCAGGGTCGCCAGGTTGATCTTGGCCGGTGCGGGCTCCAGCGCCCGCAGCGCCAGCTCCACCGCCATCACCGCATCCATGCACCACTGGCGCTCGGACTCGGACAGATCCGACAGCTCGGCCACATGCGCGCCCCAGACCACGCGGTAGAAGGCGGGAAAACCGGCCTCGTCGGCATGGATGACGCGCAGCAGCGCGCCACCCCGGGCGCCCTGCCAGACCAGGCGTCCGCCCTCGGTCTGGCACAGCGGGCAGTCGGGGTTAGCGTTGGCGTGGGTGGCCGTCATACCAGCACCCGCTCGATGCCACCGTGGTTGGCACGCTGCACATACTCGGGCATCCAGTTCTCACCCAGGATCTCGCGCGCCATCTCGACCACGATGTAGTCCGCTTCGAGCAGGCCGTTTTGCAGGTCGTCCTGGTAGCGGTTGAGGCCCTGCAGGCAGCTCGGGCAGCTGGTCAGAATCTTGACGTTCTCCTTGGCTTCGACCTGGCCGGATTCGCGCAACTGCGCTTCGCCCTTGCGGATTTCTTCCGTCTTGCGAAAGCGGATCTGGGTCGAGATATCGGGACGGGTCACACCCAAGGTTCCCGATTCGCCGCAGCAGCGCTCGCTCTTCAGCACGTTGTCACCCACCAGGGCCTTGACGGTCTTCATCGGGTCCTGCTGCTTCATCGGCGTGTGGCAGGGGTCGTGGTACAGGTAGGAGCTCTTGCCCTGCAAGGTCACGCCCTTTTCCAGCAGGTACTCATGGATGTCGATGATGCGGCAGCCCGGGAAGATCTTGTCGAACTGGTAGCCCTGGAGCTGGTCGTAGCAGGTGCCGCAGCTCACCACCACGGTCTTGATGTCCAGGTAGTTCAAGGTGGTGGCGACGCGGTGGAAGAGCACCCGGTTGTCGGTGATCATCTTCTCGGCCTTGTCGAACTGGCCCGAGCCGCGCTGGGGATAGCCGCAGCACAGATAGCCCGGCGGCAGCACGGTCTGCACACCGGCATGCCAGAGCATGGCCTGTGTGGCCAGGCCGACCTGACTGAACAGGCGCTCGGAGCCGCAACCGGGGAAATAGAACACCGCCTCGGTCTCGGAGGTGGTGGTCTTTGGGTCCCGGATGATGGGCACGTAGTCCTTGTTCTCGATATCGAGCAGCGCGCGCGCCGTCTGCTTGGGCAGGCCACCGGGCAACTTCTTGTTGACGAAGTGGATCACCTGCTCCTTGAGCGGTGCCGTGCCCACGCTGGCGGGCGGGTGCGCGGTCTGGCGTTTGCCAAAGCCCTTGAGCACATCAACGGCCAGGCGCTGGGCCTTGAAGCCCACGCCCACCATGGTCTTGCGCAGCAGCTTGATGGTGTCCGGATTGGTCGCGTTGAGCATGGCCATCGCCACCTTGTTGCCCGGACGGAAGCTCTTCTTGCCCATCTGGCGCAGCAGGTTGCGCATATTCATCGTCACATCGCCAAAGTCGATCTTGACCGGGCAAGGCGTGGCGCACTTGTGGCAGACCGTGCAGTGGTCCGAAACATCCTCGAACTCCTGCCAGTGGCGGATGGACACACCTCGGCGCGTCTGCTCTTCGTAGAGGAAGGCCTCGACGAGAAGCGAGGTCGCCAGAATCTTGTTGCGGGGCGAATACAGCAGGTTGGCGCGCGGCACATGGGTGGCGCAAACCGGCTTGCACTTGCCGCAGCGCAGGCAGTCCTTGACCGAGTCGGCAATCGCGCCGATATGGCTTTGCTGCATGATCAGCGACTCATGCCCCATCAGGCCAAACGATGGCGTGTAGGCATTGGTCAGGTCGGCATACATCAGCGACTTGCGCGATTTGTCGCCCGCATAGGTCTGCTCCAGCAGCAGGCGGCGCTCTTCGGGGCGCAGCAGCTTGCCCTTGTTGAAGTGGCCATGCGGGTCGATCTTGGCCTTGTACTCGGCAAAGGGGCGCAGCTCGTCGTCGCTCAAAAACTCCAGCTTGGTGATGCCGATGCCGTGCTCTCCCGAGATCACGCCGTCCAGGCTGCGCGCCAGCGCCATGATGCGGGCCACGGCGGCATGCGCGGTGGTCAGCATTTCATAGTCATCGCTGTTGACCGGCAGGTTGGTGTGCACATTGCCGTCGCCGGCATGCATGTGCAGCGCGACAAACACGCGGCCCTTGAGCACGCGCTGGTGGATGGCCACCACCTCGTCCATGATCGGCTTATAGGCCGAGCCACCAAAGATCGCGGCCAGCGGCGCGCGCAGATCGCTCTTCCAGCTGGCGCGCAGGCTATGGTCCTGCAGCTGGCGGAACTGCTCGGCCACGCCATCGAGCCAGCCCTGCCAGCGGTTGCGCACCTCGGTAACCAGCACCAGCGCTTGCGCGACGCGGTCTTCCAGCAGCTCGGCGGACGGGATGTCGTTGGCATCGTCCTGCTTGCCCAGCGGCAGCTTGCCCTTGGCAAAAAATTCGTGCAGCGCGTCGCAGAGCTTGATCTTGTTGTTCAGCGACAGCTCGATGTTGATGCGCTCGATGCCATCGGTGTACTCGGCCATGCGGGGCAGCGGGATCACCACATCTTCGTTGATCTTGAAGGCATTAGTGTGGCGGCTGATGGCGGCGGTGCGCTTGCGGTCCAGCCAGAATTTCTTGCGCGCCTCGGGGCTGATGGCTATAAAGCCTTCGCCACTGCGCGAGTTGGCGATGCGCACCACTTCGCTGGTCACGCGCGCCACCTCATCGGGGTTGTCGCCGACGATGTCGCCAAACAGCACCATCTTGGGCAGGCCGCCGTGCTTCTTGCTCTTGGTCGCATAGCCCACCGCCTTCAGGTAGCGGTCGTCGAGGTGCTCGAGCCCGGCCAGCAGAACGCCGCAGCGCTTTTGCTCGCCAAACATATAGTCCTTGATCTCGACGATCGAGGGCACGGCATCCTTGGCATTGCCAAAGAACTCCAGGCAGACGGTGCGGGTGTGCGAAGGCATGCGGTGCACCACCCAGCGCGCGCTGGTAATGAGGCCATCGCAGCCCTCTTTCTGGATGCCCGGCAGGCCCGAGAGGAACTTGTCGGTCACATCCTTGCCCAGGCCTTCCTTGCGGAACTTGTAGCCGGGGATGTCCAGGCGCTCGGTGCGCACCAGGGTCTTGCCGTCGGCCTCCAGGTACTTCAGCTCGAAGCTGGCCATCTCGGCGTCGTGGATCTTGCCCAGGTTGTGGTCCAGGCGTGTGACTTCCAGCCACTGCGCATCGGGCGTGACCATGCGCCAGCTCGCCAGGTTGTCCAGCGCCGTACCCCAGAGCACGGCCTTCTTGCCGCCGGCATTCATCGCGATATTGCCGCCGATGCACGAGGCCTCGATCGAGGTCGGATCGACCGCAAACACAAAGCCGCCGCGCTCGGCCGCATCGGCCACGCGCTGGGTCACGACACCGGCCTGCGACCAGACGGTGGGCACCAGGTGGTCGATGCCTGGCAGGGACACCATCTCCACCTCGGACATCTTCTCGAGCTTTTCGGTATTGATGACGGCACTGCGCCAGCTCAGCGGAATCGCGCCGCCGGTGTAGCCGGTGCCGCCGCCGCGCGGCACAATCGTCAGCCCCAGGCCGATACAGGCCTTGACCAGCACGGCCATTTCCTCTTCGGTGTCGGGCGTCAGCACGACAAACGGGTATTCGACGCGCCAGTCGGTCGCATCAGTCACATGGCTCACACGTGAGAGGCCGTCGAACTTGACGTTGTCCTTCGCCGTCAGCGGCTTGAAGGTGCGCTGCACCTTGCGGCGCAACTCGGTGGCCTCCTGCAAGGTGGTGTCGAACTCGGACACCGCCACCTGTGCTGCGGCAATCAGCTGCCCCACCAGCGCATCGCGCGCCGGGTCCTCGGCGGGCGCGCGGCGCTTTTGCACCTCAGCCAGGCGGTGCTCCAGTGCCTCCACCAGCTGCTTGCGGCGGCCTGGGTTGTGCAGCAGGTCGTCTTGCAGATAGGGGTTGCGTTGCACCACCCAGATATCCCCCATCACCTCGTAGAGCATGCGCGCCGAGCGGCCCGTCTTGCGCTCCTGGCGCAGCTGGTCGAGCAGATCCCAGGCCTGCGCGCCCAGCAAGCGAATGACGATTTCGCGGTCGGAGAACGAGGTGTAGTTGTAGGGGATCTCGCGGAGACGGGCGGGCCCGTCAACCTGTGCTTGCAAGCTTGCCAGCGCAATCGGTGCGTTCATGTGTGGGGACCTGTACGGGAGCGGGCGCTCCCTTTTATGGGTAAGCAGTGGGGCCACCGATTTTATGACACCGGGCTTGCACGCATGGCTGCCCGTTTTAAAACATGGTACGCCGCAGTCTGGCTTTGCCGCATGGCCCCTGCCGGCGCTGGAGCCATCCCGGCGCCCGCCTGCGTCAGCGCCTACTTTTTCCTATTTTTTCTTATTTGATCGAAATTGAGCATTTCGAACCCCCCACCCACCTCTACCACAACTGTTTGACAGTCCCATGTGACAACCCCAAAGCACTGTCGCGTCTAAACCCCTAAGGTTACACTTTTCTCTCGAATACGAATGGCGGCTGAACTACAATCGTAACGCCTTGTATTTGTTGACGCTGTGCGGACGGGCGCTGGCTTTCCCCAGTTGCCTAAAACCAGCGGATATGCCACAACGTCACAGAACATTCACAAACGCCACATACGATTCGTTTTTGAGCGTTTTATAAACCCCTAGGAGCATTCATGCACTTCAAGCGTTTGGTCATCGCTGCCGGTATTGCAGCCACTACCAGCCTGTCCGCCCATGCCGTCACCGAGATCCAATGGTGGCACTCCATGACCGCCGTGAACAACGAATGGGTCAACGACCTGGCCAAGGAGTTCAACGACAGCCAAAAGGAATACAAGGTTGTGCCAACCTTCAAGGGTGTGTACGACGAGTCGATGACGGCAGCGATCGCCGCCTTCCGCTCGGGCAATGCGCCCCACATCCTGCAAGTGTTTGAAGTGGGCACCGCCACGATGATGGCCTCCAAGGGCGCCACCGTGCCCGTGGGCAAGGTGATGTCCGACGCCGGCGTGTCCTTCGACCCCAAGGCCTACATCCCAGCGGTTGCCGGTTACTACACCGCGCCTAACGGCCAGATGCTGAGCTTCCCGTTCAACAGCTCGACGACCATCTTCTACTACAACAAGGACGCCTTCAAGAAGGCCGGTCTGGACGCGGAAAAGGCGCCCACCACCTGGCCTGAAGTGTTCGCTGCTGCCAAGAAGCTCAAGGAAAGCGGCCACAGCTGCCCGATGACCCTGGCATGGCAAGGCTGGACCCAGCTGGAGTCCTTCTCCACCTGGCACAACGTCGAGTTCGCGACCGAGCACAATGGCCTGTCTGCCAACGGCTACAAGGCACGCCTGAAGATCAACTCGCCACTGCACGTCAAGCACATCGACAACCTGGCCGCTGCCGCCAAGGCCGGTGAGTTTGTCTACAAGGGCCGTGCGTCCACCGCCCAGGCTTCGTTCACCGCCGGTGAATGCGCGATGATCCAGACCTCGTCCGGTTTCTACGGCGACGTGGCCAAGAACGCCAAGTTCGCCTACGGCCTGGCACCCCTGCCTTACTACCCTGACGTCAAGGGCGCGCCTCAGAACACCGTGATCGGTGGCGCATCGCTGTGGGTGATGGCCGGCAAGAAATCCGAAGAGTACAAGGGCGTGGCCAAGTTCTTCGAATTCCTGTCGCAAACCAAGGTGCAGGCCGCTTCGCACCAGCGCACCGGCTACCTGCCTGTGACGATGGCCGCGTATGACCTGACCGAAAAGTCCGGTTTCTACCAAAAGAACCCTGGCACCGACACCGCCGTGACGCAGATGATCCGCAAGGTCACCGACAACTCGCGTGGTATCCGCCTGGGCAACTACGTACAGATCCGCACCATCGAGGACGAAGAACTCGAACAGGTCTGGGCTGGCAAGAAGACCGGCAAGGAAGCCCTGGACTCCATCGTGAGCCGTGGCAACGAACTGCTGGCCCGCTTCGAAAAGTCGTACAAGCCTTAATCCTTTCATCACATGCGCCCACCCTGCACGCGTGGGGCGGGCGCAGTCGATGAGCCATCGCCCGGCGGCTGTCCTCAGCCCCGGCGGTTTTTTTGTTTTTGAGCTCCATCATGGAAAAACGCGTACTTTTCCGCTCTAAATGGCTGCCCTGGGTGTTGATTGCACCGCAGTTGCTGATCATTGGCATTTTCTTTTTCTGGCCCGCTGGCCAGGCTGTGCTGCAGTCCTTCCAGATGGAAGACGCCTTCGGCATGAGCACCGAATGGGTGGGGCTGGAGAACTTCCGCAACCTGTTCGCCGATCCCACCTATCTGAATTCCTTCAAGCGCACCGCCATGTTCTCGGTGCTGGTCGCAGGCGCGGGCATTGCCATCTCGCTGGTGCTGGCCATCTTTGCCGACCGCATCGTGCGCTTTGCGATGGTCTACAAGACCTTGCTGATCGTTCCCTACGCTGTTGCGCCCGTCATTGCCGGCGTGCTGTGGGTGTTCCTGTTCTCGCCATCCATCGGCGTGGTCACCTATTACCTGGGCAAGCTGGGCTACAACTGGAACCACATGATGAATGACAACCAGGCGATGGCGCTGATCGTCATGGCCTCGGTGTGGAAGCAGATTTCCTACAACTTCCTGTTCTTCCTGGCGGGCCTGCAGTCCATCCCCAAGGCGCTGATCGAAGCGGCATCGATCGATGGTGCCAGCCCCTGGCGCCGCTTCTGGAACATCCAGCTGCCGCTGCTCTCGCCCACCACCTTCTTCCTGCTGGTGATCAACATCGTCTACGCGTTCTTCGACACCTTCGGCATCATCGATGCGGCAACGCAAGGCGGCCCCGGCCAATCGACCTCGATCCTGGTCTACAAGGTCTACCAGGACGGCTTCAAGGCGCTGGATCTGGGCGGCTCCGCAGCGCAGTCCGTCGTGCTGATGCTGATCGTCATCGTGCTGACCGTGGTGCAGTTCCGCTATGTTGAAAAGAAAGTGCAGTACTGATCATGGTTGACCGCAATCCCTGGCTCAATTTCCTCTCGCACGCCGTGCTGGTGCTCGGCGTGGCGATTGTGGCCTTCCCGCTGTACCTGGCTTTCATTGCATCGACCCACACGGCCGATGCCATCGTGCAGTCTCCCATGCCGCTGCTGCCTGGCGCCCACCTCTGGGAAAACTACCAGGCCGCGCTGTTTGGCTCGGGCAAGCTGGGCTCCAACACCAATGTCATGCACATGATGTGGGTGAGCTTCTGGGTGGCGATGATCATCACCGTCGGCAAGATCGCGATCTCGCTGCTGTCGGCCTTTGCCATCGTCTACTTCCGCTTCCCCTTCAAGATGATCTGCTTCTGGGCGATTTTCCTCACGCTGATGCTGCCCGTTGAAGTGCGGATTCTGCCCACCTACAAGGTCGTGGCGGAACTCGGCCTGCTCAACAGCTATGCCGGTCTGACCTTGCCGCTGATCGCCTCGGCCACCGCCACCTTCCTGTTCCGCCAGTTCTTCCTGACGGTGCCCGATGAGCTGGTGGAAGCCGCACGCATCGACGGCGCCGGCGCGATGCGCTTTTTCAAGGACATCCTGGTGCCGCTGTCGCGCACCTCGATTGCGGCCCTGTTCGTGATCCAGTTCATCTACG
This sequence comes from Comamonas sp. MYb69, assembly GCF_037479315.1. Lineage (NCBI taxonomy): Bacteria > Pseudomonadati > Pseudomonadota > Betaproteobacteria > Burkholderiales > Comamonadaceae > Comamonas > Comamonas sp. MYb69. The sequence goes on from NZ_JBBGZG010000006.1 coordinate 242,176, forward strand.
GCTGGAACCAGTACCTCTGGCCCTTGCTGATGACCACCTCGGAAGACATGTACCCCGTGGTGATCGGTATCAAGCGCATGCTGGCAGGCGGCGAAGCCGCTGTGGACTGGAATATCGTGATGGCCACCGCCATCTTGGCCATGCTGCCACCGACCCTGGTGGTGATGCTGATGCAAAAGTGGTTTGTCAAAGGTCTGGTGGATACCGAAAAGTAACCCCTCGCCATCTTGTCCCTCCACCATCTTTGACCGATACAACGAAACCTTCTTATGGCTTCCATCTCTCTCAAGAACATTGTCAAACGCTACGGCACCGGCAAATCGGCCGTGCCCGTGATCCATGGCGTCAATGCCGAAATCAAGGACGGTGAATTCATCGTTCTGGTGGGCCCCTCGGGCTGCGGCAAGTCGACCCTGCTGCGCATGATTGCCGGCCTCGAAGAAATCACCGGCGGTGACCTGATGATTGGCGACAAGATCGTCAACAACCTCGAGCCCGCCAAGCGCAACATCGCCATGGTGTTCCAGAACTATGCGCTCTACCCGCACATGAGCAACTACGAGAACATGGCCTATGGCCTGAAGCTCGCCAAGGTGCCCGAGGACGAGATCAAGCGCCGCGTGGACAAGGCTGCCAAGATTTTGGAGCTGTCGCACCTGCTGGACCGCAAGCCGCGCCAGCTGTCGGGCGGCCAGCGCCAGCGCGTGGCCATGGGCCGCGCTATCGTGCGCCAGCCCCAGGTCTTCCTGTTTGACGAGCCGCTGTCCAACCTGGACGCCAAGCTGCGCGGCCAGACCCGCATCGAAATCCAGAAGCTGCACGCCGAGCTGGGCATCACCAGCCTGTTCGTGACCCACGACCAGGTCGAAGCGATGACCCTGGCCCAGCGCATGATCGTGATGAACGGCGGCAATGTCGAGCAGTTCGGCACGCCCGAAGAGGTCTACCACACGCCCGCATCGACCTTTGTCGCCGGCTTCATCGGCTCGCCGCCGATGAACCTGCTGAAAAATTCTGCCAATGGCAAGGCTGGTCAGATCCTGGGCATCCGCCCTGAGCACATCGATCTGGTGGCCTCGGGCGGCTGGGAGTTCCAGGTGGAAACCGTGGAACTGCTGGGCGCTGAGCGCCTGCTGTACGGCAAAGTGGGCGGCGAGCAAGTCACCGTGCGGGTGGAAGAAGGCACGCCCTTCCCCAAGCCCGGTGAAGTGGCGCGCATCAGCGCCCGCGAAGACCGCCTGCACTGGTTCCACGCAGAAACCGGCAAGCGCATCTGAGCGCAGCAAGGCGATGTGCACAGCGGCCACGCCTTGGCTCCTGACCTGAACGCTTGAACACCAGCGCCCAAGTGCAGCACTTGTGGCGCTTTTCTTTTTTCTCATCGAGATTGATATGACGCTTTCTAGCAACTGGCCCTATCCACGCTGGGTGGCCCACCGCGGCGCAGGCAAACTGGCACCCGAGAACACCATGAGCGCCTTCCGCCTGGGCGCCGCGCACGGCTACCGCATGTTCGAGTGCGATGCCAAGCTCAGCCGCGACGGCGTGCTGTTTCTGATGCACGATGCGGACCTGAAACGCACCACCAATGCCCAGGGCACCGGCAGCGACCTGAGCATGGGTGAGCTCGCCCAGCTCGATGCCGGCAGCTGGCATTCGCGCAGCCATGCGGGCGAGAACCTGCCCACCCTGGAGGCGCTGGCCCGCTGGTGCCTGGCCAACCACCTTTTCCTGAACGTCGAGATCAAGCCCACGCCCGGCCAGGAGCTGGAAACAGGCCGTGCAGCCGGTGCGCTGATGAACCGCATCTGGCCGCAAACCGTGGTGCCGCCGCTTTTCACCTCGTTCAAGGCCGATTCGCTGCGCGGCGCCCGCGAAGTGGCAGCGCATATCCCACGCGGCCTGCTGGTCGACAAGCTGGCCGATGGCAGCGGCGACGCCGAGCTGCAGCTGGCGCTGAAGCTGGGCTGCCAGGCGCTGGTGCTCAACCATGCGCTCTGGGATGCCGCGCTAGTGGCCAAGGTCCATGCCGCAGGCCTCTACTGCAGCAGCTACACCGTCAACGACGAATGGGCCGCGCAGCGCCTGATCGACCTGGGCACTGATGGCATCATCACCGACCGGGTGGACCTGTTCAGCCCGGCGCAGGATGGTCCGCTGCTGTAATTCCATCGCGCCCATCGCACTTTGGCTGACAGCCAGACAAAAGCCCGGCATGGCTGGGCTTTTGTCTGTGCGCGATGCGCCTCAGTCCATCTTGGTGCCCGAGGCCTTGACCACCTCGGCCCAACGCGGCATCTCGCTGGCCAAGAACTGGCTGAACGCCTCGGCACCGAGAAAGGCCGGGTCGGCGCCCTGCTCCACCATGCGCCCGCGCACATCGGGCATCTGCATCACCTGGCCAAAGGCGGCGCTGAGCTGGTTCACCACCTCCTTGGGCGTGCCAGCGGGCGCGAGGAAGCCATAGAAGCCCACGACCTCAAAGCCCTTGAGCCCACTTTCAATGGCCGTCGGCACCTCGGGCAGCGCCGGGTTGCGCTCCTTGCTGGTGACGGCCAGCGCACGCACCTTGCCCTGCTTGTGGTAGGCAGCGGCCTGCGGAATGCTCTCTGCCATGAACTGCACCTGGCCGCCCACCAGATCGGTAAAGGCCGGCGCGCTGCCCTTGTAGGGGATATGCACCAGGTCCAGCCCGGTGGCGCTCTTGAACATCTCGGGCACCAGGTGGCTGATGCCGCCATTGCCGGCCGAGCCAAAGTTGACCTTGCCGGGGTGGGCCTTTGCGTAGCTGATGAACTCCTGCAGGTTCTTGGCCGGCACCTTGTTGTTGACCAGCAGGGCCAAGGGCTGCATCGCCGTGCGCGCCACCGGCGTGAAATCGCGCAAGGTGCTGTAGGGCAGCTTGGGGTAGAGCGCGGGGTTGATCACCATCACCCCGGTGTTGGCCAGCATCAAGGTATAGCCATCGGCCGGCGCTTTCATGACATCCTGCGCGCCCACCGCGCCACCGGCACCGGGCTTGTAGTCCACGATGATGGGCTGGCCCAGCACGCCCTGGAGCTTGTCGGTCAGCAGGCGGGCATGCTGGTCCAACGGGCCGCCTGCCGGAAAGCCGATGACCACGCGCACCGGCTTGGTGGGAAAAGGCTGCTGCGCCTGGGCCGCGGCGCTGAACGCCAGCCCGGTGATGGCTGCCAGGCAGGCGTGTGCGATGTGCTTCATGGTCTGTCTCCTTGGGTTTGTTATCGGTAGAGAGGCAGGCAGCGCAAACGCGGCCTGCAAAACCCATCATGACCGGCACACCCCGCTTCTACAACCGGCGCCTGTCTCGCATTTTTTCGGATTGACGCCGCACCCGTCAGGCGGTAGCTGCCGCCGCCTCGGCAGCGCGCGCTGCCTTGCGCCGCCACCACAGCCACAGCCAGCCCAGGCCTTGCACGGCCACCAGCAGCACCAGCATGTCCAGCGCCAGCTGCGCGGCCCACAGGTGCTTGCTCATATCGCGCACGCCTTCGCCCAGCAGCACGATGATGACCTGCGAGACCACCAGGAGCGCCAGCAGCAAGCCACCCACCGCCAGGGGCCGCAAGCGGCCGGCCTGGCGGCTGCGGCTGGCCGCAAACAGCGCCAGTGCGCCCAGCAGGAAGAATGGCGCCAGCGGCGTGACGATGCGGTCGCGCAGCGCGCTCATGCGCAGCAGCAGGTCGGTGACCGGCTGGGCACCACCGTCGTGGCGGTGAAGGTAGAAGTTGCCGGGAAACACATGGAAGTACTGCACCGTGAAATGGCTGGGCAGCGCAAAGCGGGCCAGGCGCCACAAGGTCAGCGGATAGTGCAGATAAGGCCGCAGCACATCACCCTTGCCCAGCTTGGGCGTGACGGGGTAGCAATCGCGATCCGTGTGCTGCACCTGGGTGCCGCCGGGGCCCGACAGTGCATTGCCCCAGGCATCGACGCCAATGCAGTCCCGGCGCTCAGCGGGCACACCCAGGCCATCGAGCTGCCCGGGTGTGAGCACCATGTACGAGCCCAGGTAGACGCCATGGTAGGCATTGAGGCCCGCATTCTTGCCGATCAGCAAGGGCACCAGGCACAGCACCTGCACGGCAAGCAGCAGCTTGAGCAAGCCCTTGTCGGGCAGCATGCGCTGCCAGCGGCTGCCCGCCCAGACGCACAACAGCGCCAGCAGCGGCACATAGAAATACTGCACCTTGGCCAGGCCGCAGACCAGCGCCCCCAGGCCCAGGCCGACCATCCGCACAGCCCGGCGCGAGGCCAGCAGGCCCAGCAGCAACAGCGGCAGCGCAATCAGACAGGCGTATTCGGCATAAAAGGACTGGGCCATACCGATGTTGTGCGCCATGAAAAACACTGCCAGCCAGGCCAGCGCCATGGCCGACCAACCCAGCGCCCCACGCTGCAGCGCAGCCGCGCATTGCCAGGCCAGCACAGCGGCATAGGCGAGCAGCAGCAGCTTGGCCGCCAGCGCCGTGCGCGCGAGGTCAAACATATTCCCGGGCATAAAGCGCTGCACCCAGCCGGCAAAAGTGAACATGTGCGAGGCCAGCTCCGGATTGCCCGGTGTGCGAAAGGGCCGATCGGGCAGTGCCCAGTGGATGCCATCACCCATGGGCGTCAGGTAGAGGTGGCCCACCACGCGCTGAAAATCATTGGTATCGGCAAACAGCAAGGCCTGCGAGCCCCAGACCAGCGCCGCAGCTGCCGCGCCCACCACGAGGCAGCAGATACAGAAAAGCCACCGGGAGCGGTGGCCATACAAGGGCGTTGTGGTGGTCATCCCACAATTATGTCTGAATTGTAAAGAAACGTATAGCTAGCGCCGCAGAAATAACCGGAGCCTCGGCATCAACGCCGCCAGCCACCCAGCACCACCCATTGGCTGCTGGCCAGTGCGATCACCAAAAGCGCATAGCCCATCAGGCTGCCGTCGCGGCCCTGCCACAGCAGCGCGACGAAGAGCGCAGCGCAGCCCACCAGAAAATGCAGCGCCAGCTGGCCATACCAGGGCAGCAGCGGCGTGGCCTTGCGTGCAAACAGCCAGCGGGCGAGCACCAGCAGCAGCGCCAAAAAGGCGGCCGGGGCACAGAAGTTCAGCAGGTGCCAGAGGCTGGTGGTGGCAAGCATGGAGCGGGCAGGTTGATATAAGTCAAGCTGGTACTGATACGACAAGCAATGGATTTACAGAGATTTTATAATCCCTGGCATGGCAGTTTGGGCCCTGGGCATCAACCACACGACGGCACCGGTCGACATTCGCGGCCGGTTTGCATTTGCACTCGACAAGATTGCGCCAACTTTGCAGAGTTTGCGCAGCACGATCTCGGGTGTGCACAGCCACGCCGGTGTGGAAACGGCCATCTTGTCCACCTGCAACCGCACTGAGATCTATTGCGCCGCCCAAGAGCCGGCGCTTGACCACACCCTGCGCTGGCTGGCCCAAAGCGGCGACTTGCCCGCCGAGGCGCTCAAAAACTACACCTACACCCTGCAAAACGACCTGGCCGCCCGCCACGCTTTTCGCGTCGCCAGCGGTCTGGATTCGATGGTGCTGGGCGAGGCCCAGATCCTGGGCCAGATGAAGAACGCCGTGCGCGCTGCGGAAGAAGCCGGCTCGCTGGGCACCACGCTCAACCAGCTGTTCCAGCGCAGCTTTGCCGTCGCCAAGAAAGTGCGCAGCGCCACCGAGATTGGCGCGCACAGCATCAGCATGGCGGCCGCTGCCGTGCGCCTGGCAGGCCAGCTGTTTGAAGACCTGACCAAGATCCGCGTGCTGTTTGTCGGCGCTGGCGAGATGATCGAGCTCTGCGCCACCCATTTCGCGGCCAAGCAGCCCGCCCACATCACGGTGGCCAACCGCACCCTGGAGCGCGGCGAAAAGCTGGCAGCCCATTTTGGCGCCAGCACCATGCGCCTGGCGGACCTGCCTGACCACCTGCACGAATACGATGCCATCATCAGCTGCACGGCGTCGAGCCTGCCGATCATCGGCCTGGGCGCGGTTGAGAGTGCGCTGAAAAAACGCAAGCGCCGCCCCATCTTCATGGTGGACCTGGCCGTTCCCCGCGATATCGAGGGCGAGGTCAAGAACCTGGGCGATGTCTACCTCTACACCGTGGATGACCTGGCCCATGTGGTCAAGGCCGGCCAGGAGCAGCGCCAGGCGGCGGTTGTGCAGGCCGAAACCATCATCGATGCCGGTGTGCAGCGCTTCATGCACTGGATGGACCAGCGCGCCCCGGAAGGCGGCGCCGTGCCCTTGATCCAGCAGATCAACGCGCAGGCCGATGTCTGGCGTGCGCTGGAGATCGAGCGCGCCAAAAAGCGCCTCGCCAAGGGCGAAGACATGGACGCGGTGCTCGATGCGCTGACGCGCGGCCTGTCGCAAAAGATTCTGCACGGCACCATGGCCGAGCTGCACGCGGGCGACGCCCAGGCGCGTGCCCAGACCGCAGACATGGTCTCGCGCCTGTTCCTGCGCAGCCAGCGCGGCGGTGGCAACGGCCACCAATCGGGTTTGTAGCGACGCTGCGCGGCCCAGCCGCCCCTGCTCGCTCCCCGCTCCCCCTCCTTTTCTCGACCTGCGTGTTTGACCGCTGCATTTGCGGCAGCCCCGGCGCAGGCCCAGCCTTACCAGACCGCCATGAAAGACTTTCTCCGCCAACAGCTGGAACGCTATGCCGAGCGCCTCAATGAGCTGAATTTTCTGCTCTCGCGCGAGGACATCATGGCCAATATGCCGCAGTTCCTCAAGCTCTCGCGCGAACACACCGATGTCGCCGCGGTGGCCGAGCGCTATGCGCGCTACCAGCAGATCGAATCCGATATCGAAGGCGCCAAAGAGATGCTGGCCGACCCGGACATGGCCGACATGGCGCGCGAAGAGATCAGCAGCGGCGAGGCCGAGCTGGAGCAGCTGGCCGCCCAGCTGCAGCGCATGCTGCTACCCAAGGACCCCGACGATGCCCGCCCCGCCTTTGTCGAAGTGCGGGCCGGCACCGGTGGTGATGAATCGGCGCTGTTTGCCGGCGACATCACCCGCATGTACACCCGCTACGCCGAGCGCATGGGCTGGCGGGTCGAGATCATGAGCGCCAACGAGGCCGAGCTGGGGGGCTACAAGGAAGTGGTGCTGCGCGTCGACGGCGGCGACAACGTCTACGGCACCCTGCGCTTTGAATCGGGCGGCCACCGCGTGCAGCGCGTGCCCGCCACCGAAACCCAGGGCCGCATCCACACCAGCGCCTGCACCGTGGCGGTGATGCCCGAGCCCGATGAACAGCAGGCCATCACCCTGAACCCGGCTGATCTGCGCATCGACACCTTCCGCGCCAGCGGCGCCGGTGGCCAGCACATCAACAAGACCGATTCTGCTGTGCGCATCGTCCACTTGCCGACCGGCATCGTCGCCGAATGCCAGGACGGCCGCAGCCAGCACAGCAACAAGGCCAAGGCCTTGCAGGTGCTGCAGGCCCGTATCCAGGAAAAAGAGCGCAGCGAGCGCGCCGCCAAAGAGGCCGCCATGCGCAAGGGCCTGATCGGTTCGGGCGACCGCTCAGACCGCATCCGCACCTACAACTTCCCGCAGGGCCGCGTCACCGACCACCGCATCAACCTGACCTTGTACAAGCTCAGCTTCATCATGGACGGCGACCTCAGCGAGCTGATGGAAGCGCTGCAGTCCGAACGCGAGGCCGAGTTGCTGGCCGAGCTGGAAGTCAACCAATAAGGCCGGTGATGCCCAGCCACCACCCCGGTTTTGCGTTGCGCGCTGCCTGGCGTGCGGCGGGATACATGACCCTGGCGCTGGCCGCCAGCAGCGCCTCGGCCCAGCTGGCGCGCAAGCCCTCGATGTACGAGGATGGCCGCGCGCCGCAGGAGCTGATCGCCAGGCCAGGCAGCACACCTGCGCAGGCCATGGCCAACCACAGCAGCCAGCCCTTTGCCGCTGATCTGATGAGCCAAGCGGCCTTTGACCAGCTGGCCCGTGTCTACAACGCCGGCACGCCGCTGGCCCAGCCCCATGTGATCTTTGTGGTCGACCGCCAGGCGCGGCCTGCTGCCAAGCTCTACTTCATCAACACGCCGCGTTACCAGCTGCACGACCGTTTTCTGCGCGAGCAAGGCCTGCTGCGCGGCGGCAAGGATGCGCTGAACCGCAACTACCGTGACGCGGGGCGCCGCTTTATCCTGGGCACCCTGAGCTGGCAGCCGCAGATCGAGGGCTTTGTCTATGAATTCTGGGAAGGCGACCAGCTGACCGGCAGCTTGCTGCGCGAGACCGAAGCCCAGTTGCGCAACCACTTTTTTGCAGCCGTGCAGTTCAAGGCCAATGCCAGCGCGCAAGAGCAGGTGGCGGTCGCCGCAGGCATCCCCGCAGTCACGCAAAGCGCGCTGATCGGCCAGCAACGCTTTTTCCCCTTGAACCCCGGCCAGGCCGTGGGCCGCTTGCGCCTGGTGGACGATATCGACCAGGTGCAGGACCTGCAGCCCAGCGACATCGTCGTGCTGCGCCAGGTGCCCATCGCGCTGCCGCCTGTGGCAGGCGTGCTGACTGAGCAGCCCTCGACCATGGTCTCGCACGTGAACCTGCTGGCCAAAGGCTGGGGCGTGCCCAATGCCTATGTGCGCGATGCCAGCCAGCTGCTGGCAGCGCACAACGGCCAATGGGTGCACTTGGCGGTCAGCGCCAAGGACTACCAGCTGCGCGCCGCCACCGATGCCGAGCGCGACCAAGCCCTAGCGCGATCAAAAATCAAACGCAGCATCGCCGGCGCCAGCATCCAGACCGACACGCGCAGCAGCGCGCTGCAGCCGCTCGCCATCCTGCGCGCCAGCCACCGCCGCCAGTGCGGGGCCAAAGCCGCCAACCTGGGCGAAGTGCGGCATGCCGCCATTGCCGGGGTCCAGGTGCCCGATGGCTTTTGCCTGCCCTTTGGCGCCTATGCCAGCGCGATGCAGCGTTTTGGCCTGGCCGAAAAAGTGGCGCGCGTGCAGCAGCAGCCGGGCTTTGACAGCGACTCCTCGGTGCGCCGCAGCGCCCTGGCCGCGCTGCGCGCCGAGATCGAACAGATGCCGCTCGATGCCGCTTTTGCCCAGAGTCTGCAGGCGCGCTGGACCAGCCAGCTGCAGCAGGCCGGCGTGTTTGTGCGCAGCTCGTCGAGCTCGGAAGATTTGCCCGGCTTTAGCGGTGCCGGCCTCTACACCACGGTGCCCCATGTGAAGGGCGAAGCAGCCTTGCAGGGTGCCGTGCGCAAGGTCTGGGCCTCGGTCTTTAACTTTGAGGCCTGGGAGGCGCGCCGTGCTGCCGGCATTGCGCAGGATGCGGTCGCGATGGCCGTGCTGGTGCAAAAGGCGGTGGACTCCGAGGCCTCGGGCGTGATGGTCACGCGCGACCCGCTGGGCGGCACGGCGCACAGCGTCTTTATCGCTGCCAAGCGCGGCATTGGCATCCGCGTGGTGGAAGGCCGGCGCGTGGCAGAGCAGGTGCTGTACGCGCGCCGCAGCCAGGCCGTGCAGGTGCTCAGCCGCTCGGCCGAAGACACCGAGCTGCGCCTGGCGCCCGGCGGTGGCGTGCAGGAAGTGGCCGTGGCGCAGCGCCAGGTGCTCAGCGACGCCCTGGTCAAACGCCTGGCCGATGCCGGCGCTGCGATCGAAAAGCAGTTTGGCGGCCGCACCCAGGATATTGAATGGGCCATTGCCGATGACCAGATCCTGGTCCTGCAATCGCGGCCCTTTGTGCAGGCCGCCAACCACTAGCCCGCAGCAACCGCGAACCGACATGAATGCTCCCACCCCCGACACCCCCGTCACGCTCACCCAGGCGCTGGCGCAGGCCGCTGCGCTGGGCATCGCCCGTATCGACGCGCAGATGCTGCTGCTGCACCTCTGCGGCCAGCCCACCCATGCGCGCGCCTGGCTCATCACCCATGATGGCGATCGCCTGAGCAGCGCGCAGACCGCACAGTGGCAGCAGTGGCTGCAGCGCCGCGCCGATGGCGAGCCGGTGGCCTATCTGACGGGCCACAAAGGCTTTTACGGGCTGGACCTGGCCGTGGACGCCCGCGTGCTGGACCCGCGCCCCGATACCGAAACCCTGGTGGACTGGGCGCTGGAGCTGCTGCCCGATACCCCGGGCCAGCCGGCCCTGCGCCTGGCCGACCTGGGCACCGGCAGCGGCGCGATTGCGCTGGCCTTGCAGCATGCCCGGCCTGCGGCCGAGGTCTGGGCGGTGGACGCCAGCACCGATGCGCTGGCCGTTGCCCAGGCCAATGCGGCGCGCTTGCAGCTGCCGCTGCGCTTTGCGCACAGCCACTGGCTGTCGGCGCTGCAAGGGCGGTTTGATGCCATCGTCACGAACCCGCCCTACATCCGCGACGACGACCCGCATATGCCCGCGCTGCGCCATGAGCCGCGCCAGGCACTGACCAGCGGCGCCGATGGCCTGGACGACATCCGCCATATCGTCGATACCGCCCCAGGTTACCTGCGCGAAGGCGGCTGGCTGCTGATCGAGCATGGCTGGGACCAGGCAGAAGCGGTGCGTGCGCTGCTGGCCCAGCGCGGTTTTGCCCAGGCGCAAAGCCGCAAGGACCTCGCTGGCATCGAACGCGCCAGCGGCGGACAATGGCCTTCCGTGAAATAATAGTGACCATGCCCGCGCTTGAACTGCGGCAAAACGCCCGTATTTGTGTAGCTCATCCAAGCGCTGACCCGATTACATTGCAACCCACACGCCCCGACGGAGCCCATCCATGAGCGATACCCAACAACGCATCGACCAGCTGGTCAAAGGTCATGACATCGTGCTGTTCATGAAGGGAACGGCCAGCTTTCCGCAATGCGGATTCTCCGGCCGTGCCATTCAGATTCTCAAAGCCAGTGGCGTGGAGACCCGTGGTCTGACCACCGTCAATGTGCTCGAAGACCCCGAGATCCGCCAAGGCATCAAGGACTACAGCCAGTGGCCCACGATCCCCCAGCTGTATGTCAAAGGTGAATTCATCGGTGGCTCGGACATCATGATGGAAATGTACGAATCGGGCGAGCTGCAGCAACTGGTGGCCACGCTCTGATCGCCTGGCACCATCAGCTTGCCAGCCGCAACCAGGCCGCCTTCCGAGGCGGCTTTTTTGCGCCCGCGATGCGGCCCAGGCCCGCGTGCTAGGCGGTGCGATGGCGACACGCAATGGCCTTGCCAGCAGCCATAGCCGGTCGACTAAGGTAAGCTCAGCACAGCAGCACCCATCGCGCATCGCCCGCCCGCTGCGGGCTTGCAGCACCTGCTGCCAAAAGCACTTGCCAGTCGCCAGACGGGCATGCGACCATTGAACACCGATTCAAACCGGCGGCGCACCGCGCGCCGCCACCGCTTTTGCCGAAAAATGTGAGCAGCCGGTCTGCACTGCTCCCACAAGAATGTCTATGAATCTTACGCAGAGTCTCTTTGTCATTGCCTTGCTGATCAGCTTGAGCGCCTTTTTCTCCATGGCGGAGATATCGCTGGCCGCCTCGCGCCGCCTGCGGTTGCGGCAGATGGTCGATGACGGAGACCCGCGTGCAGAGCGTGTGATGAAGGTCCAGGAGCAGCCCGGTGAGTACTTCACCGTCGTGCAGGTAGGCCAGAATGCGGTGGCCATTTTGGGCGGTATCGTTGGTGAGGGGGCGCTCAGCCCCTTTGTCTCGGGCATCGCCAGCCGCTGGCTGGAGCCCGCTACCGCGCAGACCATCGGTTTTCTGTGCTCGTTCACCGTGGTCACCTCGCTGTTCATCCTGCTGGCCGATCTGCTGCCCAAGCGCCTGTCGATGGCCGAGCCCGAGGCGCTGGCGCTGCGCGTCTCGCGCCCCATGCAGTGGTGCATGACGCTCTTCAAACCCGTGGTCTGGTTCTACAGCAAGGCGGCCGATGGCCTGTTTCACCTGCTGGGACTGTCGACGATCCGCGATGAAAAGATCACCTACGAAGACATTCTGGCGATGACCGAGGCCGGCGCCAAGGCCGGTGTGCTGGCCGCGCAGGAGCAGCAGGTGATCGCCAATCTGTTCGAGCTCGATACGCGCACCGTCGGCTCAGCAATGACCCAGCGCGACCGCATCGCCTTCTTCTACCAGGACGACAGCGACGACATCATCCGCGCCCGCATTGCCGAGGAACCCTTTTCGACCTACCCGGTCTGCGCCGGAGATATCGACCATGTGGTCGGCTATGTCGATGCCAAGGACCTGTTCCAGCGCGCGCTCAACAACCTGCCGATGAAGCTGCGCGATGAGGGCCTGGTCAAAAAGGCCCTGGTCATCCCCGATCGGCTGACCCTGGCCGAAGTGCTGCAGCAGTTCCGCCAGGCGCATGAGGACTTCGCCATCATCGTCAATGAGTACAGCCTGGTGGTCGGTGTGGTCACGCTCAACGATGTGATGAGCACCGTCATGGGCGATTTGATGGGCCCGGTCGATGAAGAGCTGATCGTGCGGCGCGACGAGACCTCGTGGCTGATCGACGGCATCACCCCCATCGAGGATGTGGAGCGGGCCCTGCTGCTGGACGACCTGCCGCATTCCGATGAGTACGAGACCCTGGGCGGCTTCTTGATGGTGATGCTGCGCCGCATCCCGCGCCGCACCGACAAGGTGGTCTGGGGCAAGTACCAGTTCGAGGTGATGGACGTGGACAGCTACCGCATCGACCAGGTGCTAGTCACCATCGTGGACCCGAACAAGGTGCCCGATTCGCCGGTGCCGCCGGCCACTGGCAGCCTGCTCGCCTAAGCAACACCCAGCTTTCAGCACCCCTGAAAAAGCCACCGCATGCGGTGGCTCTATTTTTTCGGCAGTGCTGGCAGCCGCCTCGGACCTCCGTCCTCAGGCTTCAACCTTGTTCTCGAACAGCCACTGGCGCTGTGCGCCGTAGACCAAGTTAGGGTAGGTGTCCTTGCCACGGCTGCCGTTGTAGCGGCCCAGCGCCATGAACAGATCGCCCTTTTCGCGGTCCAGGTAGTGGCGCAGAATCACGCAGCCAAAGCGCAGATTGGTCTGCATGTGAAAGAGCTTGGCCGGGTCGCCGTCGCCGATCACCCGGGTCCAGAACGGCATCACCTGCATGTAGCCGCGGGCCCCGACATTGGACATCGCGAACTTGCGGAATCCACTTTCGACCTGGATCAGACCCAGCACCAGCGATTCATCGAGGCGCGCACGCCGCGCCTCATACCAGACGGTCTGCAGAAAGTCGCGGCGCACTTCCCAATCGGGCTTGCGCCGGCGCAGGCGGTCGCTCATCGCGCCCAGCCAGCGCAGGTAGACGATCTTGGCCTCGGTCGAGACAAACACCGGCTCCGGTGGCGCGGCACTGCCGATCGCTGCCGTCAGTGCCGAGCGCACCGAATCGATCAGGGGCTCTTCCAACTGGCCACCAGCCAGCGCAGCCTGCGGCGCAGCCAGCCAGGCGCCTGGCCCGGCCAGCAACGATGCCATGGCCGCGCGGCGTGATACGCCCGCAGGTAAAGCAATGCGTGAGCCTGACATCCTCGATCGATCCCTCTGTGACTATTGTGGTGTGGCGCCTGGCGGCATGGGCTGCGTTGGCAGCCCATGGCCCGCATCAGGCCAGGCGGCTGGTGAGGAAGCTGAACACCTCGTCCACAGGCACCTTGGTGGCGGCGGTGTCGCGCCGCTGCTGGTACTCGACCATGCCTTCTTGCAGGCCCCGGTCGCCCAGCACCACCCGGTGCGGCACGCCAATCAGCTCCCAATCGGCCAGCATCGCGCCCGGGCGCTCGCCGCGGTCGTCCAGTATCACATCGACGCCAGCGGCCAACAAGTCTGCGTGTAGCTTTTCAGCCGCAGTCTTGACCGCTTCGCTGCGGTCCATGCCGATGGGGCAGATCACCACAGTGAAGGGGGCAATCGCATCGGGCCAGATGATGCCGCGCTCGTCGTGGTTTTGCTCCACGGCGGCTGCGGGCAAGCGGGTCACTCCAATGCCGTAGCAACCCATTTCAAACTCGCTGGGCTTGCCGTTTTCGGCCAGGAAGGTGGCCTTCATCGCCTTGGAGTACTTGGTGCCCAGGTAGAACACATGGCCAATCTCGATACCACGCTCAATGGCCAGCTCGCCCTGGCCGTCTGGCGACAGGTCACCCGCCACCACATTGCGCAGATCGGCCACCACGGCAGGCTCGGGCAGGTCACGGCCCCAGTTGACGCCGGTCAGGTGGTAGTCGGCCTCGTTGGCGCCGCAGACCCAATCGGCCATCACGGCGACATCGCGGTCCACCACGAGCTTGACGGGCTTTTGCAAGCCAATCGGGCCCAGGTAGCCCGGCTGGCAGCCAAAGTGCTCCTCGATCTCGCTCAGCGTCGCAAAACGGAAGTTGGCCAGGCCCTCGACCTTGCCGACCTTGATCTCGTTCATGTCATGGTCGCCGCGCAGCAGCAGCAGCCAGACCTGCGAGCCCAGGATGTCGCCCTTGTCATTGGTCTCGTCGGTGGCCAGCACCAGCGATTTGACGGTGTTGGCCAAAGGCAGGTTCAGCAGCTGGGCCACATCGGCGCAGGTGCTCTTGCCAGGCGTGGCCGTCTTGGCCATGGGCTGCGTGGCAGCCGCACGAAGCTGGGTGGGCGCCAGGCTTTCGGCCTTTTCGATATTGGCGGCGTAATCGCTGTTGGGGCAGTAGACGATCGCGTCCTCGCCGGTCGCGGCAATCACCTGGAACTCTTCGCTCAGGTCGCCGCCGATGGCGCCACTGTCCGCACGCACGGCGCGGTACTGCAGGCCAAAACGGTCAAAGATGCGCTTGTAGGCAGCGCGCATGGTCTGGTAGCTGATCTGGGCGGCGTCGCGGTCCTTGTCGAAGGAGTAGGCGTCCTTCATGATGAACTCGCGGCCCCGCATCAGGCCAAAGCGGGGACGGCGCTCGTCGCGGAACTTGGTCTGGATCTGGTAGAGGTTCTTGGGCAGCTGCTTGTAGCTCTTGAACTCCTGGCGCGCGATGTCGGTCACCACCTCTTCGCTGGTGGGCTGGATGACAAAGTCACGCGCGTGGCGGTCCTGGATGCGCAGCAGCTCGGCGCCCATCTTGTCAAAGCGGCCGGTCTCCTGCCACAGCTCGGCGGGCTGCACCACGGGCATGGTCACCTCGATGGCGCCGGCGCGGTTCATCTCTTCACGCACAATGGCCTCAACCTTGCGGATCACGCGCAGTCCCATGGGCATGTAGTTGTAGATGCCGGCGCCGAGCTTCTTGATCATGCCGGCGCGCGTCATCAGCTGGTGGCTGGCGATTTCAGCGTCCGCAGGCGCTTCTTTCAGGGTCGAGATGAGAAATTGCGAAGCTTTCATAGTCTATGACAATGGACCTAGTAGTTGCCCCCTTGAAGATGGCTTCAAGGCGCAGGCATAATGGACACAGTTTAAAAAATTGGGGTTAGATTATGCTGGACCGAGATGGCTTTAGGCCAAACGTCGGCATCATCCTGCTCAACCAGCGCAATCAGGTGTTTTGGGGCAAGCGCATCCGCACCCATAGCTGGCAGTTTCCGCAGGGTGGTATTGACCGTGGAGAAACCCCCGAGCAGGCGATGTTTCGAGAGCTGCATGAGGAAGTGGGCTTGCGACCGGAGCATGTACGTATTGTGGCTAGAACGCGGGATTGGCTACGGTACGAGGTGCCCGAACGCTTCATCCGCCGCGATGCCAGGGGCTATTATCGCGGACAAAAGCAGATTTGGTTTTTGCTCCAGTTAACAGGGCACGACTGGGACCTGAATCTGCGCGCCACCAACCACCCGGAGTTTGATGCCTGGCGCTGGAATGACTACTGGGTGCCGCTCGATGTGGTGGTGGAGTTCAAGCGCGGCGTCTACGAGATGGCCTTGACCGAGCTGTCGCGTTTTGTGCCTCGCAATGACCCGCGCAACCGCTATTTGCGCAGCAATGCGCGTGCGCGCGATGGTGAGCCGCATGAGCCAGACCCCGTGGTGACCGAGACCTTGCAGGTGTCGGTGACGACGACCACCACGGTAGTGAGCTACCACTCGCCGCTGCGCATGATGCAGGAGATGGAGCTGCCGCCCGGCGCCAGCTTTGACCCGGACCCGGGCAATGCGGGCCATGACCCGCAGCAAAACGGCTGATAGCGGCTGACCAGTAGCCATATGCAAAAAGCGTCCCTTGGGACGCTTTTTTGTGCCTGCGCGGCGCTCATGTGGTCCGCCGCCGCATGGCCCGGCCCGGCCAAAAGGGCCAAGCGGGCTGAGCGGGCCGATCAATGCCCCGTCAACACCATGTTGTCTCGGTGCAGCATCTCGGGCTCGCCGGTGTAGCCCAGCAGTTGCTCAAACTCTGACGATGGCTTGCGGCAAAGGCGCCGCGCCTCGGCACTGCTGTAGTTGGCCAGGCCGCGCGCCAGCTCCACGCCTTGCGGATCGCGCACACCAATCACCTCGCCGCGCGAGAACTCGCCATGCACGCTCACCATGCCGATGGGCAGCAGGCTCTTGCCTTCGCCGCGCAGCTTCAGCGCAGCGCCCTCGTCCACCGTCACATAGCCATGCATCTGCAGGTGGTCCATCATCCATTGCTTGCGCGCCTGGTTCTTGTGGGTATCGGCGACCAGCAAGGTGCCGATGGCCTCGCCGGCGGCCAGGCGGAGCAGCACATTCTGCTCACGCCCCCAGGCAATCACCGTGGATGCGCCCGAGCCAGCGGCGCGCTTGGCCGCCAGGATCTTGGTGAGCATGCCGCCCTTGCCAATGCCCGAGCCCGCACCACCCGCCATCGCTTCAAGCTTCAGATCCCCCGCTTGTGCCTCGTGCACAAATTCGGCATCGGGGTTCTTGCGGGGATCGGCGGTGTAGAGGCCCTTCTGGTCCGTCAGAATGACCAGCGCATCGGCCTCCACCAGGTTAGCCACCAGCGCACCCAGGGTGTCGTTGTCGCCAAACTTGATTTCGTCGTTGACGACCGTGTCGTTTTCGTTGATGACCGGCACCACCCCCAGCTGCAGCAGGGTCAGCAAGGTGACGCGGGCATTGAGGTAACGCTCGCGGTCGGCCAGGTCGGCATGGGTCAGCAGCACCTGGGCGCTGCCCAGGTTTTGCTCGCGCAGCTTGGTCTCGTACATCTGCACCAGGCCCATCTGGCCGACAGCCGCTGCGGCCTGCAGCTCATGGATTTCCTTGGGGCGCTGCTGCCAGCCCAGGCGCTTCATGCCTTCGGCCACCGCGCCGCTGGAGACCATGATCACTTCGCGCTTGGCCCCATCCTCGCCATGCACCAGGGCGGCGAGCTGGCGGCTCCATTCGGTGATGGCGCCTTCATCGAGGCCCTTGCCTTCGTTGGTGACCAGACTGGAGCCGACTTTGACGACGATGCGACGTGCGTCGCGCAGAACATTCGATGCCATTTTTTGCTATTTCCGGCATTGCGCCCGCCTGGCAAGCGCAAGCAGCTATCCAACAATGAGAAATCTAGGGTGCAGGCCTTGCCGCTCAGTCCGGCGACGAAAAACGCGGGTCGTCCGAGTAGTCGGGCGCATCCTGCTCGGCGCCTGCCGCAAAGCGCGGATCGACCTCTTGGGGCTCCTGCTCGGCCTTTTGCATCTTGTGCACGAACTGGAAGATCTCCTTGATCAGCGGCTCGCAGCCTTCGCGGGTCAGCGCCGAGATCTCGTAGACGGGCCCCTTCCACTTGTAGCGCTTGACAAAGTCCTTGACCTTGGCGACGCGCTCGTCGCCGGGCACCATGTCCAGCTTGTTGAGCACCAGCCAGCGCGGCTTGTTGTAGAGCTCTTCGTCGTACTTCTTGAGCTCGCCAACAATCGCCTTGGCCTGTGCCACAGGGTCCACGCCCTCGTCAAAAGGTGCCAGATCCACAATATGCAGCAGCAAGCGCGTGCGCTGCAGGTGGCGCAGGAACTGGTGGCCCAGGCCGGCACCGTCCGAGGCGCCTTCAATGAGGCCGGGAATGTCGGCAACGACAAAGCTCTTTTCCGGCCCCACGCGCACCACACCCAGGTTGGGGTGCAAGGTGGTGAAGGGGTAGTCGGCAATCTTGGGGCGGGCGTTGGAGACCGCCGAGATAAAGGTCGACTTGCCGGCATTGGGCATGCCCAGCAGGCCCACATCGGCCAGCACCTTGAGCTCCAGCTTCAGGTTGCGGCGCTCGCCCTTCCAGCCCGGGGTCTTCTGGCGCGGTGCACGGTTGATCGCGCTCTTGAAGCGCAGGTTGCCAAAACCGCCGTCGCCACCCTTGGCGATGGTGATGACCTCGCCCGGGTTGAGCAGCTCAAACAGCACTTCGCCCGTTTGCGCATCGGTGATGATAGTGCCCACCGGCATGTGCAGGGTGATGTCCTTGCCCGCGCTGCCAAACATGTCCGAGCCCTTGCCGTGCTCGCCGCGCTCGGCCTCGTGGCGGCGCGAGTAGCGGTAATCGATCAGGGTGTTGAGGTTGACATCGGCCAGCGCATACACATGGCCGCCGCGGCCACCGTCACCGCCATCGGGGCCACCGAATTCCTTGTACTTTTCATGGCGGAACGACACACAGCCATTGCCACCATCGCCAGCTGCAATGTCAATAAACGCTTCATCTACGAATTTCATGGTCGTTATCCACCCGCCCTGGTACAGGAATTACGGGAATTGTTCTGCTGCATACCGATACATGCAGCCTTGCCAAAACCGCTATTGTCGCACCGAGGCGCCAGGCGGTCCGGCCCAAAAACACCAAAGCCCCGACTGCGCGGGGCTTTGGACAAGGCCAATGAAGGCCTTCAAGACACTTGTCTTGTCTTAAGCAGCCTTGGTGATGCTCACCGTGTGCTTGGACAAAGCGCCCTTGGTTTCGAACGACACGTGGCCGTCCACCAGAGCAAACAAGGTGTGGTCCTTGCCCACGCCGACATTGGTGCCGGGGTGGAACTTGGTGCCGCGTTGACGCACGATGATCGAACCGGCGCTGATCAATTGACCACCGAAAGCCTTCACACCCAGCATCTTTGGCTTGGAATCACGTCCGTTGCGCGTAGAGCCGCCGCCTTTTTTCTGTGCCATGAGATATAGCTCCTGTTAAGCTGCAATCGCACCGATTTGCAGCTCAGTGAACTGCTGGCGATGGCCTTGGCGCTTTTGATAGTGCTTACGACGACGCATCTTGAAAATGCGCACCTTGTCGTGCTTACCGTGGGCTACTACCGTAACCGTCACAGTTGCTCCGGACACCAAGGGCGTACCAACCTTCAACTCTGCGCCGTCGCCGACTGCCAGAACCTGGTCGATCACGATTTCTTGGCCTACGTCCGCAGCGATCTGTTCTACCTTGATTTTTTCGCCGGAAGCAACACGATACTGTTTGCCACCGGTTTTTATGACCGCGTACATAAGAACCTCTAAAAAGGGGATAGCTTGCAAAGAAATTTCGCAAGAGCCGAAGATTGTAGCACGGGCCCTGAAAAGACGCAAACCCTGCACGCTTTTGCACCACAACCGGGCCAGAAAACGCATCCCCGAGACGGACAAGCGGGCATGTCCGCAAGGGGCGCTGCTCTCGTTTCTATAATGCGGTATCCCTAAAATGCCGAGATAGCCGCCTTGTCCGAGTCCAACACTCCCAACCCGTCCAACCCCTTGAGCCTCGTCGCCGGTGATATGCGGCAGGTGGATGCCGTGATTGCCAGGCGCCTGAGCTCCTCCGTTCCGCTGATCGGCGAGGTATCGCACTACATCATCTCGGCAGGCGGCAAGCGCCTGCGCCCTGCACTGCTGCTGCTGGTGGCCGGCGCACTGGAGTACCGGGGCGAGCAGCATTTCAACCTGGCGGCGGTGGTCGAGTTCATCCACACCGCCACCTTGCTGCACGACGATGTGGTGGATGAGTCCACGATGCGGCGCGGCAAACCCACCGCCAATGAGAGCTTTGGCAATGCGGCCAGTGTCTTGGTCGGCGATTTCCTGCACTCGCGCGCCTTCCAGATGATGGTTGATGCCGACAGCATGCGCGTCATGCAGATCCTGTCGGAGACTACCAACATCATCGCCGAGGGCGAGGTGCAGCAGCTGATCAACACCCACAATGTCGATCTCGACGAAGCCGGCTACCTCTCCGTCATCCGCTCCAAAACCGCCAAGCTCTTTGAGGCCAGCGCGCGCCTTGCCGCCGTGCTGACCGAGGCGCCCGCCGAGCTGGAGGAGGCCTGTGCCAACTATGGCCGCTCGCTGGGCACAGCCTTCCAGGTGATTGACGACGCACTGGACTATGACGGTGACACCACGGTGATGGGCAAGAATATTGGCGATGATTTGCGCGAAGGCAAGGTCACCCTGCCCCTGATCATTGCCATGCAACGCGCCAGCGCCGATGATAGGCAGATGATTGTCAGCGCCATCGAGCAAGGCTCCACGCCGCACATGGCCCATATCGTGCAGGTCGTCAAGGACACCGGCTCGCTGCAAGCCACGCGGGCAGCCGCGGCGCTGCAGGCCCAGGAGGCCATCGACTGCCTGGCCTTGCTGCCAAGCAATGCCTACACCCAGGCGCTGACCACGCTGGCCTCTCAGTTGCTGGACCGCAGAGAGTAGCCGCCAAGGCGGGCGCGCATGGGCCAAGGGTATCGTGCAGACTGTCGCAGATCCACTGCAGTGGTGCGGTCTGCAGGATGCATTTCTTTGTTAAATCTCCGAACAACTGCTACAGTTTGCCGGATTACGCAGCGAGGCTATCGACGATAGGCGTCTTCCCTTTACATGCCTGACATCAACACCCCCCCCAAAGCCGTCGCCCTTCCCGGCATTGCCAGAGCCCTGGTGGCCAGTGGAAAGCTTCCTGTTGCCAAGGCGGAGGCCTTGTACGCCACCAGTCTCAAAAGCAAGAACAGCTTCATTGGAGAGCTGGTGGCCAGCGGTGCCGTCTCCGGCAGCGATGTGGCAACCATCATCTCGACGGTCTATGGCGCGCCCATGGTCGACCTCGATGCCATCGATCTGACCCGCCTGTCCAGTGGGCTGCTCGACAACAAGCTGGCACTCAGCAACAAGATCATCCCGCTGGCCAAGCGCGGCAACCGGCTGATCGTCGTGACCGCCGACCCCACCGACCACTCGGTGGCCGAGCAGATCAAGTTCTCCACCCAACTGAGCGTGGACTGGGTGATCGCAGAGCATGCCAAGCTGGTCAAGGCATTGGAGTCCGTTGCGAAAAAGGGTGGCGACAACCTCCAGGACATGATCACCGGCGATGTCAATCTCA
Organism: Comamonas sp. MYb69; assembly: GCF_037479315.1. Taxonomy (NCBI): domain Bacteria; kingdom Pseudomonadati; phylum Pseudomonadota; class Betaproteobacteria; order Burkholderiales; family Comamonadaceae; genus Comamonas; species Comamonas sp. MYb69. The sequence continues at coordinate 263,438 of NZ_JBBGZG010000006.1, forward strand.
ATGAATTCGAGATTGATGACGAGTCGGTGAACAGCGATACTGCCAGCAACGATGGAGACGAGGTCGAAGACGCGCCCATTGTCAAGTTTTTGCAGAAGATGCTGATCGATGCATTCAATATGCGTGCATCGGACTTGCACTTCGAGCCCTATGAGCACCAGTACCGCATCCGCTTTCGCATCGATGGTGAGCTGCGTGAAATTGCCTCGCCGCCACCGGGTATCAAGGACAAGCTGGCATCGCGGATCAAGGTGATCTCGCGCCTGGATATCTCGGAAAAGCGCGTGCCGCAGGACGGCCGCATGAAGCTCAAGATCGGCGCCGACCGGGTGATCGATTTCCGGGTCAGCACCTTGCCCACCCTGTTTGGCGAAAAGATCGTGATCCGTATTCTCGATCCGAGCAGCGCCAAGCTGGGCATTGATGCACTGGGCTATGAGCCCGAAGAGAAGGAGCGTCTGCTCAGCGCCATCAAGCGCCCCTACGGCATGATCCTGGTCACCGGGCCCACCGGCTCAGGCAAGACCGTGTCGCTCTATACCTGCCTGAACATTCTGAACACGCCAGCGGTCAATATTGCGACTGCGGAAGACCCCTCGGAAATCAACCTGCCAGGCGTCAACCAGGTCAATGTCAATGAAAAGGCCGGCCTGACCTTTGCGACCGCGCTCAAGTCCTTTCTGCGCCAGGATCCCGACATCATCATGGTCGGCGAAATCCGGGATCTGGAAACAGCCGACATTGCGATCAAGGCCGCGCAGACCGGTCACTTGGTGCTGTCCACCCTGCACACCAACGACGCACCCACCACCTTGACGCGTATGCGCAATATGGGGATTGCGCCCTTCAATATCGCGTCGAGCGTGATCCTGATCACCGCGCAGCGCCTGGCACGCAAGCTCTGCCCCATCTGCAAGCGCCCCACCGAGATCCCCCATGAAGCGCTGCTGGAAGCGGGCTTCAAGGAAGAGGATCTGGATGGCACCTGGATGCCCTACGAGCCCGTCGGCTGCGACGCCTGCAACAATGGCTACAAGGGCCGCCTGGGCATCTACCAGGTGATGCCCATCTCCGAAGAAACACAGCGCATCATCTTGCGCGATGGCAGCGCACTGGAAATTGCCGAGCAAGCCGACATAGAAAATGTCCGCTCCTTGCGCACCTCAGGCCTGCACAAAGTCAAAAAGGGACTGACCTCACTGGAAGAGGTCTTAGCCGTCACCAACGAATAAAGCAATGAGGGCAGGGATAAATGGCAACTACAGTCAACAAGAAAACATCGAACGAAGCCGTTTATGAGTGGGAAGGCAAGGACCGCAACGGCAAGATCGTGCGCGGCGAGTCCCGCGCGGGTGGAGAAAACCAGGTCATCGCATCGCTGCGCCGGCAAGGCATTTTGCCGTCCAAGATCAAAAAGCGCCGCATGCGCTCGGGCAAGCGCATCAAGCCCAAGGACATCGCCTTGTTCACGCGCCAGCTGGCCACGATGATGAAGGCCGGCGTGCCTTTGCTGCAGGCTTTTGACATCGTCGGCCGGGGCAGCACCAACCCCAGTGTGACCAAGCTGCTCAACGATGTGCGCAGCGATGTGGAGTCGGGCTCGTCACTGAGCACCGCCTTTCGCCGCCATCCGATGTACTTCAATGCGCTGTACTGCAACCTGGTCGAGGCTGGTGAGGCAGCCGGCATTTTGGAAGGCCTGCTCGACCGCTTGGCCACCTACATGGAAAAGACCGAGGCCATCAAGAGCAAGATCCGCTCGGCCCTGATGTACCCGACCTCGGTGGTCATCGTGGCCTTTGTGGTGGTGGCCATCATCATGATCTTTGTGATTCCGGCGTTCAAAGACGTGTTCTCCTCGTTTGGCGCCGACCTGCCCGGCCCTACCTTGATCGTGATGGCCATCAGCGAATTCTTTGTCAGTTACTGGTACCTGATCTTTTTTGGCATTGGTGGCAGCATCTATTTCTTTTTGCAGGCCTGGAAGCGCAGCGAGAAAATGCAGCGCACCATGGACCGCTGGCTGCTGAAGGTGCCGATCTTTGGCCCCTTGATTGAAAAATCCTGCGTGGCACGCTGGACGCGCACCTTGTCGACCATGTTTGCCGCGGGTGTTCCCCTGGTCGAAGCGCTGGACTCGGTGGGTGGCGCCTCCGGCAATGCCGTGTTTGCGGTGGCAACCGAGAAGATCCAGGCGCAGGTCTCCACCGGCACCAGCCTCACCGTCGCCATGTCGGATGCCCATGTGTTCCCCTCGATGGTGCTGCAGATGTGCGCGATCGGCGAGGAATCCGGCTCGATCGACCATATGCTGGGCAAAGCGGCAGACTTTTACGAAGCCGAAGTGGACGAGGCCGTTGCCGGCCTGTCCAGCCTGATGGAGCCCATCATCATTGTGTTTCTGGGCACGCTGATCGGCGGCATTGTGGTGTCGATGTACCTGCCGATCTTCAAGCTGGGCCAGGTGGTGTAACTGTGTCAGAAGCGCAATTGAACACAGGGCTGTTTGCCCTGCTGGGCCTGCTGGTGGGCAGCTTTTTGAATGTCGTGATGCACCGCCTGCCGCTGATGCTGGAGCGCCAATGGCGGCGTGACGCTCAGGACATGCTGGCAGCGACGGACAGTGCCCAAGCGTCCGGCACACCTCCTGAAGCTCAAGCCAAGGAGGACCGTTTCAACCTCTGGACCCCTGCCTCACGCTGCCCGCATTGCAGCCACCAGATCCGCTGGTACGAGAACGTGCCCGTGTTCAGCTGGCTTTTTCTGGGGGGGCGCTGCAGCCAGTGCCGTGCGCGTATTTCTGCGCGCTACCCGGTGGTGGAAATCGCCAACAGCCTGCTGTGGGCCTACTGCATCCACCGCTGGGGCCTGGGCGCTACCGGCATGGCCTGGTGCTTTTTTGCATCGGTGCTGCTGACTGCGGCGCTGATCGATTGGGACACGACCCTGCTGCCCGATGACCTGACCTTGCCGCTGCTTTGGGCAGGCTTGCTGGCCAGTGCGATGGGCTGGATCGATGTGCCGCTCAAAGATTCGCTGTTTGGCGCCGCCATTGGCTACATGGTGCTGTGGCTGATTTACTGGGCCTTCAAGCTGTTGACCGGCAAGGAAGGCATGGGCTATGGCGATTTCAAGCTGCTGGCCGCGCTGGGCGCCTGGTTTGGCTGGCAAGCGCTGATACCGATTGCACTGTTTTCCTCCGTTGTTGGCGCTGTGATCGGCATTGCGATGAAGATCTTCTCCAATCTGCGCGAAGGCGGCTATATCCCCTTTGGCCCCTTTCTCGCAGGTGCCGGCTTCTTGGTCATGTGGTTCGGCACCGGTATCGTCGACCGCCTGCTGCAGCCCTGATATGCGGCCGCGCATTGGCGTTACCGGGGGTATTGGCAGCGGCAAAAGCACCGTCGCCCAGGGCTTTGCCCAGTGGGGCTGCCATGTGATCGATGCCGACCGCATTGCCCGCGCGCTCACGCTGCCGGGCGGCGCGGCCATCGCTCCGATTGCGGCCCAGATGGGTGCCCGCTTTATCGATGCAGACGGCGCGCTCGACCGCGCACAGATGCGCGAGGCCGCCTTTCGCGACCCGGCCTACAAGGCGCAGCTCGAAGCCATCTTGCACCCCTTGATCCGCCAACAGATCGACCAGCAGTACCAGCAGGCCTGCAGCGCCACCAATGCGCCCCTGGTGATCTTTGACATCCCGCTGCTGACCGAGTCCAGCCAGTGGAGCCCACGCCTGGACCAGGTCATCGTGGTCGATTGCCAGGAAAGCACGCAAATAGCCCGGGTGCAGCAGCGCAACCAGCTGCCAGCATCGGCGATTGAGGCCATCATGGCCCAGCAGGCGAGCCGGCTACAGCGCCTGCGCAAGGCCGATTGGGTGCTGTGGAATGAAACGCTGTCGTTACAAGCGCTAGGCGAGGCCGTATTCGACCTATACAATGAATTGATAGCGAACTACCGCCCTCTGCAGCCCGACTGATCCGTGATAACTTACGAGTACCCCTTCAACGAACGTGTGCGAGCCTATCTCCGCCTGGAGTACCTGCTGCGCCGGCTTGACGTACTCCTGCAGCGCGACACGGACATCGACCACCATTTCGCCATCACCACCTTGTTCGAGGTGATGGATGTGGCCTCCCGCAGCGACCTCAAGACCGATCTGCTCAAGGACCTCGAACGCCAGCGCCAGCAGTTCAATGCCTACCGCGACAACCCGATGATTGCTGTGGACATGCTCGACAAGGTGATTGGCCAGATCGACGCCGCCCACAGCGAGTTACGGGCCCAGAACGGCAAGCCCAGCCAGTTGCTGATCGAGAACGAGTGGCTGATGGCCATTCGCAACCGCACCGGCATCCCTGGCGGCACCTGCACCTTCGACCTGCCCAGCTACCACGCCTGGCTGCATGCCGACAGCAACAGCCGCCGCGCCGATCTGCAGGGCTGGACGGCCTGCTTTGCGCCCCTGGCCAGCGCCCTCATCTTGCTGCTGCGGCTCTTTCGGGATGCGGGTGCGCCGCAGCGCATTGCAACCCTGCGCGGCCAGTTCCAGCAGAACCTGCCCCAGGGCCGCATCTACCAGCTGCTGCGCCTCAAGATCGACCCGAGCTCCAGCCTGGTGCCCGAGATCAGCGGCAACCGCCTGATGATCTCGATACGCATGCTGCAAAAGACCGAAAGCGGGCAGCTGGCGTTGACCACGCAGGATGGCCAGTACGAGATGGTGCTCTGCGCCTGAAGACCGCGCAGCCATCGCGCCAGCCCGCAGGCACCCTACAATGCCTGCATGAGTTCTTCCGCAGACAACGCACTCCCCAGCATCCAGTGCCCCCAGTGTGGCGGCCCTTCCAGCTTTGCACGCAGCAACCGGTTTCGCCCTTTTTGCAGCGAGCGCTGCAAGCTCATTGACCTGGGCGCCTGGGGCAATGAGGATTTTCGGGTGCCCGCCCAATCGCCACCGCTGGACCAGCCCTACGGCGATCCCCGACTGGAAGACTGAGAATCCCCGACGTTTAGCAACCGCAGCACTTGGCGGTGCTGCTTTTGCTTATTTCACTGCAGCTTCTGCCGCCTGGATATAGGTCGCAGGGTCAAAAGGCAGGCCCCGCTCCTCGCTCAGCCATTGCAGCACGGGGAAGGACCCCTCCAGCACCGGGCTCACCGTCAGCGGCAACTGCTGCCAGGACATCTGCTGGCCTTCACGCATCTCAAAATCACCCGACCACTGCGTCACCTTGCACCAGTGCAAGCGCACCAGCGCATGGCTGTAGTCGTGCTCGGTCACCTTCCAGGCGATGCAGTTGTCGATGCGGATGCCCAGCTCTTCGACCAGCTCACGGCGCAGCGCCTCTTCGACGGTCTCGCCCGCTTCGAGCTTGCCGCCGGGAAACTCCCACCAGCCCGCGCGGGGCTTGCCCAGGGGGCGGCTGGTTATCAGCAGGGCATGGTCGCTTTCGCGGATCAGCACGCCCACGGCCACGTCGGTATGGCTGCGGGTCTCGGTGGTATCAGTCTGGCTCATAGGTCTTCATGGGCTGCGCGGGCAGCCCGGTATGTTCAATCCTGGGCCTCTTCGCCCAGGTCGGCCACATCGGCAATCTTCTGGCGGCCCTGCACTTCGCGGTGGCTGCGGCCAGCCCAGTCACGGGCAAACTGGTGGGCCACCCGGCCGCTGCGCGAGCCGCGCTCCAGCGCCCAGACCAGGGCCTCGGGCCTGGCGGCCTCGATATCGGCCTCCGCCACACCCAGCGCAGACAGCCATTGGCCCACCACGCGCAGGTACTCGTCCTGGCTGAACGGGTAAAAGCTCACCCACAGGCCAAAGCGCTCGGACAGCGAAATCTTCTCTTCCACCACTTCGCCGGGGTGGATCTCGCCGTTCTCGCCCTTTTGCTGGGCCAGGTTGTCGGTCATGTACTCGGGCAATAGGTGGCGGCGGTTGCTGGTCGCATAGACCAGCACATTGGGCGTGGCTGCAGACACGGAGCCATCCAGGATCGACTTCATCGCCTTGTAGCCGGGCTCGCCCTCTTCAAAACTCAGGTCATCGCAGTAGATGATGAATTTCTCGGGCCGGCCAGCCACCACATCGACGATGTCGGGCAAGTCGGTGAGATCGGCCTTGTCCACCTCGATCAGGCGCAGGCCCTGGGGCGCATAGGCATGCAGGCAGGCGCGGATCAGGGACGACTTGCCGGTCCCGCGCGCGCCCGTGAGCAGCACATTGTTGGCAGTGCTGCCTTGCACAAACTGCTCGGTATTGCGCGCAATCTTCTCTTTTTGCCCGTCGATGTTCTGCAGATCCGACAGGGACATGGCCCCCACATGGCGCACCGGCTCCAGCACGCCACAGCCATTGGCGCGCTTGCGGTAGCGCCAGGCAATGGCGTCACTCCAGTCAGCCGGCGCCTGCAGCGCCTGGGGCAGGACGGACTCGATGCGCTGCATCAGCTGCTCGGCGCGCTGCACCAGGCGCTCAAGCGGAGAAAAAGGGGAGTGGGAAGACTCGGTCATGGTATCCAGACGCACAAGGTTGAAAGGCCAGCGGGGCCGGCACCTGCCCAGCCTTGGGCAGCCCGGCGCGCTAACCAAGCAGTATCAGGAGCGGTAGTCCGCGTTGATGCTCACATAGTCATGGCTCAGGTCGCAGGTCCACAGCTGGGTGGATGCACTGCCACGGCCCAGCTGCACGCGCACGACAATCTCCTGCTGCTTCATCACGCGCTGGCCATCGGCCTCCTGGTAGGCCGGGTTGCGCCCGCCTTTGGTGGCGACATGCACATCGTCCAGGTAGAGCTCGATCTGGGTCTGGTCCAGGTCGTCGATACCGGCGTAGCCCACAGCGGCCAGAATGCGGCCCAGGTTGGGGTCGCTGGCAAAGAAGGCGGTTTTGACCAGCGGCGAATGCGCAATCGCATAGGCCACCAGGCGGCATTCTTCTTCGGTACGGCCTTGCTCGACCTCGATCTGGATGAACTTGGTGGCGCCTTCGCCGTCGCGCACAATCGCCTGCGCCAGCTTCTGAGCCACTTCGCGCAGCGCGGCCATCAAGGCCTGGCCATCGGCGGTGTTCCAGTCGCTGATGGGGGCATTGCCCGCCTGGTTGGTGGCGACCACGACAAAGGAGTCATTGGTCGAGGTGTCACCATCGATCGTGATGCGGTTGAAGGACTGGTCGGCCAGCGTTTTGGCCAGCGCCGGCATCAGCTCGGGGCTGATGGCTGCGTCGGTGCCCAAAAAGCTCAGCATGGTCGCCATATTGGGGCGGATCATGCCGGCGCCCTTGCTGATACCGGTGACCTGCACCGTCTTGCCGCCAACGGTGGCCGAGGCGGAAAACGCCTTGGGCAAGGTGTCGGTGGTCATGATGCCTTCGGCCGCCTTGGCCCAGTGGCCCGCTTGCGCATCGGCAATGGCTGCAGGCAGGCCCGCAGTGATACGGTCCACTGGCAGCGGCTCCATGATCACGCCGGTCGAGAACGGCAGCACTTGCTGGGCATCGATCTTCAAGAGGCCTGCCAGCGCATCGCAGGTGGCGTGGGCACGGGCCAGGCCATCGGCACCGGTGCCGGCATTGGCATTGCCAGTGTTGATGACGATGGCGCGGATGGACTGGCTGTGGCTGGCCAGGTGTTCACGGCAGATCTGCACAGGCGCGGCACAAAAGCGGTTCTTGGTGAACACGCCGGCGACATGGCTGCCCTCGTCCAGCAAGAACACCGTCACATCCTTGCGATTGGCCTTGCGCACGCCGGCCTCCGTCACACCAATGCGAATACCGGCGACAGGAGCCAGGTCCTGCGCTACTGGGGCTTTCAAATTGACGGGCATATCAGTCTTTTCCTTGGAACCATGAAAAAAACGGGCGATGAACCAGTCAAAGCCCGTTGTGGTGAAGCAATCCGGTAATTTATGCGAGTTTACCGTGGCAGAGCTTGTATTTCTTGCCACTGCCGCATGGGCATGGATCATTGCGGGCCACACGCAGGCCTTCTGGCATGGGCAATGGCTCGCTGGCCTCGGCGTCACCGGACTCGTCGGGGCCGCTGTAGGTCACATGGGCCGTGCGGTCGTTGCTCTGCTCGAGCTGCTCGGTGGCTTCGTCGAGCTGCTCGGGCGAGCGGATCTGCACCGACATCATCACGCGGGTGACCTGGGTCTTGACCTGGTCGATCAGCTGGCTGAACAGCTCGAAAGCCTCGCGCTTGTATTCCTGCTTGGGCTGCTTTTGGGCGTAGCCACGCAGGTGGATGCCCTGGCGCAGATAGTCCAAAGCGGCCAGGTGGTCGCGCCAGCTGGAATCCAGGGTTTGCAGCAGCACCGCACGCATGAACTGCATGAAGTTCTCCTTGCCTGCCTGCTCCAGCTTGTCATTGAAGAGGCGTGCGCCTTCGGCAACGACCTTCTCTTCGATTTCCTCGTCGGAGATCGATTCGGCGCCTTCCAGCAGCTGCTGCAGGGGCAGCTCGATATGCCACTCGTCGCGCAGCACCTTCTCCAGGCCGGCCAGGTCCCACTGCTCTTCCATGGACTGCTCGGGCACATACTGGCGCACGATATCGGCCAGCGCGCTGTCGCGCATGCCGTCGATCATCGGCGCCAGATCGGCCGCATCCAGAATCTCGTTGCGCTGCTGGTAGATGACCTTGCGCTGGTCATTGGCAACGTCGTCGTACTCCAGCAATTGCTTGCGCATGTCAAAGTTGCGCGCTTCCACCTTGCGCTGGGCGCTTTCGATGGAGCGGGTCACGATGCCCGCTTCAATGGCTTCGCCATCGGGCATCTTCAGGCGTTCCATGATGGCCTTGACGCGGTCGCCCGCGAAAATGCGCATCAGCTGGTCATCCAGCGACAGGTAAAAACGCGAGGAGCCACGGTCACCCTGGCGGCCGGCACGGCCACGCAGCTGGTTGTCGATACGGCGCGATTCATGGCGCTCGGTCGCGATGATGCGCAGGCCACCCAGCTCGGTCACCTTGTCGTGCTCGATCTTCCACTCGGCGCGCAAGGCTTCCACTTTGTTGCGGCGCTCCGTCTCGGACAGCGACTCGTCGGCCTCGATGGCGGAAATCTGCTTTTCGATATTGCCGCCCAGCACGATGTCGGTACCGCGGCCGGCCATATTGGTCGCGATGGTGATGACGCCGGGGCGCCCCGCCTGGGCAATGATGTCTGCCTCGCGCTCATGCTGCTTGGCGTTGAGCACCTGGTGGGGCAGGTTCTCTTTCTTCAGCATCTCGTCGATGATTTCGGAGTTCTCGATCGAGGTCGTGCCCACCAGCACGGGCTGGCCGCGCTCGTAGCATTCACGGATGTCCTGGATCGCCGCTGCATACTTCTCAGGCGTGGTCTTGTAGACGCGGTCGAGCTGGTCATCGCGCTTGCTGGGGCGGTTGGGCGGAATCACCACGGTTTCCAGACCGTAGATTTCCTGGAACTCATAGGCCTCGGTGTCAGCGGTACCGGTCATGCCGCCCAGCTTGTTGTACAGGCGGAAATAGTTCTGGAAGGTGATCGATGCCAGGGTCTGGTTCTCGGCCTGGATTTCCACGCCTTCCTTGGCTTCCACGGCCTGGTGCAGGCCTTCGCTCCAGCGGCGGCCCGACATCAGACGGCCGGTGAACTCATCGACAATCACGACCTCGCCGCCCTGCACCACATAGTGCTGGTCGCGGTGGTAGAGGTGCTGGGCGCGCAATGCGGCATACAGCTGGTGCACCAGCGTGATGTTGGCAGGGTCGTAGAGCGAGGCGCCTTCGGCCAGCATGCCCTTTTCGGCCAGAATGCGCTCGGCCGCTTCGTAGCCTTGCTCGGTCAGGTGGATCTGGTGGCCCTTTTCGTCGACCGTGAAGTCGCCCGGCTTGGTCACGCCCTCACCGGTGCGGGGGTCGGCCTCGCCTTCCTGGCGCGTGAGCAGTGGCACCACTTCGCGCATCGCCAGGTAGGCGGCGGTGTGGTCTTCGGCCTGCCCGGAGATGATCAAGGGCGTGCGCGCCTCATCGATCAGAATCGAGTCCACCTCGTCGACGATGGCGAAGTTCAGCCGGCGCTGCACGCGCTCGCTGGCATCTTGCACCATGTTGTCGCGCAGGTAGTCAAAGCCGTACTCGTTGTTCGTGCCGTAGGTGATGTCGGAGTTGTAAGCGGCCTGCTTCTCATGCTTGGGCAGCTGCGACAGGTTGATACCGACCGACAGACCGAGGAAGTTGTAGAGGCGCCCCATCCAGGTCGCATCACGCGTGGCCAGGTAGTCATTGACCGTCACCACGTGCACACCATTGCCGCTCAGCGCGTTCAGGTACACGGGCAAGGTACCCGTCAAGGTCTTGCCTTCGCCGGTGCGCATTTCGGCAATCTTGCCGTAATGCAGGGCCATGCCGCCCAGCATCTGCACATCGAAGTGGCGCATCTTCATCACCCGCTTGGAGCCTTCACGCACCACGGCAAATGCCTCGGGCAGGATGTTGTCCAGCGATTCTCCGCCAGCGATGCGGTTCTTGAACTCCTGCGTCTTCTCGCGCAATTGTTCGTCGCTGAGCTTTTCGTACTCGGGCTCCATCGCATTGATGCGAGCGACGACCTTGCGGTATTGCTTGAGCAGGCGATCATTGCGACTGCCAAAAATTTTGGTGAAGAAATTGGTTGCCATGCGAACAGAACCACACAACCAGGGAATGCACTTGCGTCCACCCCTGCCATGCGACCGGAATTCCTAGTGATTAGTGTTGTGTCAGATGGAGGCAATGACCCCGGCTTCAATACCGGGAACGACGCCTGCCGAATAAAACATTCTACAACCCTGAATAGAATGCGTTGTGGCAGGTGCATTGCAATGTATGGCTATCGCCCCCGGGCTGCCCCTGACACCCCTATCCAGCCATGACCCAGCCATGATCCAGCCCCAACGTCGGCATTTCGCCGTCACCGTAGAACAAGCCGCAAGCGAGGCGCCCACTTTGGCCAGCCTCGTGGCTTTGACGCGGGAGTCTGCCACCCGCTTCAAACTGGTGGAGCCGCTGATCCCGCCGATGCTGCGCGCCTCGATCAAGCCCGGGCCCATCGATGGCGACCAGTGGTGCCTGCTGGTGGCCAACAATGCCTGCGCCGCCAAGATGAAGCAGCTGCTGCCGGCGATGGCGGCCCATCTGCGCGTCAAAGGCTACCCAACGGCAGACATTCGCCTCAAAGTACTGCGTTGAGCGACTCCGCCAGCGCCATTGAACACCGCCAGACGCAAAAAAGCCGTTCACAGCATTTGCTGGGAACGGCTTGGGAATCTGGTGCGGTTATCGGATGCAAAAATCACATATAAGTTATTGTTTTACATAGATATCAACACAACCAGCATCCATTGATACCGCCAAAAGTACCGACAATCTCAAAAGTACCTACTCAAGAGTTTTCTAGCTGGTAGTCAGCCTTATGAACCACCTGCGCTGTCAGCGGATGACTGGGCATGTACCCTCCAGATATCTCCAGAACTTCCCACTCTGTATCCTCGGTAGCCTTTTTCGCCAAGGCTGAAAGCTCAGCTCCTCTCGACCCGTGCCTGACAATGTTCTCGCTTGACCGGGTGATGATGAACTTGGTGCAGGTCGGGCACTTATAGTAGTTACGCTCACTATGGTCTATGGGGTAGAACTGAGCAGCGGAATTGCAAAGGGGGCATTGGGCCGGAATGATTTTTCGCATAATGAAGTGTCCTCGATAAATATGAGCAGCGTGAGAAACGCCACTACGTTGGTCTATTCTGGAAGATCCTTACTCGCACCATGCACGCTACGACCTTCGCCTCTTTCCTAATAAAAGCTCATTGCCCCCTTTAGATCAGGATCCGACAGATCCATCACTCCCTTGTGGTTAGCCCCAACTCCTACCAGTCCCAACAACCTCAGGTAGGACTGCATGCAATTTACAGTATCATAAATCCATGATTCTCTTGTATCGATTCACTCGTGATCAGAACATTCAAGGCTTCTTTAGTTCAAACAGAGCAAGCACTGACGCCTTAAAGGCCCTCATCCGATGGAGCGGAGGTGACAATAGGCGCGATTTTGCTGTGAGAGAAGAAAACGAAGAAGAGCTCATAGCCAGCGTGGTGTTTGACGAAAGGGAGCTAGACAGCGCGAGAGATGACATGCAACAGGCGTGTCTTGAGTGCGGTGTTCAGCGAGAAATAGTCAACGACTAAGGCAAAGGCTGCTGGATCAATCATGCCCGCCACCAGACCAGCACTTCAAAAAACGAATTTTCTATCTTGACGGTGCAAAAAAAACGTTACGTGGTCGGTCCTAGCCGGAAGGGCCTCAAGCTTTCAGGCCACCCCTCCCCGCCTTAACAAAAACTCAACCTGCTTTAACAAATCAAACGAACTCAAAGCGGCCCTCAGCCTAGCATCCATGCGGGTTAGCGGGCCGTTTTCATGTCCACGCATTTGATTAACAAATTCATACGGAGGAAATTTTCTGCGCGTGCGGAACGGAGGGGTGTCCACATCGTAGGCGCTTTCAACAATTTGGCTCCCCCCCGGCTTTCGCTCAGCTCGGTGGAGCGTTTTGACAGGCGGCTGACAGCAGCGCGTTAAGTCGGCTTCACCTCGCCAAAAAAAGTATCTCATTTCGCGGAAGTGCACAGAAAGAGAACCGACCGGTTTCTATTGGCGACCCCAAAATTGATGCCGCATCCCCCCACGCCCTCCTGAATTCTTTGCAGCAAGCAATTGAAGAAGGGGAACCGGACGGTCTGGGGCGGGATACATTCCGCAATTTCCGGCAATCAGGACACGACCAGACAAAAGAAAAGCGAGCACATGGCCCGCTAGTCTGTTTCCCCTGCTCTCAATTGCTAGTCTGCTGCTGCACCAGTATCTTTCAAGGCGCTGCGCAGGGAGTGAATCGCGCGGTCCGTCATGTCCTTTGTCATCTCCACATGCTGAGGGCACTCATCGGCAGGAAAGAAACCTCTCATCACCTGCTCACAGGCTTGATGCCATTCACTGGGCGTGTCCGATATTTTGTGTAAACGGGACGGGCTTCAGTTGATGGAGATGCGGTCTCCGAACTGAATGGTAAAGC
>NZ_JBBGZG010000007.1:0-1109 GCF_037479315.1 Comamonas sp. MYb69
GCCCCCACCCAAGCCCACCGCCATGCCATCCCTGCCTGACCTGAGCGCCGCTCCGCTGCATACCCCCGCCACCCCTATCAGCCTGATCGGCGTGCCCACCGACATCGGTGCCGGGCGCCTGGGCGCCGCGATGGGGCCCGATGCCTTGCGCGTGGCGCAGCTCGGGCCGGCCTTGACGGAGCTGGGTTGCGAGGTGCGCGACCTGGGCAACCTGGCGGGCCCGGCCAACCAGCGCAAGCCGCGCGATGCCGGGCATGGCGATCTGCGCAACTTTGCCGAAGCCGTTGCCTGGAACCAGGCGGTGCATGATGCCGTGCACGGGCAGTTGGCGGCAGGCCGCATGCCCTTGATGCTGGGCGGCGACCACAGCCTGGCGGTCGGCTCGATCAGCGCCGTGGCGCGCCACTGCCGCGACACCGGCAAGCGCCTCTTTGTGCTCTGGCTCGATGCCCATGCGGACTTCAACACGCCCGAGACTTCTCCCTCGGGCAATATCCATGGCATTCCGGTGGCCTGCCTCTCGGGCCTGGGCCCGCGCGAACTCACCCACCTGGCCGGTTTTGCACCGGCGCTGGGCCCGCAGTCGCTGTGCCAGATCGGGCTGCGCAGTGTCGATGCGCAGGAAAAGCATTTGATCAAGACCCACAACATCGATGTGTTCGACATGCGCGCCATCGATGAGCTGGGCATGCGCGAAACCATGCTGCGCGCACTGGCGCCGCTGGCCGGCTGTGACCCGCGCCAGACCCATCTGCACCTGAGCTTTGATGTGGACTTTCTCGACCCCGAGATTGCGCCCGGCACCGGCACCACCGTGCGCGGCGGCCCCAACTACCGCGAAGCGCAGCTGTGCATGGAGATGATTGCCGACACCGGCCTTCTGGGCTCGATCGATATCGTCGAGCTCAACCCGGCGCTCGACCTGCGCAACCAGACTGCCGAGCTGGTGGTGGACCTGGTGCAGAGCCTGTTTGGCAAAAGCACCCTGGTCAAGGATGTGCGCGGCTGAGCACTGACGGCGCGGGCCGCTGCCCGCGCCAGCCGCCAGCTCGGCGCGCACGCCTGTAGGCAATGTGTGTCGGCCCGGGCGTGGGGAGCAAAGGTGTAAA
>NZ_JBBGZG010000007.1:1116-172259 GCF_037479315.1 Comamonas sp. MYb69
GCGCCCCCCCCCCCCCCCCCCCGCCGGGGGGGGGGGGGCCCGGGGCCCTGCGCTTTTTTCCAAAACCCCCCCGGTACATGGTGGGGCGGGGCCCCCCCCGCCGGGGGGGGCCCCCGCCCCCCCCATGCCGCCTGATCGGCGCGAACGCATGTAGGCATTGTCTGACGGCCATGGCTTGGGAAGCAATGCTGTAATGGCCCCTGTCTGCCTTCTCTTGCGCCCGTCCGCGCCGCGCGACTGCGGTGTGTGTGATTTTTCTCAATCACCGCGTTGCGGATATTCAATCGGCGCAAGCGTGCTGGGCAGACCCAAGGCGTTCATAATAAAAAACCATGGAAACCGGTATATTCATCGGAATTTCCTTCTTTCGGATACCCGCGCGGTATCTGGCGTCCCGTCAGCTTGAACCGGAGAACCCCACATGACCACAGAATCCAAGTGCCCCTTTCACAGCGCTACTGCACGCAACAGCGAGACGGCTGCCCAAGGCAATGGGACGACCAGCCAAAGCTGGTGGCCCAACCAGCTGCGTGTGGACCTGCTCAGCCAGCACCATCCTGACAACAACCCACTGGGCGCAGACTTCAACTACGCCGACGAATTCAAGAAGCTCGATTACGAAGCCGTCAAGCGCGACCTGCGCGCCGTCATGACCGACTCGCAGGACTGGTGGCCCGCCGACTTTGGCCACTATGGTCCGCAGTTCATCCGCATGGCCTGGCATGCCGCTGGCACCTACCGCGTACAGGATGGCCGGGGCGGCGCAGGCCGCGCGCAGCAGCGCTTTGCACCGCTCAACAGCTGGCCGGACAACGTCAATATCGACAAGTCGCGCCGCCTGCTGTGGCCCATCAAGCAAAAATACGGCAACCAACTCTCCTGGGGCGATCTGATGATCCTGTGCGGCAACGTCGCGCTGGAAACCATGGGCTTTCGCACCTTTGGTTTTGCCGGTGGCCGCGTCGACACCTGGGCACCCGACCAGGATGTGTACTGGGGCGCCGAGAAGGAATGGCTGGCCACCAGCGACAAGGCCAACAGCCGCTACAGCGGTGAGCGCGACCTGGAAAACCCGCTCGCTGCCGTGCAGATGGGCCTGATCTATGTGAACCCCGAAGGCCCGGACGGCAACGGCGACCCGATCTCGGCGGCACGCGACATCCGCGAGACCTTTGCCCGCATGGCGATGGACGATGAAGAAACCGTGGCCCTGATCGCCGGCGGCCACACCTTTGGCAAGACCCATGGCGCTGGGGAAGCGAGCCATGTGGGCGCCGAGCCCGAAGCCGATGGCATCGAAGCCCAGGGCCTGGGCTGGACCAGCAGCTTTGGCTCCGGCTCGGGGCGCGATGCGATCACCTCGGGCCTCGAAGTGACCTGGACGCAGACCCCCGCACAGTGGAGCAATTTCTTCTTCGAGAACCTGTTCAAGTACGAATGGGTGCAGGAGAAAAGCCCTGCCGGCGCGATCCAATGGGTGGCCAAGGATGCGCCCGACGTCATCCCCGATGCGCATGGCGGCCCGAACAAAAAGCCCACCATGCTGACCACCGACCTGTCGCTGCGCCAGGACCCGGCCTATGAAAAGATCTCGCGCCGTTTTCTGGAAAATCCCCAGGCCTTTGCCGAAGCCTTTGCCCGCGCCTGGTTCAAGCTGACCCACCGCGACATGGGCCCGCGCAGCCGCTACCTGGGCCCGGAAGTGCCAAAGGAAGAGCTGGTCTGGCAAGACCCGATCCCAGCAGTCAACCACCCGCTGGTCAATGCCGATGATGTGGCCAGCCTCAAGGCGCAGGTGCTGGCATCGGGCCTGACGGTGCAGGAGCTGGTGGGCACGGCCTGGGCCTCGGCCTCGACCTACCGCGGCTCGGACATGCGCGGCGGCGCCAATGGTGCCCGCATCCGCTTGGCCCCGCAAAAGGACTGGGAGGTGAACCAACCCGAGCAGCTGGCCAAGGTGCTGGGCGTGCTCGAAGGCATTCAGCGCAGCTTCAACAAGGCCGCCGATGGCGACAAGCGCATCTCGCTGGCCGACCTGATTGTGCTGGCGGGCAATGCCGGCGTCGAAAAGGCCGCTGCCGATGCCGGTGTGCCTGCCACCGTGCCCTTCCATGCTGGCCGCAGCGATGCCACGGCCGAGCAAACCGATGCCGCATCCTTCCAGTACCTGGAGCCCAAGGCAGACGGTTTCCGCAACCACCTGCAAGGCCGCTTTGCCGCGCCGGCCGAGGCGCTGCTGATCGACAAGGCCCAGCTGCTGACCTTGACCGCGCCGGAGCTCACGGTGCTGGTCGGCGGGCTGCGCGCTATCAACATCAACACCGCAGGCAACCAGCAAGGCGTGCTGACGGCCAAGCCCGGCACCTTGAGCAATGACTTCTTTGTGCACCTGCTAGACATGGGCACGCAGTGGAAGCCTCAGGAGGACGGCAGCTTTGTCGGCGTCGACCGCAAGAGCGGTGCCCAGCGCTGGACGGCCAGCCGCGCCGACCTGGTCTTTGGCTCCAACGCCATCCTGCGCGCCGTGGCCGAGGTCTATGCCCAGACCGGCGCCAAGGAAAAAATGGTCAAGGACTTTGTCGCCGCCTGGACCAAGGTGATGGAGCTGGACCGCTTTGACCTGAAGTAAGCCTCCCTGCCCCACTCAAAGGCGCCCGCCCATCCCTGCCGCAGGGATGGGCGGGCATTTTTCATGGTGGGCTCGCCTTGGCCGCTGCAGCGCCCAGCCATTTGCCGCTGGGCCAGCCGCCCGAGGCAACGGCCGCCGCCAAAATCTCGCGCAGCACCGCCAAGGTGGCGCGCACCGGCCTGGTCATGCTGCGGTTGGCCGCGTAGGCCAGCGCAATTACCCGCTTGAGCTCGGGCTCGGTCAAGGGCGCGCCCTCCAGCCTGCCGGCGGCCAGGTCGCTGACCACCGCAATCGGCGGCAAGATGGTGTAGCCCAGGCCATCGATCACCACGCTGCGCTGCACCGGCAGCGCATCGGTCTCCACGCAGATGTTGAGCTGCAGGTTCTCCAGCGCGCAGGCATGTTCCACCAGCAGGCGAATCCCATGCGGGTTGCTGGGCAGCACCAGCGCCCGGCCCGCCATATCGGCCATGCGCACGGCCTTAGCGCCAGCCATGCCGCAACCCTTGGGGCCCAAACCCCACAGCTCCTCTTCGATGAGCGGCTCCAGCACCAGATCGGGCTGCTTCTCGGCCGCGTACAGCAAGGCCACATCGACCTGGCCGCTGGCCAGCCAGGGCCTGAGCGTGCCGGCATAGGCGACCGTCAGGCGCAGCTTGATGCCCGGGTAGCGGCTGGCCAGCGCGGCGACCAGCGCACTGGAGACCACATCGCAGGTGCTGGGCAAGAGGCCAATGGTGACGAGACCCGTCACCTCTTCCTGCGTGCCGGCCAGCTGCAGCCGCGCTTTTTCCAGCTCGCCAAAGGCGCGGCGTGCGTAGCTCGCCAGCTCCTGGCCCTGCTCGGTCAGCACCATGCCATGGCGCTCGCGCTCAAACAGCGCGCAGCCCAGGTCTTCCTCCAGCAGCTTCAGCTGGCGCGACACCGCCGGCTGCACCACATGCAGCAGCTCCGATGCGCGGGTCACGCTGCCGGTGTCGGCGACGGTCAAAAAGGCCTTGAGTTGCTTGAAATCCATGCTGCAGCCTCGATCAGATTGCGTGATAGTGGTATCAGAAATGGTGATTGTTCAAATCACATCATCACATTTTATGATGCCTTCACTGGTTCACAAAACGGAAAGCAGATGAACGCCAACCCCAACCCACCTCCCTGGCAAAAAGACATTTTTCAGGCCATCAAGGATGCCGGCGTGCAGCAAGTGGCCTATGTGCCCGATGCCGGCCACGCCTATGTCATCAAGAGCGCGATCGCCGATCCCGAGATCACCGATGTAGCGCTGACCACCGAAGAAGAAGGCGTGGCCGTGGCCGCGGGCGCCTGGCTGGGCGGCCAGCGCGCCGTGCTGCTGATGCAAAGCAGCGGTGTCGGCAACTGCATCAACATGTTCTCGCTGCTCAGCGCCGCCGACATCCCCTTTGTCACCATCGTCACGATGCGCGGCGAGTACGCCGAGTTCAACCCCTGGCAAGCGCCGATGGGTCGGGCCACGCAGGCGGCGATGGAGCTGATGGGCATCCATGTGATGCGCGTGCGCCGCCCCGAAGATGCACAAGAGGTCGTCAGCGCAGCGCTTGATGGCGCCTTCATGGCCGGCGCCCGCATCGCCGTGCTGATTGGCCAGGACGTGATCGGCCGCAAGAAATGGGAGAGAAAGTAATGCAGACCCGCGAGAATTCCGCTGCGATGGACCGCCGCCTGTTTGTGGCGCGCCTGCTGGCCAAGACCCCCGAGGCGCTGGTCGTCACCGGCCTGGGCTCGGCCTCCTACGATGTGTTTGCCGCCGGTGACCGCGACCACAACTACTACTTGTGGGGCGCGATGGGCGGTGCCTCATCGGTGGCGCTGGGCATTGCGCTGGCCCAGCCCGCACGCCCGGTGGTGGTCATCACCGGCGACGGCGAGCAGATGATGGGCATTGGCAGCCTGGCCACGATTGCCGCCAAGTCGCCTGCCAACCTCAGCATCGTCGTGCTGGACAACGGCCACTACGGCGAGACCGGCATGCAAAAAAGCCATAGCAGCCTGGGCACCGACCTGGTGGCCGTGGCGCGCGGCTTTGGCATTGCCCAGGTGCAGCAGCTGCGCACCTTGGACGAAGCCGATGCGCTGGCCGCGCATATCAACGCCCGCAAGGCCACCACCTTTGTGCAGGCGCTGATCCATGCCGATGAGCCGCCCCGCGCGCTGCCGCCGCGCGATGGCCCTTTTATCAAGAACCGCTTTCGCAGCGCGCTGGGCCTGCAGCCGTTCTAGCCTTTGGCAGGGATGCCGGCCGGCATCCCTTCTCAGCTCTATCCAGCACTAGCCAGCCCTCTCCAGCACCGCCCCAAGCTGCCCGCAGCCCTCGAACGCCCTTTGCCATGAAACGCTACTCCCTTCAGATTGCCGGCCAGGCCCAGCCCCCCGCCAGCGGCCAATGGATTGCCAGCCTC
The DNA here is from genome assembly GCF_037479315.1 of Comamonas sp. MYb69. NCBI lineage: Bacteria > Pseudomonadati > Pseudomonadota > Betaproteobacteria > Burkholderiales > Comamonadaceae > Comamonas > Comamonas sp. MYb69. The sequence continues at coordinate 6,181 of NZ_JBBGZG010000007.1, forward strand.
AACCCCTACACGGGCGAGGCCTGGGCCGAAATACCCGATGGCAGCGCCGCCGATGTCGAGGCGGCCGTGCAGGCGGCGCACACCGCGTTCAGCAGTGGTGCCTGGCCGCAGCTGAGCGCGACCGAGCGCGGCGCACTGCTGCGCAAGCTCGGCAGCTTGATCGAGCGCGATGCCGAGAAGCTCGCCCGCACCGAAGTAATGGACAACGGCAAGCTGTTCGCCGAGATGCGCGGCCAGCTGCAGTACATCCCGCAGTGGTTCCACTACTACGGCGGCCTGGCCGACAAGGTGCAAGGGGCCACCTTGCCGCTGGACAAGAAAGGCTATTTCGCCTTTACCCGCCATGAGCCGCTGGGCGTGGTGGCTGCCATCACGCCCTGGAACTCCCCGCTATTCCTGCTCGCCTGGAAGATTGCGCCGGCGCTGGCAGCTGGCTGCACGGTGGTGGTCAAGCCGTCCGAGTTCACCTCGGCCTCGACCCTGGAGTTTGCCGAGCTGTTCAACGAGGCTGGCTTTCCGCCCGGCGTGTTCAATGTGGTCACCGGCTATGGCGCGCAGGTCGGCAGCGCCCTGGTGGCGCACCCACTGGTCGCCAAGGTCAGTTTCACCGGCTCCGATGTGACGGGCCGCGCCATCAACCAGGCAGCCGCCGGCCAGCTCAAGCACGCCTCGATGGAGCTGGGCGGCAAATCGCCCAACATCGTGTTTGCCGATGCCGACCTGGAGCAGGCCATGTATGGCGCCATCTCGGGCATCTTTGCCGCCACGGGCCAGACCTGCATTGCCGGCTCGCGCCTGCTGGTTCAGCGCAGCATCCACGATGCCTTTGTCGAGCGCCTGGTGGCCTTTGCCGCCACCGCCCGCATGGGCGACCCGATGAGCCTGGAGACCCAGGTGGGACCGGTCACCACCCTGCCCCAGTACGAGAAAGTGCTGTCCTATATCGACATTGCCAAGGCCGAAGGGGCCCGGGTGGTGCTGGGCGGCGCCAAGGCCACGCGCGCCGAATGCGGCAAGGGCTGGTTCATCGAGCCCACCATCCTCACTGGCGTACACAACGGCATGCGCATTGCACAGGAAGAGGTGTTTGGCCCGGTGCTCTCGGTCATCCCCTTTGACGACGAGGCCGATGCGCTGCGCATTGCCAACGATGTGCGCTTTGGCCTGGCCGCAGCCGTCTGGACCAGCGACATCGGCCGCGCGCTGCGCATGTCCGAGCGCCTGCAGGCGGGCACGGTCTGGGTCAACACCTACCGCGCCGTCAGCTTTATGGCGCCCTTTGGCGGCTACAAGGATTCGGGCCTGGGCCGCGAAAACGGCCAGAGCGCGATCTACGAATACCTGCAGACCAAGTCGGTCTGGATCAACAGCGGAGCGACCACCAGCAACCCCTTTGTACTGCGTTAGTTCCCGCGCCTAGCAGGTGACACAGAGCACCGCAGGCCCTTCGTCCAACAGCTCTAGGAGACAAAACCATGAGAAAAGCACAAGGACCCCTGACCGCCGCCGCCCTGGCGGTGGCCGCCCTGCTCGCCAGCGGCGCCCAGGCCGCACCCGACAAGGTCAAGATCGCCTTCATCACCGACATGTCGGGTCTGTACTCGGACTTTGACGGGCCCGGTGGCCTGGACGCGATCCGCATGGCCGTGGCCGATTTTGGCGGCGAGGTGCTGGGGCGCAAGATCGAGATCATCTCGGCCGACCACCAGAACAAGGCCGACATCGCCGCATCGAAGGCGCGCCAATGGTGGGACAACGACAATGTCGACCTGATCATCGGAGGCTCCAACTCGGCCGTGTCGCTGGCGATCAGCAACCTGTCCAAGGACAAGAAAAAGGTGTTCATCAGCGCCGGCGCCGGTGCCGATTCGCTGACCGAAGAGGCCTGCCAGCCCTATATGGTGCGCTACACCTACTCTACCTCGGCCCAGGCACGCGGCACGGCCGCCGCACTGGTGGGCCAGGGCTACAAGGACTGGTACTTCCTCACCTCGGACTACGCCTTTGGCCACTCGATGGAGCAGGCCGCGATCAATGTCGTCAAGCAAACCGGCGGCAATGTGGTGGGCGCGATCCGCCATCCGCTCAGCACCTCCGATTTCTCGTCCTATGTGATGAAGGCGCAAAGCTCGGGCGCCAAGGTAATGGGCCTGGCCAATGGCGGCGGCGACACCATCAACGCCATCAAGACAGCCAAAGAGTTTGGCATCGACAAGAAGATGAACGTGGCCGCGCTGATGGCCTTCATCACCGACATCCACAGCCTGGGCCTGGGCACCACCGGCGGCATGTACCTGACCGAAGGCTGGTACTGGGACATGAGCGATGCCTCGCGCGCATTCTCGCAGCGCTTCTACGACAAGAACAAGAAGATGCCCACCACCTTCCAGGCGGGCGACTACTCGGCCACCACCACCTACTTGAAGGCCGTGCAAAAGGCCGGCAGCACCGAGCCCGACCAGGTGATGGCCGCACTCAAGTCGCTGCCCATCGACGACATGTTTGCCAAGGGTTACATCCGCGCCGATGGTGCGATGGTGCATGACATGTACCTGATGCAGGTCAAAAAGCCGGCCGAGTCGACCAAACCCTGGGACTACTACAAGGTGGTCAGCACCATCCCGGGCGACAAGGCCTATGCACCATCGAAGGAAGGTGCCTGCCCGCTGCTCAAGCCTGCGGCCTGAAGCCCGCTGGCTCCCGCTTTCCGACTGACTGCGCTGCGCGCCCACCATGCGCGCAGCGCCACCTATTGCCTTGAGAGTGAGACATGAACGAGAACCTGATCAATGGCCAGTGGCTGGCGGGCGCGAGCACCATCCAGAGCTGGAACCCCTCCGACACGCGAGACCTGGTGGGCGAGTATGCCGCGGCCGATGCCGCGCAGATGCAGCAGGCCGTGGCCGCTGCGCGCGCCGCTTTTGGGCGCTGGCAGCACACCACCACGCAGATGCGCTCGGACTTTTTGCAGCGCGTGGCCAACCAGATGATGGCGCAAAAGGACAGCCTGGGCCTGCTGGTCTCGCGCGAAGCGGGCAAGACCTTGGCCGAAGGCCTGGGCGAGGTGGTGCGCGCGGCGCAGATCTTCCAGTTCTTTGCCGGCGAATGCCTGCGCTATGGCGGCGAGAGCCTGCCGTCGGTGCGGCCGGACATCGGCGTGCAGATCAGCCGCCATGCGCTGGGCGTCGTGAGCCTGATCACGCCCTGGAACTTTCCGATCGCCATCCCCGCCTGGAAGATTGCCCCGGCGCTGGCCTTTGGCAACACCGTGGTGCTCAAGCCCTCGGAATACACGCCTGGCGTAGCCCATGCGCTCTTTCGCATTCTGGATGAGGAAGGCCTGCTGCCGGGCGTGGCCAACCTGGTCAACGGCAGCGGCAAGCATGCGGCGCAAGGCTTGCTCAGCGGCGTCGATGCGGTGTCCTTCACCGGCAGCGTGCATGTAGGCCAGAGCATTGCGCAGACCGCCATCGGCGAGATGATCCGCCTGCAGCTGGAGATGGGCGGCAAGAACCCGCTGGTGGTGCTCGATGATGCCGACCTGGATGTAGCCGTGGAATGCGCGCTCAACGGCGCCTTCTTCTCGGCCGGCCAGCGCTGCACAGCATCGAGCCGCCTGATCGTCACCGAACGGATCCATGACCGCTTTGTCGAGGCGCTGACGGCGCGCATGCGTGCCATGGTCGTCGGCAACAGCCTGGACAAGGCCACGCAGATCGGCCCGGTCATCAACCAATCGCAGTTCGACAAGATCCAGCACTACCTGGACCTGGGCAAGCGCGAAGGCGCCGAGCTGGTCGAAGGCGGCACGCCAGTGCAGGCGGCGACCCCGGGCTACTTTGTGCGGCCCGCCCTGCTCACCGCAACCCACAACGCGATGCGCATCAACCAGGAAGAGATTTTTGGCCCGGTCGCCAGCGTCATCAAGGTGGCCGACTACGACGAGGCACTGGCCACCGCCAACGACACGCGCTTTGGCCTCTCGGCCGGCATCTGCACCACCTCGCTGCGCGCAGCCAACCACTTCCGCCTGCATGTGCGCAGCGGGCTGGCCATGGTCAACCTGCCCACCGCCGGGCTGGACTACCACGTGCCCTTTGGCGGCACGCGCGCCTCCAGCTACGGGCCGCGCGAGCAAGGGCGCTACGCAGTCGATTTCTACACCAGTACCAAGACGGCCTACATCGCGTACTGAGCCCTCTTTCCATTCCCCATCCCACTTAGAACATTTCGCAGGAGACCTTCAGCATGACAGACAGCATCGGTTTTATCGGCCTGGGACGCATGGGCCGTTCCATGGCCGCCAATCTGCAGAAAAAAGGCTTCAGCCTGTTGGTGGCCGACCTCAACCCCGAGGCCGTGCAGGCCCTGGTAGCACTGGGCGCAGAGGCCGCCACGGTGCCAGAGATTGCACGCCGCTGCTCGGTGGTCATCACCATGCTGCCGTCCTCGGTCGAGGTTGAGCAAATCGCCCAGGGCGCCGATGGCATCTTTGCCAATGCGCTGCCAGGCACCATTCTGCTGGACATGAGCACCATTGACCCGCTCGCCACCGACCGGCTCAGCAAAGCAGCCGCCGGCCGCCAGATGACGGTGGTGGACGCGCCCGTGGGGCGCCTGGCCGAGCATGCCGACCGGGGCGAGAGCCTGTTCATGGTGGGCGCGAGCGACGCCGATTTCGCCAAGGTCAAGCCCCTGCTCGATGCCATGGGCACCACCACCTACCACTGCGGCCCGGTCGGCGCGGGCGGGCGCACCAAGCTGGTCAACAACTATGTGGCCATCACCTTGTGCCAGGTCAATGCCGAGGCGCTGGCCCTGTCGCAGCGCTTTGGGCTCGATATCAGCAAGACCCTGCAGGTGCTGTTGGGCACCTCGGCCAACAATGGCCAGCTGCGCATGAACTTTCCCAACAAGGTGCTGGCTGGCGACACCTCGCCGGGCTTTACCATCGATCTGGCGCACAAGGATTTGTCGCTGGTCATCAGCGCCGCACATGCCGCGCGCGTGCCGATGCCCGTCGCCGCTGCCGTGCATGAATCCTTCAGCCTGGCGCGTGCCAGCCAGTTTGGCGGCATTGATTTCTCGGGCATCGCCGATGTGGTCTGTGAGCTGGCCAAGATCGAGCGGCCCCGCGTGCCCGAAGGTTGGAAGCCCAGCTGATCGCCAAACAGCTGCAAGCCGCCCAAGAACAAACGCCCCCAGGGGCATTTTTCCGCATCGGGACGTTGGCTCAGAGCATCGAGGCACGGTGCGCGGCCACCCCGGCCATCGCCCCATCCGCGACCGACAGCGCAATGCTGCCCGCTGCACGCGCGGCATCGCCGCAGGCAAACACATTGGCCACACTGGTCTGCTGCATGGCATCCACCTGCACATAGGGGCCCATCGGGCCATCGGCCAGCACACAACCGAGCTGCTGCGCCACCGGGCTCGCGGGTGTGGTGCGGGGCTGCGTGAACAGGCCCTGCATAGCCAAGGTCCGGCCATCGGCCAGCACCACATCCGCAAAGCCATCAATGCGCAGCACCGGCGTGGCCTCGATCTGGGTGCCGCGCCGGGCGAAATCGGCCAGATCCGCCTGCGTCGGCGCATAGACGCCGTTGAGGAACAAGGTGGTCGGGCCCCAATCGGGCAGCATCAGTGCATGGTGCTGGGCCAGCGGTGAGGCAGCAATCACACCAATCGCGCCGCCTCCCACCTCATAGCCATGGCAGTACGGGCAATGGAACACGCTGCGGCCCCAGCGCTCGGCGAGGCCCGGCACGGCGGGCAGTTCATCGCGCACCCCAGTGGCCAGCACCAGGCGGCGCGCCACCAACAACTGGCCGCCCACCTCCAAGGCCAGCTCGCCGCTGGGAAGCACCCGGGCTTGCCGGGCCTCACCTTCGATCCAGCGCACGGTCGGGTATTGCAGCAATTGCGCACGCGCCTCTTGCCACAGCTGGGCAGGCGCCATGCCGTCGCGCGACAAAAAGCCATGCGAAGTGCTGCCCGCCTCGTCCACAAAGCGGTTACGGCGCAGGCCTGCATCGATGACGGTGACCTGGCGGCGCGCCCGTGCCAGTTGCAAGGCGGCCGACATGCCTGCGTAGCTGCCGCCGACGATGGCGAAATCAGTGTGAATGTCCATGGTGGTCCTCTATACGGTGGGGGGTGGATGTTTTGGCCAGCCGGTGCGCGCGCAGCGAAGCGCCGATCTGGGCAGACAGCTGGGCCAGGGTGATGCTGCCCAGCTGGGCCAGCAGCGAGGCCTCGGCCTGCTGCATGGCGCTGCGCAGCGAGCTGTTGACCACCTGCGCAACCAGGCATTCGGGGTGGTCCTCGCGAAAGCCCAGCGACACCAGCGCCGGCGCGCCCAGCGCCCGGTGGATATCGCGCAGCGTCGTCTCGCCCCAGCCGGGTGCAATCAGCCAGCCGCCCCCATGGCCCTTGCCGGACGAGACCATGCCCGCATCGCGCAAGCCGGCCATCAGGCGCCGCAGCACCACCGGGTTGGTGTCCATGGTCTGCGCCAAGACCTCGGAGGTCAGCGGCGCCTGCGCCTCGGCCAGGTGCAGCAGCACATGCAGAACATCGGAAAACTGGCTGTTGTGTTTCATGCAACTATTGTAGTTACATGAGATGAATCCGTGCCAGCGGCTCCGCAGAGAACCATTACCCCCGCTAAGGTCAAGCGCTTGTCGTCATTTCTATCGACCTTGCAAGTTTTTGTCGGCTCTCCATGCGTTTTGAATTTTTCTCACGGAAGTTTGAACTCGGCGCGTTTTGAGCTCAGCCAGAGGGTGTGCAGGGGCTGCGGATTGAAAACGAGGATCGCGGTCTTGCTATCGCGCCACGTGGTGCAGCCAAGCCGCTGGTCACTGGCCTCACCGAAGGCTTTTGGCCCCTTCCAGAACTTGCACTCTGCGATGAAGGCGTTGCGGTCGCCCTCGCCCAGGAGAATGTCGGTCTTGCCCGCCCTATGGAAGGTCTCGCCCGTCGCCTTGCCCTGCAAGGCCTGCGGCTACTGCGCCGCCAAATGGTTCAACAAAGCCTTGGCCGCCGACGACAGCAAGGCTGCGTCCCGGTAGCTGATCGCAAACTGCCGCTTCGCCCAGCTGTCCGCCAGCGGAATCACCCGAACATCCGTGTTGGCGGCAAAGCTCAGTGCCACTTCGCGCGGCACCACGCTGATCGCCAGGTTGGCCTGGACCACGCGCAGCGCGGCATCGAAGTTGGAGACGTGCACGCGGTGGCGCAGCGCCTTTCCTTCTTGTGCGGCGGCGCGGGTGAGCAAAATTTGCACTGCGCTCAACGCCGGCATGCTGACATGTTCGTAGTCCAGTACGTCAGAGAAGTGCACCGCTGCGCTTTGCGCCATGCGTGCGATGGGGTGGCTTTTGTGGGCCGCAATGGCCAGGTGGTCGCTGCTATAGGGCTGGGTCTGCAGGCCGCTCAAATCGGCTGCGTCCCAGCAAATCCCCATGGCCGCACGCCCTTCGCGCACGCCGCGCACCACATCCGGGCTCACGCACTCCTCCAAAGTCACACGGATACTGGTGTGCGCGGGTTGCTGCAAAAAACTTGCGACATGGTCGGCCAAGGATTCGGCCATCACCGACGCCGTGACCAATACCCGTACCTGCCCCTGTACGCCCTTGCTATAGGCCGCCATTTCTTGCTGCATGTGGTTGGCGGCGGCCAGCATGGTGCGCGCATGCTCTAGCAAAGTCTCACCCGCCGCCGTGGGGCGCAGGCCGCGCCGTTCGCGGATGAACAAGGGCGCGCCCATCTGGTGCTCAAGCTGCGCCAGGCGCTTGCTGATGGCAGATGCCACCAGCGCCTCGGCCTGCGCCACACGGGCAATGCTGCGCTGCTCGCATACCTGCACAAACAGCCGCAGGTTCAGCAGACTCAGGTCATACATGATTTTCCTTTTTGGAACGAAACCGCTTCCGTATTGGATTATTGCTGATGCTTTGGAAAATCTAAAATCAGAGCCAACGACAAAAGCCAGGAGACACGATGACCGCCACCTCAACCCTTGCTACACGGCGCGCCAGCATCCGCGAAGTTGGCCTGCGCGATGGCCTGCAAAGCCTGGCCAGCATCGTCAGCACCGCCGACAAATGCGCCTGGATTGACGCCGCCTACGACGCCGGTATGCGCGAGATGGAGGTGGGATCGATGGTGCCCGCGCACCTGCTGCCCCAGCTGGCCGATACCGAAGCCGTTCTCGCCCATGCCTGCAGCAAACCCGGCTTGCTCGCCTCTGTCCTGGTCCCCAACCTCAAAGGCGCCGAGCGCGCCTTGGCAGCGGGCGCGCAGTCGATGGTCGTGCCGTTGTCAGCCAGCCATGCGCACAGCCTGGCCAACCTGCGCAAAACACCTGACGATGTCGTGGCGGAAGTCGCCCGCATCCGCGCAGTGCGCGACGCAGCGGGCAGCCGCGCCCACATTGAAGGCGGCGTGGGTACGGCCTTTGGCTGCACCCTGCAAGGCGATGTGGCCGAAAGCGAGGTGCTGCGCCTGATGCAGGCCTTGCTGGACGCAGGCGCCGACCATGTGAGCCTGGCCGATACCGTGGGCTATGCCGACCCCGACAGCGTGCGCCGTTTGTTTGAAAAAGCCCGGAACCTGGTGGGCGACCGGCTGCGCACCGCCCATTTTCACGACACCCGCGGCATGGGTCTGGCCAACGCCTATGCGGCCTGGCAAACCGGCATCACCCACTTTGACGCCTGCCTGGGCGGCATTGGCGGCTGCCCGCATGCACCGGGTGCCAGTGGCAATGTGACCACCGAAGACCTGGCCTATATGCTGCAGCGCATGGGCATTGATTCGGGTCTGGATGTTCCCGCCCTTTTGCAGCTGCGCCAACGCATGCACGCCTGGCTGCCCAACGAGCGGCTGCACGGCAGCCTGTGGCAAGCCGGCGTGATTGCAGCACCCCGGGCTTCTACCGCCATTTGCGCTTAAGTTTTAAACCAAATCAACCGCTGGCGCTTACCCCATACATGCTGGTGGCCATCAAAATATGAGTACCCCATCTCTCTCCCCATCGCTCCCACTCGCCGGAATCCGCGTGGTCGAATTCACCCACATGGTCATGGGCCCCACCTGCGGCATGGTGCTGGCCGACCTGGGTGCCGAAGTCATCAAGGTTGAACCTGTCGAGGGCGACCGCACGCGCTACTTGCTGGGTGCGGGCGCCGGTTTTTTCCCCATGTTCAATCGCAACAAAAAAAGCATTGCGCTGGACCTGCGCCAGCCCGAGGGACTGGAAGCTGCCATTCGCCTGGCCAGCACTGCCGATGTGGTGGCGCAAAACTTCAAGCCCGGCGTGATGACCAAGTACGGCCTGGATTATGCCGCGCTGTCCAAGCTGAACGAGCGCCTGATCTATGTGAACCACACCGGCTTTTTGCCCGGGCCGTACGAGCACCGCACCGCGCTGGACGAGGTCGTCCAGATGATGGGGGGCCTGGCCTACATGACGGGCCGCCCCGGCGACCCGCTGCGCGCGGGCACCAGCGTGAACGACATCATGGGCGGCATGTTTGGCGCGATCGGCGCCATGGCAGCGCTGATGCAGCGCGCCCAAACCGGCAAGGGGCAAGAGATTGACTCGGCGCTGTTCGAGAACAACGTCTTCCTCGTCGGCCAGCACATGATGCAGTACGCCGTGACGGGCGAGGCGGCCGAGCCCATGCCCAACCGCATCTCGGCCTGGTCGGTGTACGACGTGTTCACCGTCCAAGACGGCGAGCAGATCTTTTTGGCCGCCGTGAGCGATGCCCAGTGGCGCACCATGTGCCAGGCCTTTGGCTGGGCCGATCTACTGGCCAACCCACGCTACACCACCAACAACGAACGCGTACGTGAGCGCCCGGCCCTGCTCGCCGATCTGCGCGCGCGCCTGACCCGCATGGATGTCGCACAGGTCGCCAAAATCTTTGAAGACAACGCTCTGCCCTACGCCCCCATCAGTAAGCCAGAACAACTGCTGGACGACCCGCACCTGCAGGCCTCCGGCGGATTGGCAGAGGTAACGCTGACCGACGGCGAACGCGCCGGCCAAACCGCACAGACCGCCTTGCTGCCGCTGCGCATGGCAGGTGAGCGCCTGGTCGTACGCAAAAACCCGCCGCGCCTGGGCGAGCACACCGCCGAGTTGCTGGCCAGCCTGGGCTACGACGCCGCGCAGATCAGCGCCATGCAGGCCGCCCAGGCAGCTGCATAATGCTACTAATATAAGAGCATACAATCCTTTATAGACAGGCGAAAAGCCGCAATCAGGAGACAAACATGCACCCCACCCGCCCATTCACCCGCCGCACCGCACTGGCCATGGCGCTGGCCAGCCTCACTAGTGGCGCCTTGCCCGCGCTGGCGCAAACCAAGCCGGCAGGGCACGACAAAGCGCTGCGTGTCATCTTGCCGCTATCGGCGGGCTCGGGGGCTGACGGCGCCATTCGCGCCATCAGCACGCCCATCAGCAAAGTCCTGGGCCAGACCCTGGTGATTGAGAACCTGCCTGGCGCAGGCGGCATCACCGGCACGGCGCAGATTGTGCGGGCGTCCAAAGATGGGGACACCATCGGCATCGTCAGCAACAACCACGTCGTCAACCCCAGCCTGTACAAAAACATGCCCTTTGATTCGATCAAGGACATCGCGCCCATCACCATCATCGGCACCACGCCCTTTGTGCTGGTGGCCAACCCCAAGGTGCCCGCACGTACCGTGCAGGAGCTGATTGCCCACGCCAAGGCCCATCCCGGCACGCTCAATTACGGCTCGTCGGGCAATGGCACCATCCTGCATTTGGGCGCTGCCATGTTTGTCGAGCAGGCACAGATCGATGTGCCCCACATCCCCTACAAAGGCACGGGCCAGCTGATGAATGACTTGCTCAGCGGCCAGGTGCAGCTGGGCGTGGTGGCGGTCGCACCCGCCATGGCCCACATCAAGGCCGGGAACCTGCGCGCCATCGGCATCACCAGCTCCAAACGCAGCGCCAGCCTGCCCGATGTGCCCACCATTGCCGAACAAGGCCTGCCGCAGTACGAGCTGGACGGCTGGATCGCCGCCATTGCCCCAGCGGGTGTACCCAAGGCCGAAATAGATCGCCTCTACCAAGGCTTTGTGCAAGGCATTGCCTCCCCAGAAGCCCGCGAAGCGCTCATCGCTCAGGGCTACGAGATCCAGCTCACACCGCCGGATGTGGCGACCCGTTTTATGGCGAGCGAAAAGCTGCGCATGCAGGCGGCGGTGAAAGCCGCACAAGTCAAAATGGATTGAGCCCGCAGATGGATCGAACTCCTCCAAAAAAGGCAGATTCAGACCGCTCTACGCTTTGGAGACTGTCTTTTCGCACGGAGTTGCCACTATGAAACCTTGGATCGCCACCGCTGCCCTGGGTGTTTGGCCCCGGCGTTTGATGGATCAGATTCATCTTGAATCGTTCGGGCTCGGATGACGAAAGCGAGGACGGCAATCGCTGCGCTGCTGTAGTTCAGTTTTGTGAAGCGGCCCGCTGCAACAGGTTGTGAATTCAACCGGTCAATGCAACACAATATCTGCCTAGGGCTGAATGAGTGTTTGTATGAAGCAAACACCGCGGATGTACTGCACCGAAGCTCGCGCCCCGCTGCGCCATGCCACAATCGCGCAGCCCACCACCTCCCCCCAAAGCAACGGAAATGGCCTTGTTCAAGAAGCTGGAGTCTGTCGTATTGTTTGTCGCCGATATCGATGCAGCGGCCGCCTGGTATGCGCAGCTTTTGGGGACGGAGGTGCAGCACGAGAACGCGCACTATGCCTTTGTGCAGGGCCCGGGCCTGTTGATCGGCTTTCATCCCGCCGATGGCAAATGCCCGGGCGGCGTGGGCGGCACCACGGTGTACTGGGAGGTGGCCGATCTGGGCGCTGCCATCGAGCGCCTGCAGGCGCATGGCGCGCGGCTCTACCGGGGACCGATCACGACCAGCCTGGGGGCCACAGCGGCCATGCTGCTGGACCCCTTTGGTTGCAGCCTGGGCTTGCATTGCCCAGCGGGCGGCTAGGCGCGGACGGCCAGTCGTCGGCGGCTAGCTGCGGACGCCAGTTGCGGGCGGCTAGCTGCGGGCGGCTAGCTGCGGGCGGCAAGCCTTTACTGAAGCGCTTGGTCCGGGTTCTGCACCACCTGCAGATGCAGGATGCTGAAGTACAGCGTGATATCGCCTTGCTGGTCGATAAAGGTACCGATCGCGCGCTGCAGCCGGGCGGCAATGCAGAGGCATTCGGTTGCCTCGGGCCGGCCGCCGGGGATGCTTGCGGTGGTCAGCAAGGCCAGCTGGTGCTCACGGCCAAAGTCGTGCACCACCTCCAAGGCCTGGCCATGCTGGGCGGGGATATTGGCATTGGCCCAGCTCCACACAAAGCTGCCTTCGCTCTCGCTGCTGGTGCCCACCAGGCAGACGGTGCCCCGCACTTCATGCAAGGGCGCCTGCAGCACCAGGCTGGCGCTTTCCAGATCCCAGTGGTATTGCGGCGCGCTCTGCAGGCCAAACTGGCGGGGCCACTCGGTATTGCGGGCCATCATGGTCTCGACGGCCTCGCGGCTCCAGGCGGCCCAGTCGGTCTCGCCCCCTTTGGGGCTGGTGGTGGTGTCGTTCATAGCGCTAGCGGTTCAAAATGCAGCCGCCATTGTCGGCCAAACCGGGCCTGCCGATCGGCAACCGCATCGGCCATAAAAAAACCGCCACTTGCACAGGGGCGGTCCATCGTTCAGCAAGCTGAGGGCGCTATCAGTTCAGGCCAAGCATGCCGCGCAGCTTGGACAAGTCTTCGGCCAGCGTGTTGACACGGCCGGCCAGGATCTTGCGGTCGGCCTCGTTCAGCTTGGTGTACAGCTCAAAGCTGCCATCGGGCTTGCGGTACTTGGCCAGGATGTCGAACACGGTCTTGAAGTTCGACGCGGTCTTCTCGACAAAGGCTTTGTCCTTTTTCTCGACCAGGGGGCGCAGCAGTTCAAAAATCTTGTCCGCACCTTCGAAGTTGGCCTGGAAGTCGTCCAGGTCGGTGTGGCTGTAGCGCTCTTCTTCACCCGAGATCTTGGTGGCAGCCACCTCTTCCATCAGCACGGCAGCGCCGCCCACGACCTTTTCTGGCGGGAAGGTCAGGCCGCTCACGCGCTTTTGCAGCTCCTTGGCATCGGCCAGCAGCTTGTCGGCAAAAGGAGTCAGGCCCTTGGTGCTTTTTTCAACCCAGAGGCCGTACTCGATGCGGTGAAAGCCGGTGAAGCCCGGGTCCTTCTCGGCCTTTTCATGGTCATCGGCGCGCGAGTCCATGCTCTTGTCCAGATCGGCAAACAGCTCGGCAATCGGCTCGATGCGCTCGTAAGGGCGGCGCACGGTGGCGTACATCTTCTTGGCCTCTTCGACCTTGCCGGCCTTGACCGCATCGGTGAAGGCCTGCACGCCCTTGACCAGCTCGCGCAGGTTGTTGTTGACGTACAGCTTGTACTCCGTGAGGGGCTTGACCAGCTCCAGCGCAGACACGCCTTCTGCCGCCCAGCTGGACAGGGGAATGACGCTGGCACTGCCGGCCAGCAGCAGGCCTTGCAAGAATTGGCGACGCATGGACATACGAGAACTCCTAGATACTGTTAGATTGATAATTTTTGGCTTCCAGTATCCCAATGCCAAACCCAGGCTGGCGTCCTTCATGAAGATGGACGCGCCCAGGCCTTGCAGTACAGACACCAGTGGCTGGTTAGGAAACGGGATCAGGCCTGCTTGGCGGCAGCAGCCAGCAGGCTGCGGCCCAGCCAGTCATGGGCATCGGCCACGCCGGGCAACACATAGAAAAAGCCGCCGCCAATGGGCTTGATGTATTCTTCGAGCGGCTCGCCGTCGAGCCGCTTTTGCACCGTGACAAAGCCCTTTTCCAGGTCGGCCTGGTAGCAGATGAACAGCAGGCCCATCTCCAGCTGGCCTGACTTGGTCACGCCATTCGAGTAGTTGAAGGGGCGGCGCAGGATCAGGTTGGCCTCGCTGCCATGGTTGCGCGGGTTGGCCAGGCGGATATGCGCATCCATCGGCGTCTTCTTGCCTTCGGGATCGGCCGCATAGTCTGGCGTGTCGTGCTCGGTCTTCTTGCGTGCATCCAGCGGCGCACCACTGTCCTTGTCGCGGCCCATGATGGCCTCTTGCTCGCCCAGCGGCGTGCGGTCCCAGCGCTCGACAAAATTGCGGATGATGCGCACCGCCTGGTAGCTGCCGCCAGCGGCCCAGGCGGGCTCGCCCGACTCGGGCTGCACCCAGACAATGCGGCGCATCATCGCGTCGTCATCGGACTGGGGGTTGGCCGAGCCATCGCGGAAGCCCAGAAAGTTGCGCGCGCTCTCTGCGGGCTGGCCCACGGCGGCTGGGATCGGCGGCACCGAGCCCTCCTGCTTCCAGCGCACCATCAGCAGATCGGGCAGGTTCTTGATGATGTCGCGCAGCGCATGGATATTGGTGTCGGGCGTGTTGGCGCAGAACTGGATCGACAGATCGCCATGGCAGAGCGCGGCCTGCAGCGCGTCATTGGGGTGCTGCTGCATGGGGGTCAGGCGCTTGGGGCACTGGTCCTTCAGACCAAAGCGGCTGTCAAACAGGCTGTGGCCCACAGCCACGGTCACCGTCAGCGCATCGGGCTGCACCACCGGGCCGAGAATGCCCGAGCCCGCAGGCGGCAGCTTGGGGTCGAGCACCGGCTGGGTGCCACCCTGGGTCAGAAAGTGGATGCGCTCGGTCAGGGTCTTGAACAGGCGCTCGAGCTCCGCCTGGTTGCTGGCCAGCACATCAAAGCTGACCAACATGCCGGCTAGCGGCCGGGGCGTGACGATACCGGCCTGGTGCTTGCCGTAGAACGGCACGCGCTGCTGCGACACACTGGTATGCGGGGCATCGGCCACCTGGGTGTTGCCGGGCGAGGCGTCTTCAGCAGCCAGCGCCTGGCGCGCGGGCATGCCGGCCAGCACACCGGCGCCCATGACGCCTGCGGCCTCGCCCAGCCAGCGCCGCCTGGCGGGGTCGGTGCTGCCCGGCACAACGGATTGAGACGCGTTCCTGTTCTTGAATAAAGACATGTGGTGCTTTCTGTGTGTTATTTGTAGAAATAGAAGGCGGAAAGTTTAGGGCTGCAAGCCCAGCGCTGCATTGACCTTGGCCATGCTTTGCGATGCCTGGTAGAGCGCCTGGGCCAGGTTCTGGCACTGCACCGGGTTCAACGCGGTACCGGCGGTGCCCGGCACCTGGCTGTCATCGGCGGGCACGCCCAGCTCTTGCATGCGCTGGCGCAGCTTGGCCAGGCTGTCTTGCAGCTGCTGGTTCAGGCCCGGGTTGGCATTGGCCAGCACGGGGCCCTGCACTTGCTGGGCCTTGTTGGCCGCAGCCCAGCTGCCGTAGACAAACTGCAGCACGGCCAGGCCCTGCTCGGGCGTGGTCGCCTCGCCAGGAATCAAGGTGGAGGCGCGCTCGAGCGCCTTGGCCGCAGCGGCAGCAATCGACTGGGGTTGCAGAGCCGCATCACCCAGGCGCTGGGCCAGTTGCTGCACATCCTGCTGCAAGCTGGTGGCCAGCGGCAGCAGCTGGTCCGCTGCCTCACCCGCTTGCAGGCCAGCGGCAATGCGCTGCAGGCCCACAAAGGCCGGGTCCTTGTCGCGCAGCGCAAAGTCTGCGGCACGCGCATCGATGCGGGCATTCAAATCACCGTACTGCACGGCCAGCGGTGCCAGCTTTTGGTACTGGCCGCGCGCCAGTGCAGCCAGCTGCTGTGCATCGGCAGGGTAGCCGTCCTGCGGCGTCGCACCGGCGTCGAGCGGATGGGCCAGGCGCTGCTGCAGCGCATCGACCATCTCTTGCAGGCTGGCCGTCTCGGTCAGCATATAGACTTGGTACTCGGCCAGTGCGCCCAGGAAGGCAGTCACCGGCGGCTTGGCCGCCTCGGCCTTGAAGGCGTCCGAGGTCGTCACCGTCAGGCTGCCGCGCGCAGCATTGAGCAGGCCGCAGGTCATCTCGTAGTTGCCAGGCACCAGGCGTGCGCTCAGCTGCTGCGTCATGCCCGGCAGAATGTTCTCGCGCTCTTCGAGCACCATCACGCCGTCCAGAATTTCCCACTCCAGCGCGCGCTGCGATTGGTTGACGATGCGGAAAATCACCTTGCCGGCCGGCACCGTCACCGTATTGGGGGTGCAAGTGCCCTGGTTGATTTCGATGGTCACCACCGGCACGCCATCGGCCGAGGTGGCGCTACCCGCAGCAGCACCGCTGGCATGCGGCGCCGTCGATGCCTGCCAGAAGGCTGCGGCGCCCAGCAGGAACACGACGACACTGCCCAGCACCACCGGGCCCAGACGGGGCGCAGATTCGGCAGCGGGCATGGGGGTCGGTGCAGCGGCGGGGGTGGATGCGGCATGCGCGCCGGCCACCGCAGGCGCCGCCTTGACTGGCCAGAAGAACATCACCAAGGTCACGGCCAGGTACAACGCCCAGGCCAGCACTTCGCCGACGACCGGCGCATGCATATAGCCCAGCAAGCCACCCAGAATCACGCCCAGCGGGCTGTCTTCGGGCAGCACAGCGCTGCTGTCGAACACCACTTGCTGCAGCTGGTTCCAGACACCGGCCTCATGCAGGCGGCGCACGGCGCCAGCCAGCAGGCCAGCGGCCACGACCAGGATAAAGATGCCGGTGTAGCGGAAGAACTGGCGCAGATTGATGCGCACGCCGCCTTTGTAGAGTCCAATGCCCAGCAGCACCGACAGTGCCACGCCGAGGAAGGCGCCAGCAGCGGCACTCCAGCCCGAACTTTGCTGGAAGATGGCGAGCAAGAAGAAGACGGATTCGACGCCTTCGCGGGCGACGGCCAAAAAGACCATGCCGATCAGCGCCCAGCTGGCACTGCCCGAGGTGCTGAGCGCCTTGTCGACCGAGGCCTGCAACTCGCCCTTGATCGAGCGCGAGGCCTTGCGCATCCAGAACACCATGCCCGTCAGCATGCCCACCGCGATAAAACCGACCAGGCCCTCAAACAGCTCCTGCTGCTTTTGCGGAAACTCGGCGGCCATCCACTGCAGGCCAGCGCCCACGAAAAGCGACAGGCCCAGCGCGAGAAACACCCCGGCCCAGACGGCGGGCATCAGGCGCGCGCGGCCCGTGTGGCGAAGGAAACTGGCAATGATGCCAACGATCAGCGCGGCCTCGATGCCCTCGCGCAACATAATCAAAAATGGAACCAGCATGTAATGTGTTGCTCAAGCCGGCGCGCAGGCCAAGGGCCGCGCCGCCCGCTGATCTTTCTCAGTTCTGTCGATAAATGCCCAACCGTGCCGAACGGCCCAGGGCCTGCCGCAGGCAGACAATGCGGCGATGCAGCAAAGGCAGGTGCAGCATGTTAAGACCAAACTGCCGTCGCAGTCAGCGCATCCGCAGGCCGCCTACACGCAGGCACAGCATTTACAAGCAAAAACGTATATCTTATCATCGCGCACATGGCTTTGAAGCTATCAATTAGATAGCAACCGCCATTCGCAAAACACCCCTGCCGCCAGCATGGCGTAAGGCTGGCTTCAGAGTCAGCTGGCCCAAGGCCAGCGGCAAGCGCTGCGATTCGCCACTACAGGCCGAGCTTTTCGGTGAACCGCACCAGATCGGCCAGCGAGCTCAGCTGCAGCTTGCGCATCGCATTGCCACGCCGCACTTTGACCGTCACCTCACTCAGCTGCAGCTGGTGGGCAATCTGCTTGTTGAGCAGGCCCTGCACCACGAGCCGCACCACCTCGCGCTCGCCATCAGAGAGCGACTGCCAGCGGCCATGGCTCTCGGCGCGGTCGGCAGCCTGCAGGCGCCGGGCGCGGTCTTGTGCAATGCCGTGGTGGATGGCGTCGAGCAGATCCTGGTCGCGAAAAGGCTTGGCCAGAAAGTCAATCGCGCCCTGCTTGATGGCCTTGACGCCCATCGCAATATCGCCGTGCCCGGTGATGAAGACCACGGGCAGCAGCAGGCCCAGGCTCTGCATCTGGCGCTGGAACTCCATGCCGCTTTGCCCCGGCATGCGCACATCGAGCACCAGGCAGGCGGGCGCATCAGCGGGCGGATGCGCCAGAAATTTGGCAGCCGATGCAAAAGCGCGCACCGGCAGGCCGACAGAGGCGAGCAGATCCTCCAGCGCGGCGCGCACCGAGTGGTCGTCATCAACCACATAGACCATGGCAGGCGCCGTCATGCCGCGCCCTCCTCCTGCGCCACCGGAAGGCTGAAAGCAAACACCGCCCCGGCTGGTGCATGGGGCTGCGCCCAGATATGGCCGCCATTGGCCTCGACAATGCTGCGGCTGATGCTTAGCCCCACGCCAATGCCCTCGTGCTTGGTGGTCCAGAAAGGTTCAAACACCTGCTCCTGCGCGCCGGCGGGCAGGCCCGGGCCGCCATCCGATACCCGAAACACCAGCTTGTCCTGCTGCTGCAGCGATTCCACCAGAATGGTGCGGCGCGCGACATCGACCAAGGCCGTGGCCTCCATCGCATTGAGCACCAGATTGCCGATGACCTGCTGGACCTGCACCGGATCGGCCAGCGCCAGCGGCAGGCCGGGCGCCAGATCGGCACGCATCGCGATGTTCAGGCGCTGCATCTCGGCCTGCGACAGCGCCAGCACTTCGCGCACGGCGGCATTGAAGACAAAGGGCCTGGGGCTGGCAGGCTCGCCCTTGCTGAGCTTGCGCACCCGGCCAATGATGGCGCTGGCCCGGTCCGCATCGCCCAGGATGCGCAGGAGCGCCTGCCGGGCCTTGTCCAGGTTGGGCGGGTCTTGGTCCATCCAGCGCTGGCAGGCATGGCCGCTGGTGACGATCGCCGCCAAGGGCTGGTTCAGCTCATGCGCAATCGAGGTGGTCAGGCCCTCCAGGCTGTGGATGCGCGAGATGCGCAAGAGCCTGGCCTGGGCCTCATGGGCGGCAGCGCGCGCCAATTCCGCCCTGCAGGCCAGGTAGCCGGTGATCAGAATCGCCACTGTGCTGATGAGCATATTGATCCGGCCTGCTTGCTGGTCGCCATAGCTGGTGATGAAAAAGCTCAGCCAGGTCAGGGCAACGCAGCTGCCGGTGAGCGCCATGAGCCCCCGCAAGGCCAGCACATGGGCCATCGCGACAATGACCACGGTGTAGAACACCGACACCGCCACCTCATACCGGGTTGCCGTGTCGATCAGAAACAGCAGAGCCAGCGCAAGCCCCATGCCCATGACATGCAGGCCTGGGCGGCGCCAGAGTTGGGGTGGCAGGAACGGGATCTTCATCAGAAACGCGCAGACAAAGCGGCGCTGGGTAGCAGGGATCGCAAAAGGCTACCACGCCAGGCGCCATGGGGCGCAAAAGCCCACCCCATCAAAAACGGGTGTTCAGCCCAAACGCCAGCTGGCTCACTGAGGGCTGGCTTGCATCCAAGGCCACATCCATGGCGTAAGCCCGGCCATGGGCGGCAAAGGCATAGACACTGGTGCGCAGCGACAACGGGTAGATGTAGCCCAGCGACACCACCTGGCTGGTCCGGGCGCGCGCGCCGCTGTCCTGCCAATCCCAGTTGGGCCGCGCCTGGGACCACTGCATCTGGAACTCACCACGGCCCAAGGGAATGGACGCAGCCAGATAGAACGCATCCAGGCGGCCTCCATCGATGAACTCGATGGGCCCCAAACCCTTGAGCCCGGCCGCCTGCAACTGCGCCGGCCCATCGCCGCCATTGCGCCCGACAAAGCCATTGCGCTGGCGACTCCAGCCCGCCGCCAGGCGTGCCACGCCAAAGTTGTAGCTGGCGCCCAGCTGCGCGGCGCTGGGGCGCCGGCCAGCCAAGGCGGCGTCCCAACGGACGGCACTGGCTTGCTCCCAGCTCGCAGCCAGCAGCCAGGGGCCGTCCTCATAGCGCAGCGCCAAGCTATAGAGCTTGTAGGTGGCGCTGCCCGTCGTGCCTGCGGCTGGCGCGTCACCTGCGTCAAAGCTGTAACTGGCGCCCAGCTGCACACCGCCCCACTGCGGGCTGCGCCAGCTGAGCTGCTTGGACACCTGGTAGTTGTCCGAGGCCCGCAACAAGGCACCCACGCCAAAGCCGCGCCAGGCCCCCACCTCGATCGCGCTGACATAGGCCTGGCCCACGGTGTACTGGCGCCCCAGGCGCAGCTCGCCCAGGCTCGCATTGCCCACCCCCACCCAGGACTGGTAGTTGAACGGCCTTGCTGGGTCATCGGGCGCGCCGTGGGCGGCATCCAGCCCGCCTTCCAGCGCAAAGGCGGCGTAGCTGCTGCCACCCAGCGCCTCACGGCCCTGCAGGCCCCAGAGCGAATCGGACAGGCCGCCGCTCAGCAGGCTCTTTTGCGTTGGCGCCCCGCTCACCCGGGTTGCGCTGATGGCGGCATCGACGGTGCCATACAGGCGCACGCTCGTCTGCGCCTGGGCCGGCATCGCCACCATGGCGGCCAGCAAAGCTGCACACAAGGGCCATATGCGGGCCCGAGGCTGGTGCCGCAGAGGCTGCCGGGGCTCGGTGGAGCGAGGGTGGGAGAGGATTGGAAAAAGCAGCATGGGATTGTCACAGCGGCAGCACGCCGCCAAGGACCCTCTCATGCATTCAGCGGCGAGATGGCCTTGGCGCGGCAGCCCAGGAGGAGGTGGTGGTTGTGTACGGCAAAGCAAGGCAGCGCTTGCAGCAGCGCATGGCAGGCTCAGGATCGGGGTCCATGGCTTTTCTCCTGCGAAGAATTTGGAGGGATACCCATGCCCTGCTTCAACAACTGAAGCGCACATCGGCGGCAATCGCCGAGACGGAACAGGGCGCAGCGTCATCGCTTTTTATGCAGGCCATGCCATCGGCGACGACAGAGCGGATTCTCGCAGGCCGATCGCTGCTTTGCCAGTGGCCCTGGGCATGCATGTCACCGCCATTGGGATGGCATGCATATACCTTGGTATAGATGGCAGACAACAGGCCTGGACAAGGCGACTACCCAGCGCCCTGAGCGCCTCGTCCAGGCCCTCCATAAGCCAGGCTTCGCTCAGGCAAAGACATGGCTGAACAGCCAGTACAGGCTACCCGAGAGCAGCATCGCGCATGGCAGGGTCAGCACCCAGGCCAGCGCAATATTGCGCAAGGTGGAGGCCTGCAGGCCCGATCCATTGGCGGTCATCACGCCGGCAATGCCCGATGACAGCACATGGGTGGTGGAGACCGGCAGGCCAAAGGAATCGGCTGCGCCGATGGTGGTCATCGCGACCAGTTCAGCCGCCGCGCCCTGGCCGTAGGTCAGATGGGTCTTGCCAATCTTTTCGCCAACGGTCTTCACAATGCGCTTCCAGCCCACCATCGTGCCCAGCCCCAAGGCAATGGCCACCACCACCTTGACCCAGACAGGAATGAATTTAGTGGAGGTGTTCAACTCGGCCTGAAAGGCCTGGAGCTGTGCCTTGCTGGCATCGTTCAGTGCCATCGCATCGCTCTTGGTCAGCACGGAAATGGTCTCTGAGGCCAGGAACATGTCGTTGCGCACATTGCCCACCGCCGTGGCGGGCACCTTGGCCAGCGATCCGTATTCCTGCACCTGCTTGCCAATGCTGCCGGCCAGCTCGGCCAGGGCGGGAACCACCTCGGGCTTGGCCTCCTTGGTACGGATGAACTCGGACACGGTGCTGCGCGCCAGCGCATCGGTCGCAGGCGCTGGCAGGGTCGAGACCTTGGCCAGATTGGCCTGCGTGGCATAGGCAACCTCGACAAACTGGGGCGTGTGCTGCTCGGTCACGGCATGGTTCAAGCCATAGGCCATCGGCACCACACCCACCAAGATCAGCATGATCAAGCCCATGCCCTTTTGCCCATCGTTGGAGCCGTGGGCAAATGAGACACCGGTGCAGGTGAAGATCAGCAAAATGCGGATCCACAGCGGAGGCGCGCTGCCGGTGGGCTCTTCGTACAGGGTGCGGTTCTTGACCAGCGCCTTCATGGCCAGCAGCAGCAACGCGGCGCAGACAAAGCCCACCACCGGCGAGACCAGCAAGGCCTTGAAGACGCCCCAGACCTGGTGGCCGTCCACACCGCTCATCGCGTCACGGCCGCGCATCAGCGCATTGGCCACGCCCACGCCAATCACCGAGCCCACCATCGTGTGCGATGACGACGCGGGCAGACCCAGCCACCAGGTGCCCAGGTTCCAGATGATCGCGGCAATGAGCAGCGCAAACACCATCGCAAAGCCCGCGCCGGACGTGACTTGCAAGATCAGCTCGACCGGCAGCAGCGAGATGATGCCGTAGGCCACGGCGCCGCTGGAGGTGAGCACGCCCAGAAAGTTGAACAGGCCCGACCAGACCACCGCCACATTGGGTGGCATCGAATGGGTGTAGATAACGGTGGCTACGGCGTTGGCCGTGTCGTGGAAGCCGTTGACAAACTCAAAGCCCAGCGCAATCAGCAGCGCCACCGCCAGCAGCAGGAAAGCCACCATGGTGATGCTGTTGCCGCCCGGCGAGTCGGTGACGTCCGTCACCAAGGCCCAGGCCATATAGCCCAGGCCAATGCCCAGCAAACCCAGAAAGATCACGACCTGCACGGGGCTGGTTCTTTGATCGAAATTTGGTTTGACAGCGCCCGCTGACAAACCTGCCGAAGAGGCCATGGAACTGCTCATGTCGTTTATGTGCCGGTGGCACTGTGTTGTGTTTAGACATTTGCAATTTTGTTCAACGTGTGTGACAAGATCATTACCATAAGATAATGTTTGCTAATGTTTGATTGCTTTTGCAAATCATCCATTAGTATTTCATCTTGTTAAAAAATACCCGTAAATGCTTCATACCGACTCAGCTGCCGCTGCCAAAGATGGCGCTGATCGCGTCTCCCCAGAACCCAGCGGTGCCTGCCAGGCGCACTTCCGCACGCGGCGATAAAACACACGAAAAAAATACCGACAGCCCTCACGGGTCTGCCGGTTTTACTTGGATGATCGCAACCCGGGCGGCATCAGCCAGCCCAGGCCTGGGCTTTATCAGCCCAGTGCAGCCACCGCTGCGTTGAAGGTGCTGCTGGGGCGCATCACGGCGTCCAGCTTGGCTGCGTCAGGCTGGTAGTAGCCGCCGATGTCGGCAGGCTTGCCTTGCACGTCCTTGAGTTCGCCGACGATCTTGGCTTCGTTCTCGGCCAGGCTCTTGGCCAGGGGCGCAAACTTGGCTGCCAGTTCGGCATCGGTGGTTTGCGCGGCCAGCGCCTGGGCCCAGTACAGCGCGATGTAGAACTGCGAGCCACGGTTGTCCAGCTCACCGGTGCGGCGCGATGGCGACTTGTTCTCGTCAAGCAGCTTGCCGGTGGCCTGGTCCAGGGTCTGGGCCAGCAGCTTGGCGCGCTCGTTGTTGTTCTTGATGCCCAGCTCTTCGAAAGAGACGGCCAGCGCCAGGAACTCGCCCAGCGAATCCCAGCGCAGGTGGTTTTCTTCGACCAGCTGCTCGACATGCTTGGGGGCCGAGCCGCCAGCGCCGGTTTCGTACAGACCGCCGCCTTGCATCAGTGGCACCACCGACAGCATCTTGGCCGAGGTACCCAGCTCCAGGATCGGGAACAGGTCGGTCAGGTAGTCACGCAGGATGTTGCCGGTCACCGAGATGGTGTCCAGGCCACGGGCTGCGCGCTCCAGCGTGAAGCGCATCGCGCGCACTTGCGACAGGATATGGATGTCCAGGCCGTTCGTGTCGTGGTCCTTCAGGTAGGTTTGCACCTTCTTGATCAGCTCGGCTTCGTGTGGGCGGTAGGGATCCAGCCAGAACACGGCAGGCATGCCGGAGTTGCGGGCGCGGGTGACAGCCAGCTTGACCCAGTCGCGGATTGGCGCATCCTTGACCTGGCACATGCGCCAGATGTCGCCCTGCTCCACGTTCTGGCTCATCAGCACTTCGCCGGTGGCGATGTCGACGATGTTGGCCACGCCGTCTTCGCTGATCTCGAAGGTCTTGTCGTGCGAGCCGTATTCCTCGGCCTTTTGCGCCATCAGACCCACGTTGGGCACGGTGCCCATGGTCTTGGGGTCGAAGTTGCCGTGCCACTTGCAGAAGTTGATCACTTCCTGGTAGATGCGGGCAAAGGTCGACTCAGGCATCACGGCCTTGCAGTCGTAAGGCTTGCCATCGGCGCCCCACATCTTGCCGCCGGCGCGGATCATCGCAGGCATCGATGCGTCCACGATCACGTCGTTGGGCGAATGGAAGTTGGTGATGCCCTTGGCAGAGTCCACCATGGCCAGCGCTGGGCGGCCTTCCTGGCACTTGTGCAGGTCGCGGATGATTTCTTCGCGTTGCGAGGCAGGCAGGGTTTCAATCTTTTCGTACAGATTGGCCATGCCGTTGTTCACGTTCACGCCCAGCTGATCGAACAGCTTGCCGTGCTTCTCGAACGCTTCCTTGTAGAAAATGCGCACGCAGTGACCGAACACGATGGGGTGGGACACCTTCATCATCGTGGCCTTGACGTGCAGCGAGAACAAAATGCCCGACTGCTTGCAGTCTTCGATTTCCTTTTCGTAGAAAGCCAGCAGGGCCTTCTTGCTCATGAACATCGAATCGACCACTTCGGCGTCCTGCAGCTTGACCTTGTCCTTGAGCACCACGGTCTTGCCGGACTTGGTCTCCAGCACCATCTTCACTTCGCGGGCCTTGTCCAGCGTCATGGACTTTTCGCCGTGGTAGAAGTCGCCCTCTTCCATGTGCGAGACATGGGTTTGCGACCACTGCTTCCACTCGCCCATCGAATGGGGGTGCTTCTTGGCGTAGTTCTTCACAGCCAGCGGTGCGCGGCGGTCTGAGTTGCCTTCGCGCAGCACGGGGTTCACGGCCGAGCCGATGCACTTGCTGTAGCGCGCCTTGATGTCTTTTTCTGCATCGTTGGCAGGGCTGTCTGGGTAGTCAGGCAGCTTGTAGCCGTGGTCTTGCAGCTCCTTGATCGCTTCTTGCAGCTGGCCCACCGACGCGGAAATATTGGGCAGCTTGATGATGTTGGCATCGGGCGTCAGGGTCAGCTTGCCCAGGTCGGCCAGGTTGTTGGGCACGCGCTGTGCTTCGGTCAGAAACTCGGGGAATTCACCCAGAATGCGGGCTGCCAGCGAAATATCACTCTCGGCCACATTGATGCCAGCGGCGCTCGCAAAGCTGCGAACAACCGGCAAGAACGCTGCGGTCGCCAGACGAGGCGCTTCGTCGGTCAGGGTGTAGATGATGGTGGGTTGCTGGGTAGTCATCTGGTCTTTCAAGTGGCAAAAGTTCTGATGTGCGTCGCGCCTTGGCCGGTCTCCACAGCCCAGGGCGCGCCCGCGTAAACTCCGTCATGATGTACCGCGCGCTGCATGTTGGGAAGCCTGTCCCTCAAATGCTGCAATGCAATATCACAATACGGAATTCAACGCCAAGGATTGTCGCTGCTTTTTAAGTCTTATACAAGAGTTGGCCCAGCGATTTGTTGAGGCATCTGAGCCTGCTGACGCAAAATACGGGGCTAGCTGCCGTTATGCCAGCGCTGCACGACAGCGCTGTGAAACCCCAATCCGCCTCCGATCCACCGCCTTGCAGCTCTTTTCACCGCGACACGCCTGCCGACATGACCACGCCCCTGCCCTCCGCCCTCACCTTGCATGAAGCCGATGTGCAGTGGACGGCCATCCGCGCCCAGGGGCCCGGCGGGCAGAACGTCAACAAGGTCAGCTGCGCCATCCACCTGCGCTTTGATGTGCGCGCCTCGCGCCTGCCCGAGCCGGTGCAGACCCGCTTGCTCGCGCTGGCCGATTCACGCATCACCCAGGAAGGCGTGGTCGTCATCAAGGCCCAGAGCTACCGCACCCAGGAGCAAAACCTCTGGGATGCGCTTGAGCGCCTCAACGCCTTGGTGGCAAGCGTGGCGGTGGAGCCGCGCAAGCGCCGCGCCACCAAGCCGACCTGGGGCTCGCAGCAGCGCCGCCTGCAAAGCAAGAGCCTGCGTGCCAATGTCAAAGCCCAACGCGGCAAGGTGCGGGATTGACCATGCACCGCGCCCACTGGCAGAGGGCCGGTGATAATAAGAAGTAATCTCATTTGCCAACGCCTGAATTTCCATGAACGTGCGACGCAGCATCCTGATCGTCGATGACCACCAAAGCATCCGCGACCCTCTTGCCACTTTCATGCGCCGCTATGACTTCGATGTCGACACCGCCGGTGATGGCATCGCCATGCGGCAACTGCTCAAAGACCACCGCTACGACCTCATCATCCTGGACGTGATGCTGCCCGGCGAGGACGGCCTGTCGCTGTGCGGCTTTGTTGCCGAACACATCGGCACCCCCGTCATCTTGCTGACCGCGATGACCGACCAGGCCGACCGGGTGGCAGGCCTGGAGATTGGCGCCGACGACTATGTGCTCAAGCCCTTTGACCCGCGCGAGCTGGTGGCGCGGGTGCGCAGCGTGCTGCGGCGCGGCGCGCGCAGGCGGGCTGACGATGCGGCGCAATCGCCCCCTGCGCAAGAATCCTTGGCAGAAAAGCGCTACACCTTTGAAGGCTGGTCCTTTGACCTGACCACGCGCGAGCTGCAGGATCCTGGCCTCAGCCCCGTGCCACTGACCACCGCGGAGTTCCACCTGCTGCGCGCGCTGCTGGAGAACCCCAACCGCGTGCTCAGCCGCCAGCAATTGATGGACCTGACCCAGCGCGAAGGCGCCGCGTTTTTTGACCGCAGCATCGACACCCAGATCAGCCGGCTGCGCAAAAAGCTCGAATCCGACCCGCGCCAGCCCCGCATGCTCAAGACCGTACGCGGCGACGGCTACCTGCTGGCGGCCAGAAACATCCGCCTCGCACCATGAAGCTGCTGCCGCGCACCTTGGCCGGCCAGTTGCTCGCGCTGTTGCTGCTGGCCCTGGTCGTCGCTCACCTGGCCGCCGTCTTGCTGCTCACCTGGCTGCGCCAGGACAGTGACGTGGTCCACCCGCTGTCTGCCCACACCATCGAGACCCGGGTGGCCGCCGCCTACCGCGCGCTGGAGAGCAGCCCCGAATCCGCCCAGCGCCTGGTGCAAAGCATCAGCCTGCCCGATTCGCAGTTCCGCATCCGCCCGCGCCCTTTTGATGACGGCCAGCCCGTCACCGAGCAGGAAGCCAAGCTCACCGCCAGGCTGCAGGAGCGCCTGGGCCTGGATGCGGGCGCCAACGCTGCAGACCCACCGGTGCGCATCCATCTGCGCATGCGCTCACCCCTGGCAGCCAGCCAGGCCGGCGATGTGGACCAGGACATCCTCGCGCTGCTGAGCCCGGCGTTCGAAGAAGATGGCAGCTGGATGCTGCATGTCGATGTGCGCCTGCCCGATGGCCAGTGGCTCAGCAGCTGGCACCTGCCCACCATGCTGCTCAGCCACTGGAGCCGGGTGCTGAGTTTTTCCATCCCCGTGGGCATGCTGCCCATCATCGTCATTGCGGTGCTGTTTGGCCGGCGCATCATGCAGCCGCTGCGCATGCTCACCGAGGCGGCCCAGCGCATCAGCCGGGGCGAGCGCTCCGCGCACCTGCCGCTGTCCGGGCCCGAAGGCGTGCGCGAAATCATCGAGGCCTTCAACGAAATGCAGGACCGCTTGCTCGGCGTCGTCAACGACCGCACCCGCATGGTCGCCGCCATTGGACACGACCTGCGCACCCCCCTCACCTCGCTGCGCATCCGCGCCGAGCTGGTGGACGATGACGAGCTGCGCCAGGCGATGGTGAGCACCATCAACGAGATGCACAGCATGGTCGAAGAGATCCTGCACTTTGCCCAGGACGATGCGATGCGCGAAACCACCCAGCCGGTAGACCTGGATGCGCTGGTCGGCGAGGTCGTCGAGCAGCAGCGTAGCCTGGGCCGCCAAGTGGACTGGACGCCCCCCCCCAGCATCAGCTACCGCTGCCGCCCGGCCCACCTCAAGCGCGCTCTCGCCAACCTGATCGACAATGCCGCGCGCTACGGCCGTGTGCAGGTCCGGCTGACCGTGCCGGATGCCGCAGACCCGGGCACCGCCGGCACGCTGCGCATGGAGATCGAAGACGAAGGCCCCGGCATTGCGCCCCAGGACATGGAGCGGGCCTTTCGGCCCTTTAGCCGGCTGGAGGTCGCCCGCAACGGGGAGACCGGTGGCTTTGGCTTGGGGCTGGCGATTGCGCGCTCATGCGTGCGGGCGCATGGGGGTGAGCTGAAGCTGCATAACCGCAGTGAGGGTGGGTTAAGGGCGGTGATTGAGTTGCCGGCTTGAGGGCTGATCCAAAGCTGCCGTTAGACTTGCTGAAATCATATATTTATGCCGCACACTCGTTATCCAACCGCGTTAAATAACAATGAACCTCGATGCCAATAGATAATTACCAGCCAGTATTCGTCACGGCAACAAATCAAAGCATTATTTGAAATTAATCCATATAATCATTATCAATTATCTCATATATTATGACCCAGGAAAAAAGAAATCTTTAGAAACTATTTCAAAAATATGAAATTTTTATTAGCGAGAAATATTATATCTCACGAAGATTTCTAAAGAGTCTACTATTCAGGAACCCCAGATAAAAATAGCACTGCAAAAACTTTCTTACACTATATTTAAAGGTACCCAATTGGATTACTCAACACTCATATCTTCTTCTGTGGTATCAGCTCTGGTCGCTGCTTTAGTTACTTTGCGCACCAGCGAGCGGAAAATTCAAGTCGAAAACGTTACTGCGGAACGCGCCAAGTGGCGCACAGCGATGCGTGTTTTGGCGGCCAATCTAACAAAAGCCGCACAATCGAAAGATTGCGACCAAGTCTTACATCTTTGTAATCAGCTCGAGTTGAACTTAAATCCATTTGACAACGAAGATCAAGCCCTTGTTATTGCCGCACGAAACCTTGCGGACCCAAATAAGCTAGAGGAGCACACAAAAGAATTTTGCACTAGGATGGCTCTGCTTTTAAAACATGATTGGGATCGTGCAAAACGTGAGGCGAAGCCTTGGTTTCACCGTAGCAGTGAAGCCCGTCGGATTTCGTATTTCGATCACATATGTGACAGTCAAGCTACAAATTCTCGCTCGAGAGCAACACATAAATCTAGCGACTTAGTCAGCTACTTCATCTCACTTGCTGCCTCGGCAGGAATAATATTTTTCCTATCCGCCGGGCTAGTTGAACCATTTCAAAAATTGATCAAGGTATTTAATGACACAACGATCCACAAGTCATTGAATGAATGGATAACGTTCTTCGGTTGGTCGATTTTTTATGGCTCAATATGGTCTGCAACTTATCTTTGGTTCAAAAGCTGTGAAAAGAAGTTCTTAGAAATATGGTTTTCCAAGTGAATACTCACTAACAGTACATCAATTTCTTCGGACAATCACAAACTGACACAAACAGGCAAACGCCAGCCACATGCATCGCAAATGATTCTGATTGCGAATTCATTTGCTCACCCAGCCAACGTGGTCGGCTCTGCGCCGCGTCCACGCCAGCCAGCTCCGCTCTGCATACCTTTGGCCCGCCCGGCTTTGCACAGGGCTGCGCCGCCTGCAGGCCGTCTTACTGCCCTTGTTTGTTGTCATGTCCCATCCCGCTGCTTCATTCCCCCTTCTTCCCATTGCGCTGGCCGCAGGCCTGTGCCTGTCATCGGCCGCATCGGCGCAAAGCAACACGGAGCCCGGCACCACGCTGGACACGATCACCGTGACGGCGGCTGCGACGGCCACGGCTGTCAAGGATGCGCCCGCCAGCTTGACGGTGCTGACCGCCGAAGACATAGCGCGCGTGCCTGCCACCGATTTGAACGAGGTGCTGCGCCGCGTGCCGGGTCTGACCCAAGCCACCACGCCCGATGGCGGCACCAGCATCCAGATTCGCGGCCTGCCCCAGCAGTACACCCTGATCCTGGTCGATGGCGTGCGCGTAGGCAGCTCCAGCGAGACCTTTGACCGCTACACCCGCAATGAGCTCAACTGGATTGCGCCCGAGGCGATCGAGCGCATCGAAGTGGTGCGCGGCCCCATGTCCTCGCTCTACGGCTCGGACGCGATGGGTGGCGTGATCAACATCATCACCAAAAAAGGCGGCGATACATGGAGCGGCCAGATCTCGGCCGGTGCCGAGATCAATCCCGAATCCATCCGTGGCAATGACTACAGCGGTGGCTTCAACATCAGCGGCCCGCTGGGCAAGGGCTTCAAGCTGCAGCTCAATGGCCAGCAAACCTACCGCCAGGCCGACAGTGGCCTGGAAGACGGCACCACCGCCTTCCGCTGGGGCGGCGGGCGTGAAGGCGCCAAGCGCCAGTCGCTGGGCGCGCGCCTCGATTGGGACATCAACGACAGCCACAAGCTGAGCCTGGATGTGCAGCGCGCCGAGTGGAAGACCCTGGGTGGCCCCTCGCCCTCTACCAGCAACCCCGGCGGCTTTGCGGCGGCTGCCACCACCCGTGGGCCATCGAACATGGAGCGCGAAAGCACCAGCCTGACCCACCAGGGCAAGTACAGCTTTGGTACGTCCAAGCTCTCGCTCAGCCACAGCAAGTACAGCAACGAAACGACCGCGCCCCGGATTGAAAACGGCCAGTTTGTGCCCGTGCCCGGCGGCACTGCCACCCAGACCTACAGCACGCATTCGGTCTCGGAAGACCTGATCCTCGACGGCTCGGTGACCATGCCCTTCAAATGGGGCTTTGACCAGATGCTGACCGTGGGCGCGCAGTGGCAGCGCCAAGAGCTGGACAACCCGAACTCGGTGGGCTCGGTCGCCAATGAGGCGGGCGTGGTCGGCCTCAGCTACAAGCAGGCCAAGTCGCAGGCCTTGTTTGTCGAAGACCAGATCTTTTTGCGCGACAATCTGACCCTGACCCTGGGCCTGCGCGGTGACCGCCATGACGATTACGGCTCGCACGTCAGCCCGCGTGCCTACCTGGTCTACCACCCGACGGCTGCCTGGACCTTGCGTGGCGGCTACTCCGAAGGCTTCCGCGCGCCCAACCTGCGCCAGTCGAACGAGAACTTTGTGAGCCAGTCCCAAGGCGCGGGCTGCGGCTTTGCCGGCTACACCGGTGGCGGTTGCAGCATCCGCGGCAACTCCGACCTCAAGCCCGAGACCTCGCAGAACTGGGAGCTGGGCGCCGCCTGGGAGCATGAAGGCTGGCAAGCGGGCCTGACCTTCTTCAACACCGATTTCAAGGACAAGATCGATTCGCAAGGCATTGGCTACCTGCCGGGCGGAACCAACTACTGGGCCCAGTATGTGAACATCGACGCGGCCATCACGCGCGGGCTCGAAGCCAACCTGCGCGTGCCGCTGAGCCGTACCATCAGCTGGAACAACAGCCTGACCCATATGCTCAAGGCCGAGAACAAGACCACCGGCGTGGCGCTGACCACCGTCTCCAAATGGAGCGGCTCCTCGGTGCTGGACTGGCAGGTCAACACTGCCCTGGGCCTGAGCCTGGGCGCCGAGCTGGTGGGCAAGCAAATGGGCCTGGCCCAGCGCCTGGCCGACAACTCCAACTTTGGCGAGCAGCGCATCCAGAACAGCTATGTGCTGTACGACCTGGCTGCCAACTACCGCATCAACAAGGCGCTGCGCATCAACGCCGGCGTGAAGAACCTGTTTGACCGCAATGCCAGCGGCAACCGCGATGTGGGCAACAATTTCTACCTGCCCGGCCGCCGTTTCTTTGCGACACTGACGGCCAGCTTCTAAGCCAGTTCAGGCTCTAAAAATCCAGGCGCCGAGGGTCACATCTCAGCGCCTTTTTCCATGTGTAGCGCTGTCAGGGCTGGGCCGCTGCAAAGCCATGGTGCTTGGCCAGCAGCACCACCGCCAGGCTCAGCAGCATCAGCAGCAGCACCGCTGGCGAGAAGGCCGCCACACCCCACTGGGCCAGCAATACGCCACCGGCCATGCCGCCCCCGGCAATGGCCAGGTTCCAAGACGTCACCAGCATCGACTGCGCCACATCGGCCGCTGGCCCTGCGCTCTTGGCCAAGGCCGTTTGCAGCAGCGGCGGCAGCCCACCAAAGCCCAGGCCCCAGACGGCCACGGCCAGGTAAACGGCAGCGGGCAGCTCCATCGCCAGCGCCAGCAGCACAGCGCCCAACAGAAACAGCCCCGTGCTCGCCAAACTCAGCGCGCGCAGATGGCGGTCGATCAGCAGGCCGGTGATCCAGATGCTGAGCACCGACATCAGCCCAAACACCAGCAGCACCCGGTCGATCTGCGCGCCCAGGTTGGCAGGGGCCAGCAAGGGCGCGATATAGGTGTAGAGCAGGTTGTGCGCCAGCACATAGGCCAGCACCACCAGCAGCACTGGCCTTACACCTGGCAGGCGGAACACCTGGCCCAGACCAAAGGCCTGGCCAGCGGGCTGGCCGGCAAAATCGGGCAGGCGCAGTTGCACCCAGGCCATCAGCAGCAGCGCCAGCACACTCATGCTGGCAAAGCACAGGCGCCAGCCCAGGTGCTGGCCCATCCAGGTGCCCAGCGGCAGGCCCAGCGACAGCGCCAGCGGCGCGCCCAGCATCGCAATCGCTATGGCGCGGCCGCTTTGGTGTGGCGGCACCATGCGGGTGGCATAACCGGCCAGCAAGGCCCAGAGCAGACCTGCCGCCACCCCGGCCACAAAGCGCGCTAGCAAGGTGAGCGCATAGCTGCCCGACACCGTGGTGATGCTGTTGGCCAGCACAAAACCGGCCAAGGCCGCCAGTAGCAAGGGCTTGCGGCGCATGCGCTGGGTCGCTGCCGTCAGCGGTATCGCCGCCACCAAGGAGCCGATCGCATACAGGCTGACCAGTTGCCCCGCCATCGCCTGCGACACCCCCAGCCCGGCACTGATCTGCGGCAGCAAACCGGCGGGCAAGGCCTCCGTCAGGATGGTGACAAAGCCCGCCAGCGCCAGTGCCAGCAGTGATGCGAGCGGCAGGCCGCCGCTCCGGGGTGGGCAGCTGGGTTCAAGATGGGGGGATAGATGGGAAGAAAGCGAAGAAGAATCTGCCATGGCGCTAAGCGAAGGTCCTGTACAAATCCGCGCAGGCCAATAGGCCGCTGGCGGGTGAAAAACAACAGCCGCCATGGTGCAGCGATTGCCGCAGCAAGACAATCAGGCCGAGATGCAGAACATATCGGACAGAAATGTCCGCAATCTAGCAGCCGTCAGCAGCTTCCAAGGCCATGCAGGCTGCTGATCTACGCCGGTCTCCCTACCGCCGCTGGCTATACTGCCCGCTGCATCTCATCCGCCCTCACCCCAAATGCAGCTTGAAAGGCAAACCATGGGCCTCCGTGAACAGCTCCAGCACGACGGCTACCTGCTGCTGCGCCAGGCCATTCCGGCCGACTGGCTGCCAGGTTTGCGCGAGGTTTTTGATGCGGGCATCACCAGCCACTGGCCCGTGCCCCGGGGCTGGGATTGGCGCCATGCACTGGTCGATGACAATCCCCAGATACTCGCCGTGTGCCAGCTGCCGCAGCTATTGGCCGCTGCGGGCGTGCTGATTGGCGAGCGCTTTTTTCTGTCGCAAGTGGAAGGGCGCGAGCCCATTGGAGGCGGCGGCTACCAGCGCCTGCACCGCGATCTGTCCAACCAGCGCCCGGGCGATACCGTGGGCGCGCTGGCGTTTTTGGATGACTTTGGGCCGGACAACGGCGCGACCCGCTTGATCCCGGCCAGCCACCGCCCCAACGCCGAAGAAGCGGCGCGCGGCGAGCATGACGAATCGCAGGCGATTCAGATCTCTGGCCAGGCTGGCGATATTCTGGTGTTCGATGTCGACTTGCTGCATGCCGCCAGCCTCAACCCCAGCGGCGCGCACCGCCGCAGCCTGCTGATCAACTATGCCGCCGAGGGGCTGTACGACGCGTACCAGCAAACGGCTGCGCTGCGCCTGGTACGCATGGATACCAGCGCACGCTATGCGCCTGGCGATTTTGTGCTGGCATCTGTCTGATGCCAGCTTGATACCCGCTTGGTGCCCGGCTGAACCCAAGCAGCGCGAGCCGCGTTACAGCGGCGCGTCGCCTGTACTGATCGGCTCGCCTTCTGCGTCTTTCGCATCTTTGGCAATGTGCGGCGCATGCCAGCCCATCTTTTGCGAGATCGCCGCACTGGCGGTTTTCAGCAAGCTGCGGTAGTAGTGCGGCGTATCGGCGCCGCAGCGCATGACCGGAAAGGACACCGACAGCGCGGCAATCACATGGCCAAAGCGGTCAAACACGGGCACCGCAATGCAGCGTAGGCCGGGTTCGGCCTCCTCGTCGTCTTCGGCCACCTCCTGCGCACGCACACGGGGCAGGATGTCCATCACGGCATCGACGGAGCTCAAGGTGCGGGGCGTGAACAGCTTGAGCGGCTGCGACGACAGCAGCTCGCGCGCCTGCTCGGCCGGCATAAAGGCCAGCAACACCTTGCCAATGGCGGTGCTGTGCAAGGGCTTGCGCCGGCCAATGCGCGATTGCATGCGCAGCCCAAAATCCGATTCGATCTTGTGGATGTAGATGATCGCGTCTTCATCGAGCGCGCCCAGGTGGATGGTCTCCCGGGTGAGCGCACCCAGGCGCCGCATTTCCTCATCGGCCTCGCGCACCAGGTCGGTGTTTTCCAGCGCCTTGCCGCCCAGCTCAAACAGCCGCAAGGTGGCGCGGTAGAGCTCGGACTCGCCATCCTGCGCCACATAGCCCAGGGCCTTCAAGGTTTGCAGCAGCCGGTGCACGGAGGACTTGGACAGCGCCAGCTGCTGGGCCAGCGCGGTCACGCTGACATCGCGCTGGTTGCCCAGGCATTCCAGAATGGCAAAGGCTTTCTCCACCGCGGCGACGGTGTCGGTCTTGTCCATGGCTGCGGGGCTCTCGCTCATCGGTCCGTCCTTCTGTGTTGGGCTGTGGTGGATGGCCTCGATTATCGGGCCAGCCAGCCGCCATCGACAGCCAAGGTATGGCCATGCACATAGTCGGCCGCGCTGGAGGCCAAAAATACCGCAGCGCCACCCAGGTCCGCAGGCTGCCCCCAGCGGCCAGCCGGGATGCGCTGCAGGATCTCGCCGGCGCGGCCTGCATCCTGGCGCAACGCCTCGGTGTTGTTGGTCTCGATATAGCCGGGCGCAATCGCATTCACATTGATGCCCTTGCCGGCCCATTCATTGGCCATCAGCCGGGTCAAACCCAGCACGCCGCTCTTGGCTGCGGTGTATGACGGCACACGCACCCCTCCCTGGAACGACAGCAGCGATGCGATATGGATGATCTTGCCGCCACGCCACTGCGCACCTTGCTGCGCGGCACAGTCCAGCATATGGCGCGCCACAGCCTGCGATAGAAAGAACAGGCTTTTGAGGTTGGTGTTCATCACCGCATCCCAGTCCTCTTCGCTGAAGTCCAAGGCATCCGCACGGCGAATGATGCCGGCATTGTTCACCAGGATATCGACCTGCCCGCAGGCCGCCAGCACCTGGGCCAGCACATAGCCTATGGCCGCCGTGTCAGACAGATCTGCCTGTATCGGCACAAATCTGCGCCCCAGCGCCTGCACCTGCGCAGCCGTCTGGCGGGCATCGCTGCGGTTGAGCCCGACGATATCGGCCCCCGCCTGCGCCAGCGCCACCGCAATGCCCGCGCCAATGCCGGTATTGCAGCCGGTCACCAGCGCTACCTGCCCCTGCAGATCAAAAGGGTGGCGGGGGCTGGCTGGGGCAGCGACAGGCGCTGGGGCAAGGGATGAATCGGACATGGCTGGTGAATGCAATGGGTACAAAAGCGGCCAGCCAAAACGCGGGCTGACCGGGAGATATGGCAACCATTGGAACACATTCTTAATTTTTCAGAACACTGTTCCGTAAATTTTTATGAATGGCAAAAGACAAAGGGTTTACCAGCTATTTTTTGAATTTGAATTTATGGAACACTGTCCCGGTTGCTTCGGTAGTCATCGGACAACACCTCTACAAGCGATAACAAATTCACCACTAAAGTGTGAGGAGCGAGACATGGAAATCCAGAAAACCATTGAGCGTGTGCCCGGCGGGCTCATGCTGATTCCCCTGCTGCTGGGCGCCTGCGTGCACACCTTTGCAGCAGATGCCGGCAAGTACTTTGGCTCGTTCACCAACGGGCTGATGACCGGCACCGTGCCGATCCTCGCGGTCTGGTTCTTTTGCATGGGGGCAACGATCAACCTCAAGGCCACCGGCGTGGTGCTGAAAAAATCCGGCACCCTGGTGCTGACTAAGATCCTGGTCGCCTGGGTGGTGGCGATGGTAGCCACGCGCTTCTTGCCGGCCGGCGGCATCCAGACGGGGCTGTTCACCGGCCTGTCGGTGCTCGCGCTGGTCACCGCGATGGACATGACCAATGGGGGGCTGTATGCCGCGCTGATGCAGCAATACGGCACGCAAGAGGAGGCCGGCGCTTTTGTGCTCACCTCCATCGAGTCGGGCCCGTTGGTCAGCATGCTGATCCTGGGCGCCACCGGCGTGGCGGTGTTTGAGCCGCGCTTGTTTGCCGGCGCGGTGCTGCCGTTTCTGATCGGCTTTGCGCTGGGCAACCTGGATGCGAACCTGCGCGAGTTCTTTGGCCGCTGCGTGCATCCGCTGATTCCGTTCTTCGGCTTTGCGCTGGGCTGCTCGATTGACCTGGGCGTCATCGCCAAGAGCGGCTTTACTGGTGTGTTTGTCGGCGTGGCCGTCATCATTGTCACCGGTATCCCGCTGATCCTGGCGGATAAGTACATCGGCGGCGGCAATGGCACTGCGGGGCTGGCCGCCTCGTCCACCGCTGGTGCAGCTGTTGCCAATCCGCAAATCATCGGCACCATGGTGCCCGAGCTCAAGTCCATGGCCGATTCGGCCACCGCCATCACCGCCACCGCCTGCCTGTTGACCGCCATCCTGGTGCCGATCCTCACCGCCATGTGGGCACGCAAGTATGGCCGCCGACCGCAGGCATCGGTGGCAGCGCCCACCCCGCCAACCAGCGCCGCTGGCAGCCCGCCTAAGCTGGCGCAGGACGGGCACTTCTAAGCGCACTCAGCTTTACCCCCTCGCCTGGGCGCGCTGGTCCATTGCGCGCCCAGGCATCTTTCACAGGACTGACTCCATGACCCAATCTTCCGTCTCCACCGGCCGCCTGGCAGGCAAGGTGGCCCTGGTGACCGCAGCGGCGCAAGGCATTGGCCGCGCCAGCGCCGAGCGCCTGGCAGCCGAAGGCGCCCGCGTGATTGCCACCGACTTGCATATCGGCCCGCTGGCAGGCTCGGGTCTCGATGCGCGCCAGCTCGATGTGCGCGACAGCGCCCAGATCCAGACGCTGGCAGAGGTGCTCGGCCCCATCGACATCCTCTTTAACTGCGCGGGCTTTGTGCATGCCGGCAGCGTGCTCGAATGCAGCGAGGCGGACTGGGACTTTGCCTTTGACCTCAATGTCAAAGCCATGTACCGCAGCATCCGCGCCTTTTTGCCGGGCATGCTGCAGCGCGGCCGGGGCAGCATCATCAATATGTCCTCGGCCGCCTCCAGCATCAAGGGCGTGCCCAACCGCTTTGCCTACAGTGCGTCGAAGGCAGCCGTCATCGGCATGACCAAGTCCATCGCTGCCGATTACTGCACCCGGGGCGTGCGCTGCAATGCCATCTGCCCGGGCACCGTCGATTCGCCATCGCTTGGCCAGCGCATCGCCACCCAGGCAGCGCACGATGGCCTCTCGGTGGACGCCGTGCGCGCCGCCTTTGTGGCCCGCCAGCCGATGGGCCGCGTCGGCAAGCCGGAAGAGATTGCCGCGCTGGTGGCCTATCTGGCCTCGGACGAGGCAGCCTTTACCACGGGCCAGGCCCATGTGATTGATGGCGGCTGGTCCAACTAAAGCCCGCCAGCCCCCACTTTTACCGCTGCGCGACAGCATCCCTAGCTGCAGGCACCTAGACTGGCGCCTGCATGCAATTTGATCCATTGGAGATGACATGAAATTACTGCGTTACGGCCCGGTGGGCCAGGAAAAGCCCGGCCTGCTCGACAGCAGCAACACCCTGCGCGACCTCTCCGGCGTGCTCGGCGATATCGAAGGCGCGCACCTGGGCGACGCCGCGCTGGCCCGCCTGCGTGCGATCGATCCGGCCACGCTGCCAGCGGTGCCTGGCCAGCCCCGCATCGGCCCTTGCGTGGCGCGTGTGGGCAAGTTCATCTGCATCGGCCTCAACTACGCCGACCATGCCGCTGAATCGGGCGCCGCCATCCCCACCGAGCCGGTGATCTTCAACAAATGGACCAGCGCCATCTGCGGCCCCAATGACGCGGTCGAGATCCCCCGTGGATCCACCAAGACCGACTGGGAAGTCGAGCTGGGCGTGGTGATCGGCAAGGCCACCAAGTACATCACCGAAGCGCAGGCGCTGGAGCATGTAGCCGGCTACTGCGTGGTCAATGATGTGTCCGAACGCGAATGGCAGATTGAACGCGGCGGCACCTGGGACAAGGGCAAGGGCTTTGACACCTTTGGCCCCATCGGCCCCTGGCTGGTGACGCGCGATGAAGTGCCGGACCCGCAAAACCTGTCGATGTGGCTGGATGTGGATGGCAAGCGTTTTCAAAACGGCAACACCAAGACGATGATCTTTACCGTCGCGCAGATCGTCGCCTATGTCAGCCAGTGCATGAGCCTGCAGCCGGGCGACATCATCTCGACCGGCACACCTCCCGGCGTGGGCCTGGGCATCAAGCCCAACCCTGTCTACCTGAAAGCCGGCCAGACGATGCGCCTGGGTATTGAAGGCCTGGGTGAGCAGCAGCAAACCACCGTCAACGCCTGATGACACGTAGCACCCGGCGCCAGCGCGGCAACGGGTGCTTACAGGTGGAAAAATCGCAGCTGCCACCGCCATAGATTTCATCCATCAAAACAGCTCCCAGGGCTGATGTACAAAGCAACCATTGCTCATCTTTTGATACAGGATTTTCCGCTAAGCTGCCAGCATCCACCACAACTCCAACCCCTGCCATGAACCGTTTGTTGACCCCTTTGCTCACTGCGCTGGCACTGTCCTGTCTGGCCGATGCCAGCTGGGCCCACGGTGGCGGCCACCGCCACCACCACCGCAAGGAACACAAGGAGCAGTTCTGGGACGGCAACTGCAAGGTGGAGCGCAAGTGGAAGCGCAATGGCGAATACAAGGAAAAGCGCCGCTGCCATGACCGCCCGGCCGCCTACTACGCGCCGCAGCCCGCCTACGCAGCCCCGGTGCTGGTGGCGCCCCGCACCCCCGATGCGATTGTCATCAGCCCGCAGATCGTCATCCGCCCCTGACCGGCAGGCACTCACACCTCCATCGCACCCTCTCCTCGGGCTGTCAGACACCTGTTTGACAGCCCGCTGCTTTTGCCTGCACAGCAACCAGCCCAGTTGGCCCACAATCGGGCCATGTCCTCCTCCCTCCTCCCCATGGCTCCGGCCGGCTCCATCACCTTGGTGCAAGGCATCGAAGTGGGCCACTTCACCGACAAGCGCCGCCCCACCGGCTGCACGGCCATCCTGGCCAAGGCCGGGGCGGTGGGCGGTGTTGATGTGCGCGGCGCCGCACCCGGCACGCGCGAAACCGACTTGCTCCACCCCACCAACCTGGTCGAGCGCGTGCACGCCATCATGCTGGCGGGCGGCAGTGCCTGGGGCCTCGATGCCGCCAGCGGCGCCATGCGCTGGCTGGAAGAGCAAGGCGTAGGCCTCGATATCTCCGTGGGCCGCATTCCGCTGGTGCCTGCGGCCGTGCTGTTTGATGTGCTGGTGGGCGATATGCGCATCCGCCCTGATGCCCAGGCCGGCTATGCCGCCTGCCAGGCCGCCAGCAGCGCCATGCCCGCGCAAGGCAATGTGGGCGCGGGGGCAGGTGCTGCGGTGGGCAAGATCTTTGGCATCCAGCGGGCGATGAAAGGCGGCATCGGCACCGCGTCCGTCACTGTCGATGGCGTCACCGTGGGCGCCATCATTGCCTGCAATGCACTGGGCGATGTGCTGCACCCGGACACCGCCCAGGTGGTGGCCGGCGCGCGCACCCGCGATGGCCTGGGCCTCAGCGACACGCGCCGCGCGCTGCTGCGCGGCGAGCCGCCCCAGCCCCTGCTGGCGGGCACCAACACCACCATTGGTGTAATCGCCACCGATGCCATCATCACCAAGGCGCAGGCCAGCCGCCTGGCCACCGTGGGCCACGATGGGCTGGCCCGCGCCATCAACCCGGTGCACACCATGTCCGACGGCGACACCTTGTTCTGCCTGGGTACTGGCGCGGCGGGGCGCAGCCTGGGCATGATGGTGCTGGCCACGATGGCCGCCGAAGCGGTGGCCCAGGCCACCTTGCAGGCAGTGCTGCATGCCAATCGTTTACAAATCGAAGCCGGAGAAAACCACAAGGCCTTGCACCTGCCCTGCGCCGCTGATTTACAGTAGGCGCCATTCCAACTGCGCTGCGCAGGCAGCCCGCCACACACCATGGGTGACCGCTCCACGTCGATGCGCCAAAAAGCCTACGGGCTGCGCCAAACCCTGATCACCCTGGTGCTCAACATCCGCGATGCGCTGGTCTCCGGCGGCCCGCTGGTCATCCTGGCCGTGGCCTTGATCGTGGGGGCCTACTGGTGGCTCAAGCCCAACCCGCCCTCGCAGGTCAAGCTGGCCACCGGCCCGGCCCAAAGCGCCTACGCCAGCTTTGGCGAGCAGTACCGCACGCCCCTGGCCAGGAACAAAATCCGCGTCGACCTCGTCGGCAGCGAAGGCTCCTTCGACAACCTGCAGCTGCTGCGCGAGGGCAAGGTCGATCTGGCCTTTGTGCAAGGCGGCACCGCCGAGCTGACCGAGGACGACCTCGACAGCCTCACCTCGCTGGGCGCGCTGTTTGTCGAGCCCGTCTGGCTGTTCTACCGCAGCGATGCTGCGCAGCGCCTGACCAAACGCGCCCACCTGAGCAATCTCACGCAACTGGCGGGTTGGCGTGTCAATGTCGGCACCGCCGGCAGCGGCGTACCCAATCTGTTCAACCAATTACTGGAGGCCAATCGCCTGAGCCTGGCCCAGCTGCGCGTATCGCATCTGGCCGAGACGCCCGCAACCGTCGAGTTTCTGGCTGGCAAGATCGATGCACTGGTGCTGGTCTCCGCGCCGGAATCGCCGATGGTGCAGATGCTGCTGAAGACCCCCGGCGTGCAGCTGATGGATTTTCCGCAGAACGAGGCCTATGGCCGCAAGTTCAGGTTCCTCAGCCCCGTCACCTTGCCGCGCGGCATTGTCGACCTCGCCGCCAATGTACCGCCGCAAAACGTGCACCTGCTGGCCTCCACCACGTCCCTGCTGGCCCACGACGACACCCACCCCGCCATCAAGCAGCTGTTCGCCCAGGCCTCGCAAGGCATCCACAGCCAGGCGGGCTGGTTCAACCGGGCGCGCGACTTTCCCAACACCCGCAGCAGCGAACTGGCCGTCGCCCCCGAAGGCGTGCGCGCCATCAACGAGCCCGCCCCCTTGCTGCAGCGCTACCTGCCCTTCTGGCTCGCCAACCTGGTCGAGCGCATGTGGCTGGTGCTGGGTGTCCTGCTGGCCTTCATGCTGCCGCTATCCCGTGTCGTGCCGCCCCTCTACCAGTTCCGCGTGCGCTCACGCGTCTTCAAGTGGTACGGCCAGCTGCGCGCCATCGAGCACGAGATGGAGCAACCCGAGCCCGACCGCGCGAGCATCCAGGCCGAGCTGCTGGCGCTGAGCCGCAAGGTCGAGAAAATTACTGTGCCGCTGTCGTATGCGGATGAGTTGTATGCGCTGCGTAGCCATATTCATTGGGTGCTGCAGAAGCTGGAGCAGCAGGGACGCGAAGACGGCTTAGGGACTGAAGGCGTTTCAAAAAATGCAGATTAGCAGGCAAATTCATCGGTATTGAACCGTCATCGCCATTGCCCGGCCCTTCTCCCGTCCCGCTTGAATTCAATTCCTGCACTATTCATCATCTACGTACAACAAAAATTCTTGTATATCCGAAATTGGCAAGGTCCACTCTGACACCCTGCTGAATTCTTCGACAGTGCCCTGCATCCTATCGGGCATATACCGCTCTACCATCATGGGCGAGATCAAAAATTTCTCATAATTTTCACGAATAAATCTTTCTTGAAAATAAACAAAATGCCAGTCTCTGAATAAGGCCCAATACGTAATTCCGTAACTGACAGATTCCGGCTGAATGCATGTGATAAGAGCACATCGGCTCGAACGGGATGCAGCAAGAAATTTAAGCGCCGCCACCCATTGTTTTTTATATATCTCAGGAGACCATCTGGTGGTGATGAGCGGGACCACCTCACGATGCTCATCAATGTGTATTTCGCAGACAAATTCATTTTGACACCGCGTGCCTTTTGATATTTCGATGTTGAATGCCATCCGAATATTTAGTCCATCTCTATTTTAAAAACAGTCAAGCCACTCAAGAATCAATGATTCTACTAGCTGCTTGATGCATGTAAATCAATAGATGAAAACATGGCGCACATGATTTTTCATGCCATTGAACTAAATAATCACTTTGACTTTAAATATTCAACACGCAATTTCTGCACAATTTCCCGCACTGGATTATA
Organism: Comamonas sp. MYb69; assembly: GCF_037479315.1. NCBI lineage: Bacteria > Pseudomonadati > Pseudomonadota > Betaproteobacteria > Burkholderiales > Comamonadaceae > Comamonas > Comamonas sp. MYb69. The sequence goes on from NZ_JBBGZG010000007.1 coordinate 48,816, forward strand.
TTCATTGTCATATCCAACCAGGCAGCGCACATTTGCTTCACCAGGAATCGCTGCATTCAGCAAAAACGATGCTATTTCTTCGGCAGACTCATCGTTGTGAACAGCAGTAGGCGTACCACAATACCCTAAATCGCAATCATCAATTGCATCATCCAAAGCGTCATGCACGTCCTCCGCTGCATGCCCCAAGATCATAAAGTATTGACATCCTGCGGGGATTAGGGTTCGCACCAAACCTTTGAAATCCATGGCTGGAGATATAGCGTCACTGACCAACAAACATACGCTAGGGTGCGGGGTCAACACAATCGATCCGATGGATTGCAAATCGATCATTTGCAAATTGAATGCTGCCATTCTATTCCCAGCCTAATCTCTAAATCACAATATCTAAAAAAATCTGTTAGCGCTCTGCACACCATTAGACAGATACTTATGATCTGCAACGTTTTGCGAATGCGTTTTGGCTTGTTCTTAAGTGTGGTGACCAGACCCTATCCACTCATGTATTTATCACTTCACAAAGCAGCCCGACCACAATGATAGATTTTTATTATAAAAGCACGCATTTATAATGAAATATTTCATATTCAGGCAAAAAATCCCCATGAAAAAAAAGGTGCTAAAACTTCAATTTGATAAATGTTTGCAGAGCAAACGATGGTAAACACTTCACCTAAGTTATTGCTGACCTGAAGGCCACTTTCCGCTGTGAAATCAGCGTCTACCACCAGCATTTTTTCAATGCCCGCGATATCCCTCCAGGCTTGCGGCAAAGGCACTATTTCGGGCACATTCTCATCTTTTCCAACAAGTCGGAAAACAAGCGTGCCGACCTCATTCCAACCTACCGTATCGTGCATCCTTGTATATATTTTCAGCAGGGCGTTATTGGCAAGGAAAAGCCATACAGTTGATATACCGCGCGGAGTAGGAATGTCATTGGCATAGCCAACTATTCCTTGGCGAAGCAGGCTTGAAATAGAACATATGCCTTCAGTGTCAAACTCAAGTAGTTGCACTATTATGAATCTCCATTTTTAGCAGCATAGCACCTCAAGGTCAGGCCAAAATTTCTCACAGGAGTGTCTTTGCCTGCCTCAGTTGTCTAGTTCAGTCGCAGTACAAATTTATAAGAGCCAAAATACTCCAACGCCAATGTGTCAACGACACAAATGATCAGCAGAGGTTTTTAGCTGATCGATAAATTCAGACAGGGGTACACGTGCACCTAACATCCCGTCTTGCTGAGGAAACGCTACACAGAGGCAGTCATTCCATTGCTCACGGTCTAAAAGCAATAAAAATTGACCATCATAGCTAACTTCCGCAACTAGATTTTGGTAATTAATATCACTCAAAATGAGCGTCTTCCATTTATCACAAGTCATAAATCCCTTACAAACTTAATCTGAAATCTCCCAATAATAAATCCCCAAGAGACCTTCAACATATTCAGCAACTTAACCAGGGATGGGACGGGGTAAATCAATATAAATAAACGCATCAAACGAGATTATTTGCAAACGACTTTAAGATTTCGATTGACGCTATCGAATCCGGCCATGCATACACAATCAATCGATCATCCAACTGCTCAAGTTCAAAAGTGGAACCAACCAAACCACCTTCTCCAGTAACTTTCACAGCAACCCCAGAAGCAAGCGACACCTCTTCCGCCCAAGACTCCAATACCAATAACATAGCACTGGATGAAGAATTTGTATAAATAAAACTACAAACATATTTCATTTTGCGAAGTCATTTAATTATTTGAATGTGATCAACATAGTTCAAGGCAGTCAGATCGCTTAAGTTAAAACTCCGACCCAATCAATTTAGCACACCTTCGCAGGTTTTCGCAACCCATCTGCCTCTAAAGAATTTATTGCTTCACAAACCCTTGAGCAAAGATTTGACATCCATTGACATTGCAGCCCCTAGACACTCAATCAAGTTAAGAGCCTTAGAACTAATAGACTTCTTTTCCTCCAAATAAATCGCTATTACCGTTTCTAATGCTAAGCCATATTCGGCAACATCAATAAATTTTTGAATTTCATTCAATTCAACTTCGGAGAATATTGTTTTAAGCTCCGCAATCAATTGAAATAAAAGATCTTCAACTTTTCCAAAAACCACCAATTTATCGCCACAGGTGTAAGTTGTTGTCTTCATTTTCTCAGTTAACACGGATATTACAGCAGGTCCCTGCTCTAGCACATGAAGGCGACATTACCACCAAAACTTCGTGATACACATATCCAACAGGCCCCAACTCCTCCTGTTGACTCTCGCTTATAGTAAGCGCTACGGATATTCTATTGACATTCATAGAATCTATAAGCCTCGATATATTCTGCATTCTCTTTCTAGAGATCTCAGCTAATTTTTTACTAGCCGCTGGATACATTGAAACAATGTCAATTTCATCATAGGATCTGACATCTCTTTGGTGTGTAAACCATTGAGCAAGAGCCACTGCTTCTTCTTTACCTAAAGTGGGCTCATCACCATCGAATTTCACCTCATGCTGCAGCCCAGTCAATGAGCAGGCATGTGTAGAACTTGATATCCCGAAAATAAACAATAAAGCAAATACTGAATTTCTAAGTGAATTATTTAATTTAAACATTAATAAATTCCTTATCTAGACCACTCCTTAGATTTGCGAGGCAGAACTATTTAAGTTTGAACGAACACCACGATCTCCAATGAATTTAATAGATTTAAAAGCACTAGAAAAATTTTCATGAACGAAATCTTTCGCTTGCGACGATCGCAAACTCAGAATCTCAAACAAAACCAGCAACCTCATAAAGTCTAATTTATTCTTCAATTCCGACAATTCGAGATAATCATAGTTCTGATAAATATTCCTATCAGAGTAGCCTGTCCAACAAAGAATGTGAAGATTTTGGGTAGCAGAGGTGATTCGCCAAGTAGCAGGGGCCCCTCACCATCCAGTCTTGTTGTGTGAAGGCCTAGAGATTGCGCTTAGTACAGCGGCCAGATGAACGTCACTGAACTACTGAACTCGTAACCGTCCCGCTGTACAAACCCTCTGTCTTTCCACAGCCAGCAGCTTTCAGAGCTTTGGGCCTATCTGCCGCTTGGTTTCCAAGAGCAATGCCTACCGCAATCTGGAATGCTCGACACCCATCCCCGAACAGCCAGACCTCGCCTGACCGCAGCTGAATACATCTCCCTGTTTTTGCCAGTCAGCAGCAATTCCAGTCGCCCCCCAACAACGCCCCATCTCTCCCAGCCCACCCCCTAGGGAGAACCCGCGCTGTTCTTGACTTACAGCAAGCTCTGTTCACACTCTAGGCAACACAATCGGCTCAAGCTCTTGGCAAAGCGGGCCCGAAACACCGTGCTGCAGCCAGGACTGAAGGCTCTTTGGACTGCAGAAATTTCTGCTTTATCTAGTTTTTTAGGGCCTTGAGTGCTCTGAATTTAGTAGCAATCTGCGCATTTGCGCTGACAGACAAGGGCCACACCTTCGTCGAAGGTAGTTCGTATCAGGTATTCGATAAATTGAATTAATGAGTATCTTGGATATACAATAGTTTCAAGAATTTCTGAAAATTAAAAACTTACCCCATGCCATCCACCCGCGCCACCTCCTCCACCAGCAGCCCTGCTGTGGCAACGCGCCCCTCTGCGAAGGGCGCGTGGTGGCAGGTGCTGGCAGCCTTGCTGTGGTTGCCGCAGGCGGCAGTGATTGCCTGGGGGATTGAGGCGATTCACCAGCAAGCGGCCTGGTCGACATTGGCCAAAGCTTGCGTCCTGTTCCTGGCGCTGGGCTTGCTGCGGGCCCTGGTCGATGGCTATGGCCTGCGCCGGGCTTTTGCCGCAGCGCGCGCCCATACGCAGCAGCTGCGGCTGCAGGCGCTGCAGGCCTTGGCGCTGCACTCGCCCCTGCACCCACATCGCCCATCGGCCGGGCTGGCGGCCAGTGTGCTCAACGAGCAGGCCGACCACATCACGCCCTACTGGGCCCGCTACACCACGGCGCGCACCAAGGTCATGGTGGTGCCGCTGGTCATCCTGGTTTGTGTGTTCTGCCTATCCTGGGTGGCGGGCCTCGTGCTGCTGGTGGCTGCGCCGCTGATTCCGATCTTTATGGCGCTGGTAGGCTGGCGGGCCGAGGCGGCCAGCAAAAAGCATTTGCAGGATGTCGGCAACCTGAACCAGTTTTTGCTCGATCGCCTGCAGGGCCTGGCCAGTATTCGCGGGCTGGGTGCCGTCGGGCAGGTGGCGCAACAGCTGGCCGCTGCGGCAGAGCAACTGCGCGCCAACACCATGGCCGTGCTCAAGATTGCCTTTCTGTCTTCTGCGGTGCTGGAGCTGTTCTCCGCGCTGGGCGTGGCCCTGGTCGCTGTGTATGTCGGTTTTCATCTGCTAGGCCAGATCCCGTTTGGCGGCTGGGGCGGCACCTTAGGGCTGGCACAAGCCATGTTTGTGCTGCTGCTGGCCCCGGCATTTTTTGAGCCGCTGCGCGAACTCTCGGCCGTGTGGCATGACAAGGCCGCCGGTGTGGCCGCCGAGCAGGCACTGCAAGCGCTGCAGCAGCCTGGCCCGCAGTTGGTGGGCGATAGCGACCAAGCCTGCGTTGACAGCGCCAACACGGCAGCGGCTGCCGCGCTGACGATCAACGATCTCAGCTTTCAATACAGTACCGACAGCCCGCTGGTGGTCAAGTCCTTCAGCGCCGAGATTGCGGCTGGCGAGCGCATCGCTCTGTGGGGCGAAAGCGGTAGTGGCAAATCGACGGTGATGGCGCTGATCGCGGGCCTGGCGGCCCCCAGCGCAGGCAGCATCCACATCGATGGACGGCCCATGGATGCAGCCCACGCCGCCGGCCTGCGCAGCGGCATGGCCTGGGTGGCGCAAAAGCCCCATGTGCTGGCCGCCAGCCTGGTGGACAACATTCGCCTGGGCCGCGATATCGACGAGGCCGCACTGCAGCAAGCGGTGCAGAGCGCGGCCCTGGGCCCCGTGCTGGCCTTGCGCGGCAATGCCGTGGTGGGCGATGGGGGCCTGGGCCTGTCGGGTGGCGAGGCCTTGCGCCTGACCCTGGCACGCGCTGCCGCCACGCCAGGCTGCCGCCTGGTGCTGGCCGACGAGCCCACGGCCCACCTCGATGCCGAGACCGCCCAGTTTGTGCGCCAGGGCCTGCTGGCCTTGGCAGCGCGCGGCGCGACCTTGGTGGTGGCCACCCATGACCCGCTGCTGGCCGCCTGCATGGACCGGGTGCTGTCGCTCGATGGCAGCCAAGCACCCATTGCCGCTGGCCTGCCCGCCGCCATGAGGAGCATTGCATGAAGGCCTGGAACGCGCTGCGCCCCATCGTCCAGCTGTTTGCGCAATCGCCCTACCGCCGGCGCATGCTGCTGGGCAGTCTGCTCGCTGCGATCACCGTGTGCGCCGGCATGGCGCTGCTGGGCCTGTCGGGATGGTTCCTCACCGCCGCCTATGTGGCGGGTCTTTCCAGCGCCACGGCCGTGGTGTTTGATGTGTTTGCGCCCGGCGCGGGCGTGCGCTTTTTCTCGATGCTGCGCACCGGCGCGCGCTACAGCGAGCGGGTCGTCACCCACGATGCAACGTTGCGCGTACTGGCCGCCCTGCGGGTGCAGCTGTTCTCGCGCCTCGCGGCCGCTGATACCGCATTGGCGCTGCGCCAGCGCCCTGCCCGCCTGCTGCACCGCCTCACCGCCGATATCGATGCGCTGGATGCCGTCTACCTGCGCCTGCTCACCCCCGCCGTCTCGCTGCTGGTCAGCGCCTGCGTCACCGCGTTGGCGCTGACGGTCTTTTTGAACTGGCAAAGCGGTCTGCTGGTGGGCGCCATGGTGCTGGCCGGTGGCCTGGCCTGCGTGGCCTGGTGTGTGCGCCAGGGCTTTATGACCGCGCTGCGCCGCAGTTTTGCCGGCGAGCATCTGCGGGCCCAGGTGATTGATGCGGTGGGCGCGCAGACCGAGCTGGTGATGGCCGGCAGCCTGCAGCGCCAGATGACCCGCATTGCTGCGGCAGAGCGCCAGCAGTGGGCTGCCGATATCCGCCTCAACCGGCTGGAATCGCAGGTAGCCGTTGCGATGGCGATGCTGGGCCACTGCGCCACCGCTGCTGCGCTGCTTTGCGCGGCCTGGCTGGCGCAGAAGGGCGAGATTGGCGCGCCTATAGCCGCGCTAGCCACCTTGCTGCTGCTCGCGGCGCTGGAGCCCCTCGTCCACATCCGCCGTGGCGCGATGGAAGCGGGCCGCACCTTGCTCGCTGCCCGCCGCATTGCCCCGCTGCTCGATACCCCGGCCCACACCGCCGCCACAGAAGACCGCGCACCGGCAGCCGGCCTGGCCGTGGACATGCAAGCCGTCCGCCTGCAACACCCCGGCAGTGCCAGCGCCTTGCTGCAGCAGATCAATCTGCAAGTGGCCGATGGCGAATGGCTGGTGCTGGCGGGGCCCAGCGGCGCGGGCAAATCCAGCCTGATGGCACTGATAGCGGGTGACCTGGCGCCCAGCGCCGGCCAGGTGCTGCGGGCGCCCTGCGCCAGCCTGCCCCAGCGCACGGAGCTGTTCCAGGCCAGTGTGGCCGCCAACCTGCGCCTGGGCCGGCCTGACGCCAGCGATGCCGAACTCTGGGCCGCGCTGCAAACGGCAGGCCTGGCTGATGTCATCCGCGCCCTGCCCCAACAACTGAACACGCCCCTGGGCAGCCAGGGCGCGGGCCTGTCGGGGGGCGAATCACGCCGCCTGGCGCTGGCCCGCCTGCTGCTGCACCCAGCGCCCTTGAGCTTGCTGGACGAACCCACCGAAGGCCTGGACCGCCAGACCGCCGCCCAGGTGATGCACGCGATTGCGCAATGGCATGCAAAGCGGGCCGCCAGCGGCCAGGGCGCCATCGTGATGGCCAGCCATTTGCAGCGCGAGGCGCGCCACGCCGACCGCATTGTTTGGATCGCCCCCTTGCAAGAAGGCATGGCGCAAGCGCGCAAGGGCACGGCAGAGTTTGAAGCGCTGTTGCAGCGATTGCGGCCTGGCTAGGCCGGCTCATGCAACACAGGTATTTGTCAGTTTGGAACCCACGTAGTTTTTCTACCAGATCGAGCACTTACAACACGGAAGGACCAGTTCATGGATCTCGACATCGTCGGGCTATCAAGATTGCAGTTTGCACTCACAGCCCTGTACCACTTTCTCTTCGTTCCCCTGACCCTGGGGCTGTCCATGCTGATCGCCATCATGGAGACGGTCTATGTGATGACGCGGCGGGTCATCTGGCGCCAGATGACCAAGTTCTGGGGCGTGCTCTTTGGCATCAACTTCGCCATTGGCGTGGCGACCGGTCTGGTGATGGAGTTCCAGTTCGGCATGAACTGGAGCTACTACAGCCACTATGTGGGCGACATCTTTGGCGCCCCGCTGGCCATCGAAGGGCTGATGGCCTTCTTCCTGGAGGCGACCTTTGTCGGTCTGTTCTTCTTTGGCTGGGACAAGCTCTCGCCGGTCAAGCACTTGATCGTCACCTGGCTCACGGCCCTGGGCACCAACCTGTCGGCGCTGTGGATTCTGATCGCCAATGGCTGGATGCAGAACCCCGTGGGCGCCGTTTTCAACCCGCAGACCATGCGCATGGAAGTCAATGACTTCGCCGCCGTGCTCACCAACCCGGTGGCGCAGGCCAAGTTTGTGCATACCGTCTCTGCCGGTTATGTCTGCGCAGCCATCTTTGTGCTGGGCGTGTCGGCCTGGTACCTGCTCAAGGGCCGCCATGTGGCGCTGGCCAAGCGCTCGATGACGGTGGCCGCCGCCTTTGGCCTGGCCGGTTCGCTGTCGGTCGTGGTGCTGGGTGACGAGTCCGGCTACCTGTCTGGCGAGCACCAGAAGATGAAGCTTGCCGCCATTGAAGCGATGTGGGAGACAGAGCCTGCGCCGGCCGCCTTCACCGCCATCGGCTTTCCTGACCAGGAGGCGCGCGAGACCCATTACGCGATCCATATCCCATGGGCGATGGGCCTGATCGGCACGCGCTCGCTCGATACCGAGCTGCAGGGCATCAACGACCTGGTCAAGCACGCCGAGGTGCTGATCCGCGACGGTATCAAGGCCTATGACGCGCTGGAAAAAATCCGCGATGCCGGCTCAACGACCACGATCTCGCCCGAGCTCAAGGAACAGTTCGAGGCCAATGGCAAGTCGCTGGGCTATGCCTTGCTGCTCAAGCGCTATGTCGATGACCCGCGCCAGGCGACCGATGCGCAGATCGCCAAGGCGGCTTGGGATACGGTTCCGCAGGTGGCTCCGCTGTTCTGGACCTTCCGCATCATGGTTGCGCTGGGTATGTTCTTCATCGTGCTGACGGCTGTCTTTTTCTACCTCGCCTCGCGCCACCAGCTGGAAAACCGCCGCTGGCTGCTGTGGGTGGCGGTATGGTCCATTCCGCTGCCCTGGGTTGCGATCGAGTGCGGCTGGTTCGTGGCCGAGTTTGGCCGCCAGCCCTGGATCATCGAAGGCGTGCTGCCCACCGCTGTGGCCGCGTCCAACCTGGGCGTCACCACCTTGCTGATCACGATCCTGGGCTTTGTGGCGCTGTACACGGTGCTGCTGATCATCGAGATGAAGCTGATGCTCAAGGCCATCCAAAAGGGCCCCGAGCTCGAGCCCGAGCAGCGCGATCCGCAGCCGCTGAGCTATGCCTCGATCGCCACGGCGCAACCCACCTATTCGGGAAAGTAACACCATGATCTTGCATACACTTTTGAACTACGACACCCTGCGTGTCATCTGGTGGGTCCTGCTGGGCGTGCTGCTGATCGGCTTTGCCGTGATGGATGGCTTTGACCTGGGCACCGGCATGCTGCTGCCCTTCCTGGGCAAGAACGACCTGGAGCGCCGCGTCATCATCAATGCCGTCGGCCCCACCTGGGAAGGCAACCAGGTCTGGCTGGTGCTGGGCGGTGGCGCCATCTTTGCCGCCTGGCCGCAGCTCTATGCGGTGTCCTTCTCGGGCTTTTACCTGGCCATGTTCGTGATCCTGATCGGTCTGATCCTGCGCCCGGTCGCCTTCAAGTACCGCAGCAAGAATGAGTCCCCCGCCTGGCGCAGCCGCTGGGACTGGGCGCTGTTTGCCGGCAGCTTTATCCCTGCGCTGATCTGCGGCGTGGCCATGGGCAATGTGCTCCAAGGCGTGCCCTTCCGCCTGACGCCCGAGCTCTACATCCACTATGACGGCAGCTTCTTTGGCCTGCTCAACCCCTTCGCGATCCTCGCTGGCCTCATCTCCGTCAGCATGCTGCTGATGCATGGCGCGGCCTGGCTGTGCATCAAGACCGAAGGCGCCATTGCCGCCCGTGCCCGCACCGTGGGCAGCATCTCGGCGGTTGTGACTGCCGTGCTGTTCGTGCTCGCCGGCATCGTGCTGTGGAAGTTTGTTGACGGCTACAGCATCACCTCGGCGCTGAACACCACCGGCCCGTCGAACCCGCTGTTCAAGACTGCGGCCCACGCGCCCGGCGCCTGGATGCAGAACTACCAGCAGCACCCCTGGACGATGGCTGCGCCGATCCTCGGCGTGCTGGGCTGCCTGATCGCAGCGGTGCTGATCCGTGCCCGCAAGGATGGCCTGGCGATGATCACCAGCGGCCTGGGCATTGCCGGCATCATCCTGACCGTGGGCGCTTCGATGTTCCCGATGATCCTGCCCTCGTCCGTCGATCCGCGCTTTAGCCTCACGGTCTGGGATTCGTCGTCCAGCCACATGACCTTGTTCATCATGCTGGTCTGCACCCTCATCTTCATGCCGCTGATCTTGGCCTACACCAGCTGGGTCTACTCGGTCCTCTGGGGCAAGGTCAATGCCAAGGACATCAACGACGGCAACGGCCACGCTTACTGAGCACCGCTGCACACAGAAAGGATTCGACTATGTGGTATTTCTCCTGGATTCTCGGCCTGCCGCTGGCCGCCGCCTTTGCGGTGCTCAACGCCATGTGGTTTGAGATGACCGAAGACCAGAAGCTGCGCCAGCAGCTGCTGGACGACCCGGACTCGCAGCACTGAGCTGCGGCACAAGCCCCTGAGCCTGGCACAGCGCCAAGGCTCTCAACGCACAAAGGCCCAAACCTTGGTTTGGGCCTTTTGCTATGGGCTAAGAACCTGTTCAAAGTCTCCTCGCGCCGCGACAGTGTCTTTGCGAGATGGGATGCGAGGCGCAATACCGCAGCAATAGCCCAGCTATTGCGAGGATTTGCAACGACGCAGACCGCTCGCAAAGCCACTGTCCCTAAGGGTTGGAGTGAAATCGGGCGATTTCTGCGCGCTGGCCCTTGCTTGCACCCCGGTGCAAGCTGCGGACCATCGCTTCGAACTCATCCCGATTGCACTCCAACGCGGCTGCGTAGAGACTTTGAACAGGTTCTAAGAGCGATCAGCCCTGGTTTTGCAAATCTTCAGAGAACAGCCGCCAGTCCTTGCCCACCTTGCGCCAGTACTGGCGCAGCGACAAGGGCTGGGCCTGTTCGCGGCTCTTGAGTTTCAGGTTGGCGACGCGAATCTCGCCCTTGTCGTCTTTCCAGCCGTAGGTGGAGATGTCCTGCAGCTCCACACTGCGGCCCTTGAACAGCGCGGCCATGCGTGTCTGCCAGGCCTGGCCTTCGGGCGAGGCCGTCCATTGCGGCGTGGCCAGCTGCAAGGCCCCCTGGGGATCATCCTGCATCCAGGCCTGGTGCCACTGCTGCAGCACGGCTGTAAAAGCGTCGGTGCTCTGGCGGTGCGAGGCATCGCTTGGCGCCACCCACTGCAGCTTCTCGCGGATCAGCACCGGCGTCAGCTTGTCCACCGTGCGCATCAGCGCAATCAGATCGGGGTTGGCCAGCACCACGCAGCCATCGCTGGCCTGGGGCAGGCGGGCGAACTGGTCCGGCGGCGCGCCATGCAGCCAGATACCGCTGCCCGAGCGGCCCATGGCCTTGTCCCAGTCATTAGGGTAGTTCAGGGTTAGAGCACCCTTGCCATAGAACTCGGGCAGGCGCTGGCCGGCAATCTGGCGGCCAATAAAGTAGATGCCTTCGGGGGTGCGCTGGTCGCCCTCCTCGAGCTTGCCCACCCCCAGCTTGCCGACGGAGACATAGAAGCTGTCGACCAGCTGCAGCTGGCCTTGGTCATGGCGCAGCAGGTAGAGGCGCGACTGGCTGGCATCAATGGCGATAACCTGGCGCACCGATGGTGACAGCGACAGAAACTCCGCAGGCACCTGGCCGGCGGCCGGCAGCGATTGGGCGCCCTGCATGCGGCGGCGGATCTCGTCCTGCAGGCCCTGGAGCTGCTCGAGGCTCTGCGCGCCCTGGGCGTTGGCCGCGGGCGTGGGCGGCGCAGCTGCGTCGGCCTGCGGCAGGGGTATATGTTTAACGGGCAGCACCATGGCGCGCTGGGCCACCGCAGCGGGCGTCAATGCGCCGGGCTGGCCGGAGCGAAAACGCAGCAGATCGGCATACACCAGCTGCGCGGCCTGAAAATGCGGCACATCGGCCGTCAGGCTGGCGGCGGCCTTGAGGGCCTGGTCCAGCTGCTGGTTTTGCACCAGCGCAATGATCTGCACCAGGCGCTCTTCGGCATCGGGCTGGCGGGCCTTGGCGGCAGCGGCCGTCTTTGCCTGGGCAGCAGCGCGCGGCGTGGCCGGGGAGCCAGCGGCCAGCGCCGCACCTGCGGCGGCCACCACGGCTGCACCAACGCCCGAGCGCCAAAACTGCTTGCAAAAAGGCATAGCCTGTGATTCCTTCAACTGACTTCTGTGCGGACCAGCGCCGATCATAGCCTGTGCAGCGCGGAGCGATCAGCCGCCCGTGGTCTCGCGCAGGATGCGCCAATGGCCTTTTTCCAGGCGCATCACCAAGGTCTTGCGGGTGGTTGTCTTGAGGGCCCCCGCCGCATAGTACTGGCGGAACTTGGCCGTTGCCTGCTCGCCCTCGACGCTGACCTGCAGATTGCGCACATTCACCACAATCGCCTGCTTGCCGACAATGCGCTGGCGCCGCTCTTCCTTCCAGGCGCTGAGGCTGCCGCCACCGGCTGGGCTGAAATGGTCGCTGTAGGCGGCCAGGTAGCCGGGCATGTCCTTTTTCTCCCAGGCCGTGGCCCAGCTGTTGACGGCGCGCTCCACATCGAGCTTGGCGGTATCGCGCGCCGGCTTAGGCTTGGTCTCGGCCACAGGTGCTGCCGGTTTGGCGGCTGGGGCGGCTGCCACAGCATTGGCTGCCACAGCATTGGCTGCCACAGCCTTGGCAGGCTCAGCAGGTACAGGCGCCGGAGCGGCTGCTGGCGTGGGCGCAGGTGCCGGAGCCGCCTTGGGCGCCGGGGCCGGCGTGGGTGCAGGTGCTGGCGTTGGAGCGGGCGCCGCTGCCGCCTTGGCGGGAGCCGGCGCCGGCGTGGATGCCGCTTGGGCTACAACAGCCGGTGCAGGGCTAGGCGCAGGCGGTTTGGGCGCGGCAACCGGGGCTGGTGCGGGCGCTGGCACCGGCGCAGGCGCAGGTGCTGGCGGCGGTGGCGCCACCGGTTTGGGCGGCACATCGGCACGGGCCTGCACCAGCGCGTTCTTGCCGTTGGCCAGCGAGGCCGGAACAATCTGCGTGATCAGCGCCAGTTGGGGGCCCTGTTGCTTGGGCGCGCCTTCCAGCTGCAGCGCCTTGGCATAGGCATCGCTGGCCATGCGGGCGTAGAGGTCGCCCAGGTTCTCATGCGCCGTCGTGTAACTGGGGTTGGTGCGCATCGATTGCTCCAGCGCCTGCGCGGCCTTGCGGTCCTGGCCATCGGCGGCATACAGCACGGCCAGGTTGTTGTAGGGCTCGGGCATGCCGGGGTAATCGCGGGTCAGCTCCTGGAAGATCTTGATCGCCTGCGCATGCTGCTTTTGCTCGGTCGCGATCACGCCGCGCAAAAAGCGCATTTCCACATCGCCGGGCTGCTTGCGCAGGTAGGCATCGGCCTCTTTGGCCGCCTGCGCTGCCTTGCCCTGCTGCAGCAACTGGCTCACCTCTGCCACGGCAGGCGATGCAGGCGACGTGGGCGCGGCTTGCGCCTGCAGCGCTGCGCCACCCATCAGCACACCTACGCAGACCGCCGCCCAGCGCTGGTGAAAAAGGACGGGCACCAGGGATCGCAGGGTAGAGCGCGCTGGGAAAGCACTTTGCATGGGGGATTTTCTCGTTGCAGTGGACCAAAGCCGCAGAAAACAGCCAGAAATCTTGTGTATCTGTACACACATCCGTTGGCAGAAAAAGCCCCGCCTGGCGCGCGCCAAAAACCGGCCGATTATACAGACCCTGCCTGCGCCAGGGCCCGGCTGCCTGCCGGTGGAACGCTCCCCGCACAAAGCAAGAACGTTACGTAACACCTCCGTAACAAGTGGCCGAAAAACTGGCTCCTGCGCCGCACCAAAAGGCTACTAAAATTAAAAATAATCATTTAAAACAACAAACTTTTAAATTTCACAGATGTAACAAGAACGGGTTCGCAGGCTGGCACAGGAGTTGCACTCTTAAAAACAAGGCCTGGGCATTTGCCCTTGAGGCCAGCCCCCAGACCGGAGACCTGCACATGACCCACAACGCCCCCTTGCTCAGCCCAGAGGTCTGCGAGACGCTGTTCGACGAAGCGCAGGAGCGCCATCTGTGCATGGAGGTGCATTGCGCACCCGGCCTGGCCCACCAGCTGAGCCTGGCTGCCCGCTTTGTGGCGCAGCAGGCGGTGGATCTGCCCCAGCCCTATGACGGCTGCCTGATGTTCTTCACCATCACCGCGCAGAACCTGCCCATCACCAGCTTCAGCATCCAGCAGCCCAGCGTTGCCGATGCCTGGACGGAGGGTGCTGCGCGCATGCGCCAATGGGCCTGGGCCTTCAATGCCACCGGCGTGGAGCTGCGCATTGACTGGGCGACCGCCGTGCTGCCGCTGCCCGGGGATGACCCGCAGGATGCGCTGTCCGACCTGCGCCAGTCCTGGAGCCTGGCCGACAGCGCGCAGGAGCGCGCCGAGATGCTCGCCCTGCTCAGCCACCGCATGACGCGCTCGCTCGCCCGCCTGCAGCTGCTGAGCGATCCGGTGCCCGCCAGCACGCAGGGCCGCTGGCAACTGCTGCTCGAAGGCCTGCACATCAGCCCGCTCGGAGAGATGCGCACCCTGCCCCGCCCCGATCCCTCGGCCCCCCGGGGCAGCCACGGCAGCGCGGCCTCGGCCATCTACCAGGCCACGCAGGAGCTGCTGGCCCGCAGCCAAAGCGAAGACGGCAGCTGGCCCGAAGCCAGCACCTTGGTCGACCACCTGGGCATCACCTATGCGTTGCTGCTCACCCAGCGCCAAAGCGCGCCGACGCCAAGCGCGTCGATGACCATACACCGCGCCATTGCCTACCAGGCCGAGCAGATGCAGCGCTGGAGCCTGCATGAATGCGGCAGCGACCTGCTCAAGGCCATGAGCCTGATCGTGCTGGTGCAGTATGTCCACCTCTACCCGGGCGCCGGCTGCGCCACGGCGCTGCGCGACCTGATCGGCCTGCTGTCGCAGCAGCTCCATGGCAAGGCCGCTCGCGGTGCAGGTGCCACCGCCCCCTGGGCCCAGCTGGCCTTGCAAAGCCTGCAAAAGAGTGGGCAGCAACCTTCGGACCTGCAAGCTGCCACTGGCAGCCCCGCTGCAGACGGCGACAGCCCATGGCTGCATGCCGCCTGGCAGCAGCTGCAGGCCCTGGCGCAGGACGAGGAACACAGCAAGCTGCACCCCGAGCCCTGGGTGTCGGCCGCGCTGATGGAATGCTCTTTGCAGCACGGCAAACCGCTGTTTGCCAGCCATGCCCAGCGCAGCCAGTTTTTCTCAGGCATGCAGTCGCTGTTCAAGACCTGCTACCAGCGCATGGTCTGGCCCAAGCTGCCCCATACGCAGGCCAGCCGCCAGCGCTGGAGCAGCGGCGCACTGCAGGCGCCCGTTACCGACTGCCGCGTGGCCAGCCAGCTGCTGATCACCATCAGCGCGGCGGTGAGCTTCGCCAACCTGTCGCAGGCACGCTCATAAGCGCTATAGGTACCCGGCAGCCGCAGCGCCTGGCGTAACGGCCCTTTGCACCCTCAAAACCAAGGCGCCTGCTGCAAAAGGGCAGGCCCCTTGTTCTGTTCAAACGGGATGTCAGCGCCCCACGGTCTCACGCACAATGCGCCACTGGCCTTGCTCGGGCTGCAGCACCAAGGTCTTGCGGGAGTTGCTCTTGAGCGCGCCTGCCGCATAGGCCTGCACAAAGCGGGCCGTGGCGCGTGGGCCGTCAACGGCCACCTGCACATCGCTGAGCGCCACGCTGATCTCAGACTTGCCCACAATGCGCTGGCGGCGTGACTGCTTCCACGCTGCCAGGCTGCTGCCATCGGCGGGTTTGAAGGCGGGGCTATAGGCGGCCAGGTAGGCATCCATGTCTTGCTGGGCCCAGGCCTGGGCCCAGGCCTGCACGGCGGCCTCCACCGCGGCAGGGGAGCTATCCAGCGTCTGCAAGTCCGTCGCGGCAGGTGCGGCGTCCGGCGCCGGGCTTGCTTTGGCGGCGGCACTGGCTGCGGGCCTGTCCGATGACTTGGCCGATGACCGTGCCGCCTCTGCAGCGGCCAGCTGCAGCGGGGTTGCCGAGGATATGCGCTCTGCCAGCACAGGCTCGGGTGCAGTTGCAGGTGCGGGTGCAGGTACCGCAGCCGCAGCTTGCACCGGGGTCAAGCCCGGGGCGGGCGGCGCGGCTGCTGCCACCGCTGTCACTGGCACCGCAGCCCCATGCCTGCCCGGCGCAATCTGCGCGATCAGCGCCTGCTTGGGCGCAATGCCCTGGCGGGCGCTGTCCAACTCCAAGGCCTTGCCATAGGACTGGCTGGCCATGCGCGCATACAGATCACCCAGGTTTTCATAGGCGGTGGCATAGCCGGGCTGGGCACGGATGGCCTGCTCCAGCGCATCGACGGCCTTGCGGTCCTGGCCTTGGGCGGCATACAGCACGGCCAGGTTGTTATAGGGCTCGGGCATGGCCGGGTAGTCGCGTGCCAGCGCCGAAAAGATCTGGATGGCTTGGGTCTGCTGCTTTTGCTCGGTGGCGATCACGCCGCGCAAAAAGCGCATCTCGGCGTCCTGGGGGTTCAGCTGCAAAAACTGGTCGGCCTGCGCCGCCGCCTGCGCGGTCTGGCCCTGCTCCAGCAGCTGGGCCACCGCATCCACTTCGCGTGCGGCATGGGCAGGCAGTGCCAGCAATACAGCCGCACCGCCTGCGAACAGCGCAGCCACCAACTTTGGCAACCGTGCCTGCCTTAACCAGAGAGGGGGAGAGAAGTGACGAGACGCGATGCGCATAGATGGCTTTTTAAAAGTCATGGAATCAGGGGAAATACAACGAATTTCTTTGAACAGCTTCTTTAAGCCGGCGCCGCAGTGACCAGGAGAAACACGGATGCGGCAAGAGACAGCAGAAATAGTATGCGAGCCCGCCACCCGATTCATTATGTAAATTTTTATGGATACCACAGGATCATGATTTAAATCCTATTTATACGCCAAGCAGCAAATATTTACAGAAATGCTCCGCCATAACCGCAGAACGTTACGTAACGCCTGAGGGAACAACATTGGACATTGCTTAAACGCCAGATCAAACCATAGTTTTTAAACTGCAATCCATCCGCAAGCAAATATATTTATTCATAAATTTCAATGACTTATGAAATACCAAATGAACGCAGATAAAAAACAAATCCATGGCACGCAAGTTGCACAGTCTCCGCCCAGATAAGCCTCGCGAGGCAAGTCGGAGCCCTTGCGTTTGATATTTCAATTTTCTACAGGACAGAGAAAATGACCACCTCCACCGCCCTCCCCTCGAATACCGCAGCTGCTGCACTGGCCACCCACGGCATGGCGTCCCAAACCGGCAGCGCCGCAGCGATGGCCGCATCGGCCAAAGGCACCCCTGCCACGCTGTCCCAGGCCAGCGCCGGCGTGCAGATCGTGCGTGACGGCCAGACGATGGCGGCCCCCGCAGGCACGGCCTTGCAAGTGGGCGACAAGATCATCGTGCCAGCCGATGGGAGCGCGCAGGCGCAGTTCAGCGGTGCCGGTGGCCAGAAGCTGGTGGGCACATTTGCAGGTGGCACCGAGGCCACGCTGGGCTACCAGGCAGGCGCCGACGGCACAGGCGCGATGGCGCTGGACCTCGCCTCGGGCAAGGTCGATGTGGCCCCTGCCGGGGACGACACCGACGCGCTGGGCCTGGTGGTGACCCAGGAAACGGCCGAAGCCGGTGGCTCCACCTTGGGCGATTTTCTGCTCGCCGGCTTGGTCGGCATTGGTGGCGGCGCGCTGATCGCTGCGGCGCTGGACAGCGGCGATGACGACGACGACCGCAAGCCGCCCATCAACCCCACCAATCCAACGAACCCTACCAACCCCACGGATCCGACCAATCCCACCAACCCAACCAACCCGACGGACCCCACCAGTCCTACGGATCCGACCAACCCCACCGATCCCACCAACCCAACCAACCCAACCAACCCAACGAATCCGACCAATCCCACGGATCCGACCAACCCTACCAATCCAACGAACCCTACCAATCCAACGAACCCGACCAATCCCACGAACCCAACGAACCCGACCAACCCCACCAATCCAACGAACCCGACTAACCCAACGAATCCGACCAATCCGACGGATCCTACGAACCCGACCAATCCAACCAATCCTACGGATCCAACGAATCCAACCAACCCTACGAACCCCACCAACCCAACAAATCCGACGGACCCTACCAATCCGACGAATCCTACCAACCCGACCAACCCAACCAACCCCACGGATCCCACCAATCCGACGAACCCGACCAACCCTACGAACCCCACGGACCCGACCAACCCTACCAATCCGACTAACCCAACGGACCCCACCAACCCGACCAATCCAACCAACCCCACGGATCCGACGAATCCAACCAACCCGACCAACCCTACGGATCCAACCAACCCCACCGATCCGACGGACGGCCATGGGCTGATCACCTCGGTCGAGGACGTACTGGGGGCGCTGGGCGGTGGCACCTTGGTGGCGCCCGTCACGGACCTGGTCAATTCGCTGATCAACCCATCGACGGGAACCCTCGCGGTGGTGACCAGCGTGCTGGAGCAGTTGACGAACACCAATGGTGGCCCTCTGGGTGTGCTGACCGAGCTGGTCGATGGCCTGGTCAATATCCAGGACCAAGGGCTGGAGCCGCTGGTGGCAACCCTCAACCAGCTGATCGCAGGTCTGGGCGATCCCACATCGACCGAAGGCATTCCCGGTCTGGTGAACCAGGTGTTGGGCGGTCTGCTCGGTGAGAACAGCCCGCTCGGTGAGCTGCTGGCGGGCGTGGGTGGTCTGCTGGGCGGCTTGCTGGGCGGCGGCTCCGGCACACCGCCCGGTGGGACGGACGGCCCCGGCATCGTGACCACGGTGCAAGACGTGGTGGACGGTTTGCTCGGCGGCACGGTGGCAGAGCCGGTGGGCCAGTTGATCGACAGCCTGCTGCACCCGACCGATGGCACGCTCGCAACCGTCACCGGTTTGCTCGAAGGCCTGACCAGTGTCGAAGGCGGCCCGCTGGGTGTCTTGACCGAGTTGGTCCATGGCCTCACCCAAGTGGACGGCCAGGCACTGCAACCGCTGATTGGTACCTTGAACGAGCTGATTGCCGGCTTGGGCAGCATTGGTGAAGGTGGTATCAGCGGCGGCCTGATCGGCTCCATCGTCGACAGCATCCTCGGCGGTCTGGTGCCTGGCGGTGGCGCGACCGACGGCGGTCTGGTGACGACGGTACAAGAGGTTGTCGATGGCCTGCTGGGAGGCACGGTGGCCGAGCCTGTGGGTCAATTGCTCGACAGCCTGCTCAACCCCGGCAGCGGCACCCTCGCCACCGTGACTTCGGTGCTCGAAGGTCTGACCTCGGTAGACGGCGGCCCGCTGGGTGTATTGACCGAGCTGGTCAATGGCCTGACCCAGGTCGAAGGCCAGGCGCTGCAGCCCGTCATCGGCACCTTGAACGAGCTGATTGCCGGCTTGGGCAATGTGGGCGAAGGCGGCCTGGGAGGCGGCATCATCGGCAGCATCGTCGGCGGTGTGCTGGGCGGCCTGGTCCCGGGTGGCGGCGCCACCGATGGCGGCCTGGTGACCACGGCGCAGGATGTCGTCGATGGTTTGCTGGGCGGCACGGTCGCCGAGCCGGTGGGCCAGCTGCTCGATAGCCTGCTCAACCCCGGCAGCGGCACCTTGGCCACGGTGACCACCGTGCTCGAAGGCCTGACCTCGGTCGAAGGCGGCCCGCTGGGCGTGCTGACCGAGCTGGTCAGCGGACTGACCCAGGTCGAAGGCCAAGGCCTGCAACCGGTCATCGGCACCTTGAACGAGCTGATTGCCGGCCTGGGCAGCATCGGTGAAGGCGGCCTGGGCGGTGGCTTGGGCGGCGGTTTGATCGGCAGCATCGTCGGCGGTGTGCTGGGCGGCCTGGTCCCTGATGGCGGCGCGACCGATGGCGGCCTGGTGACCACGGCGCAGGATGTCGTCGATGGCCTGCTCGGCGGCACGGTCGCCGAGCCAGTGGGCCAGCTGCTCGACAGCTTGCTCAACCCCGGCACGGGCACCCTGGCCACGGTGACTTCGGTGCTCGAAGGCCTGACCTCGGTCGAAGGCGGCCCGCTGGGCGTATTGACCCAGTTGGTCAGCGGCCTCACCCAGGTGGAAGGCCAAGGGCTGCAACCCGTCATCGGTACCTTGAACGAGCTGATTGCCGGCCTGGGCAGCATCGGCGACGGTGGTGCCGGCGGCGGACTGGGCGGCGGCCTGATTGGTACCGTGGTCGGCGGCGTGCTGGGAGGCCTTGTGGGCGGCAATGGCGGCCTGCTGGGAGGCCTCACCGGTGAAGGCGGTCTGCTGGGCGGCTTGACCGGCGACGGTGGTCTGCTGGGCGGCCTGACGGGCGAAGGCGGTCTGCTCGGCGGCGTTGTTGGCGGCAATGGCGGCCTGCTGGGAGGCCTGACCGGTGACGGCGGTCTGCTCGGCGGGCTGCTGGGCTCCGGCTCTGGCGGCACCGATGGCAGCGGCGCAGTGACGACGGCACAGAACCTGGTGGGCGACCTGGTCGGCGGCACGGCTGCAGCACCGGTCAATGCCGTGGTCGATACCCTCCTCAATCCACAAAGCGGCGCGTTGGCCCCTGTGACCAGCTTGGTGGAAAGCCTCACCCATACCGGCAGCGGCCCGCTCGGCGCTGTCACCTCGGTGGCCAATGGCCTGACCCAGGTGCCTGGCCAGGCGCTGGAGCCGGTCGTCTCTGCCGTGCACGATGTTGTCGCAGGTCTGAGCGGCGGCGCATCCGGTGGCGCAGTCGGCGGCTTGCTCGGCGGCCTTACTGGTGAAGGAGGCCTGTTGGGTGGCCTGACCGGTGATGGCGGTCTGCTGGGTGGTGTCATCGGCGGCAATGGTGGCCTGTTGGGTGGCCTCACCGGCGAAGGCGGTCTGCTCGGCGGTCTGACCGGTGAAGGCGGTCTGCTGGGCGGCGTGGTCGGCGGCAATGGCGGCTTGCTGGGTGGCCTCACCGGCGAAGGCGGTCTGCTCGGCGGTCTGACTGGTGAAGGCGGTCTGCTGGGAGGCGTGGTCGGCGGCAATGGCGGCTTGCTGGGTGGCATCACCGGCGAAGGCGGACTGCTCGGCGGGCTGACCGGTGACGGTGGTCTGCTCGGCGGATTGCTGGGCTCCGGCTCCGGCGGGGCCGATGGCAGCGGTGTAGTCACTACGGCACAGAACCTGGTGGGTGACCTGGTTGGCGGCACCGTCGCAGCGCCGGTCAATGCGGTGGTCGATACCCTGCTGGATCCACAAAGCGGCGTATTGGCGCCAGTGACCAGCATTGTCGAAGGTCTGACCCAGAGCGGCAGCGGCCCCTTGGGCGTCGTGACCTCGGTGGCCAATGGCCTAACCCAAGTGCCTGGCCAAGCGCTGGAGCCGGTCGTCTCTGCCGTGCACGATGTCATTGCGGGCCTGAGCGGCGGCACCTCCGGTGGTGCGGTCGGCGGCTTGCTGGGCGGATTGACGGGAGAAGGCGGCCTGCTGGGTGGCCTGACCGGTGACGGTGGCCTGCAGGGTGGTGTCATCGGCGGCAATGGCGGCCTGTTGGGCGGCCTCACCGGCGAAGGCGGTCTGCTGGGTGGTGTTGTTGGCGGCAATGGCGGCCTGTTGGGCGGTCTCACCGGCGAAGGCGGTCTGCTCGGCGGTCTGACTGGTGACGGTGGTCTGCTGGGCGGCGTCGTCGGCGGCAATGGCGGCTTGCTGGGCGGCATCACCGGCGAAGGCGGACTGCTCGGTGGCCTGACCGGTGACGGTGGTCTGCTGGGCGGACTGCTGGGCAATGGCTCCGGCGGCACCGATGGCAGCGGTATGGTGACCACGGCGCAGAACCTGGTCGGTGACCTGGTCGGCGGCACCGTCGCAGCGCCGGTCAACGCGGTGGTCGATACATTGCTGGATCCGCAAAGCGGCGTACTGGCACCGGTGACGAGTGTGGTCGACAACCTGACCAGCACCAGCAGCGGCCCCTTGGGCGTCGTGACCTCGGCGGTCAATGGCCTGACACAGGAGACGGGCCAGGCACTGGAGCCGGTGGTCTCGGCCGTACACGATGTCCTGGCCGGGCTGAGTGGCACCACCTCGGGCGGCGCAGCAGCGGGCCTGGGCGGTGTGGTGGACGGCCTGCTCGGTGACCAGGGCGTACTGGGCAGCGTGCTGGGCAGCAGCGGCGCAACGGGGGGGCTGCTGGGCGGCCTGACCGGCAACACGGGCCTGGTCAGCGGCTTGCTGGGTGACAGCGGCGTGGTCGGCGGCCTGCTCGGCGGCAGCACCGGTCTGCTCTCGGGCATCACCGGTGAGCACGGCCTCGTAGGGGGTCTGCTGGGCGGCAGCGGCGGGTTGGGTGGCTTGCTGGGCGGCACGGCAGCGCCGCACTTCGTGGCCAGCACGGCCGGCAGCGCGCTGCAGCCGGTGGCTACTGCCATCAGCAGTGTGGCCAGCGGCGATGCACACAGCGTGCTGCCGCAAGACCTGCTGCACCACCAACTGGCCTGATGCACAGCGCGCCCTGCGCGGATCAGTGACCCGCTTCCATCCCCATGGGTCTGCAGCGCTTGCCTGGTTTCCAGGCAAGCGCGGGGCCCCATCAAGGATTGCCATGTTCAAACTTCTCCCTCTTTCTGTCGCCGCCGCTCTGGCCCTGGGCCTTGCGGCCTGCGGCAGCAGCTCCACCACCTCCAAACGTGAGGAGCACCATTACGCGCTGTCCAAGCCTGCGGCCGAGCCCGCCCAATCGGGCGTGGCGCCGGTCGTGGCCACCGCACAGCCGGGCAACAAGGGGCCGGCCGATACCGCCCATACCTTGTATTTCGACTTTGACTCCTACACCGTGCGCCCGGCTGACCGCCCCGTGCTGGAGAGCCATGCACGCTGGATGCGCAGCCACCCTGGCCAGTCGCTGACCCTGCAGGGCCACACCGATGCGCGCGGCGGCATCGAATACAACCTGGCGCTGGGCCAAAAACGGGCCGAATCGGTGCGCAGCAGCTTGCAAGCCCTGGGCGTGAACCCCGCCCGTGTCGAGGCCGTGAGCTATGGCAAGGAACGCCTGGCCGATACCGGCAGCAGCGAAGAGGCCCACCAGCGCAACCGCCGGGTCGAGTTCGAATACCGCTGAGTGCCCCATGCCCTGGCAAGGCATGGCGCCCTGCATCGCCATGCCGCTTCCCTTGTCTCAGCCCCTGGAGGACATGTGTTGGCGCACCAAGCACCCCACCGCTGGAGCAAACAGCCCAGCCTGGTCCAGCAACTGGGCCTGGGCCTGGACTATTTGAAAACCCGCACCAGCCCCCTGCCCGAGCCGTTTGGCGACTGCATCTTGCTGCTGAGCGTGGCGACACCAGGAGAGCCTGTGGCGACCTTCTATGTGCGCCGCGCCACGCTGGAGGCGGCCTGGCGCGCCGGCACCACCCAGGTGCGGCAATGGGCCTGGAGCCGCAGCCTCGACTGCCTGGAGCTGCGCATTGACTGGCCCTCGCATATCAGTGCGCTGCAAGGCGGTGCTGCACCGGCTAGCCCGCGCCCAGCGGTTTCGGCCTGGGCGCTGGCCGACGAGAGCCTGGAGCAGGTGCAACTGGTGCCGCCCCAGCGTTGGTCCAGCACGGCCCCGGCACCGAGCGCATGGCTGCCCGGCATGGGCGAGCAGCCGGACCGCCTGCCCCGCGCGTACTGGCTGCTGCATCTGCAAGGCCTGTTTGTCAACAGCGAAGGTTATTTGACGCAGCTACCGCGCGCTGACCTGCCCCCGTTGCAGGCCAGCGGTGCCGCCTTGCCCCAGAGCGAGGCCAGCATCGCGATGCTGCAGGCACTGGCCGTGCCCGAGCCGGCCCACAGCCCCTGGAGCAACGAGCGCCTGGAGGCCTTTTGCGCGCGCATCTATGCACTGCTGCTGGTGCAGCAGCACTGCCAGCCACAGACGGGCCAGGCGCCCCCCCAGCAGCGCGGCCTGTCCCAACTGCTGGGCCGTGCTGCGCTGCAGCTGTGCCAGCAGATCCAGATCCACCAGGCAGAAGGGACGCAGCGCTTGCACCACGCGCTGTGCCTGCTGGTACTGGCCCGCTATGCACAAAGCCAGCGCCACGAGCCGCTGGACGCCGTGCTGCCAGTCATGGCCGAACTGGCCCAACGCCTGGCCACCGGCAAGGGCCAGACCGCGCACAGCGACTTGCAGCCGCCACTGCCCACGCCCAAACCGGCCGCATTGGCGCCTGCCTGGCGCCTGGTGGCGCTGGCCGCCTATGCCGATGGCATGAGTGCGCAGGGCTGCACATCCACTGCGGTCACAGCGCCCAGCGATGCACCATCCCCCCCACCCGGCGCCGCCCTAGGCAGCAGCACCAGTACCACCAGCATGGCCACGCCTGAGATGGCTGCGCTCGAAGCACTGACCCGGCACTGGCTGCAGTGGCACCTGCTGGCCCATGGGGGCGCCTCCTCGGCGCAGCCCGATTGGTCTGTGGTGGCAGTGGCCGAGCTGGCCCTGCAACCGGGCTTGGCCCAGGCCCGCAGCCACCTGCAAAGCTGCAGTTGGCTGGCTGCGCTGCGCAAAACCTTGCAAGCACAACTGCCGCAATACCTCCACCCCGAAGCGGCCATGTTTATGGCGCCCGATGCGCGAGAGCAAGCCGCTTTTATTGAGCCATTTACCGGTGCAGACCCTTTGCAAGCCAACAACTGGCGTATTTACCAGTGGATTCACCATATTGCTGTTCCGCAATTAATTAATTTTTGATTAGCAAATACCCCCAATTTGTTGAACATTTACATAGAAAAAAGCTTTAAGACTCCCGCTCCGCCAATATTTATACAACCCCTATATTTAGTATCTGGGCGGGAGACATTTGTCATAAAAAAATACAATTTCTTACCATCACCGATCCGCGCTATGTTTGATAAAAATCAAAGTAAATTACAAGAAATGGCGGACTAAACCGCAGTCGATTTTCCGAGTTAATAAGTAAAACCAATAAATAAATAGTGTATTTGTGCAGCGCAACAGTGGATCGCTGAGAGGAATTGGGAGAGACCAACATGATCGAGTACCTGCTACCCCGCGCCTTGGTGTCACGCACCGAAGCCACGGCGCAGGCCCAGGAGGCCGAAGCGGCGACGGCCAGCCCGTTCGCAGCTGCTATGGCGACGTCATTCGCCCATGCCAAAGGCCATTTGCACCAGGCCGTCTGGCTGTCACTGCCCATCAGCCTGCTGGGGCTGCTGCCCTCGATCTTCCTGCTGCAGGTCTATAACCGTGTCATCTCGCGCGGCGGCACCGCCACGCTCACCGCCATGGTGGCCGGCGTGCTGTGCATGCTGGCGCTGGAGCTGTACCTGCGCCGCAAACGCGCCCGTGCGCTGCGGGAAGCGGGCGCCACGATCGACCGCGAAGTCTCACAAAGCCTGATGCGCTCCATGCTGGCGCACCCGCTGCTCACCCTGGAGCAGCGCTCGGCCACGCAGTGGTTGCAGCTGTTTCGCGATGTCGGCTCGATGCGCTCTTGCATCTCGGGCGGCGTGGCCTCCTCGGTGCTGGATCTGCCAATGGCCCTGCTCGCGCTGATCGTGATCGGCATCATCGCCTGGCCGGTGCTGCCGGTGATCGTGGTGGCTATGGTCGTGCTGGGCGTGCTGGCCTGGTGGTGGGCCGATGAGGTGCGCAGTGGCCGGGTCGAAGAAGTCGAGCAGGCGCGCCAGCTCGACCGGGGCACGGCCGAGATCTGCAATGCGCGCGGCACCCTCAAGGTGCTCGGCTATGACGCAGCGGCCCAGCAGGCCTGGCAATCGGGCTATGACCGCTGGCTGGCCGAGAGCTTTGACAAAAACGGCGAGATGGAAAACGCCAAGGAAACCAGCCATGTACTGCTGACCTTGTTCTCGGTCGCCGTCATCACCGTGGGCGCGCTGGCCATCAATGCGCAGTGGATGAGCATCGGCAGCCTGATGGCGGTGAATCTGCTGTCGGGCAAGGCCCTGGGCCCGATTGCCCAGCTGGCCAGCAACTGGCGCTCGCTGGCCCGTGCCAACGAAGCCACAGCCCGCCTGCAAGAAGCACTGGAGGAGCCGCTGGAGCCCGAGAGCCAGCGCATTGCGCTGCCCCGCCCGCGCGGCGTGTTTCGCTTGGAGCAGGCCAGCTTCCAGTACCCCTCAGGCCACTTGGCGCTGGACCAGGTGTCGCTGCAGATCGGCCCCGGCGGCATCCATGCGATCCTGGGCCGCAATGGCGCGGGCAAATCCACCCTGGCCAAGCTGCTCGCCGGCCTGTACCAGCCCACGCAGGGAACGATCTCGATCGACGAGTACGACATGGCGCAGTTCCCGCGCAATGACCTGGGCCGCTGGGTGGGCTGCCTGGCCCAGCAAACCTACTGGTTCAGCGGCCCGATTGTCGATATCTTGCGCATGGTCAGCCCCGATGCCGATGACGGCCAGATTCTGGCAGCCTGCCAGTTGTCGGGCGCGCACAGCTTTATCAGCCGCCTGCCCCAGGGCTACCAGACCATCCTGGGCGAAGGCGGCGCGGGCCTGTCGGCCGGCGAGCTGCGCAAGCTTGGCCTGGCCCAGCTGTTCTTGCGCAACCCCTCGGTGCTGATCTTGGACGAGCCCAGCAACGACCTGGATTTCGAGAGCGAAACCGCGCTGCTGCAAACCCTGCGCCAGATTGCGACCAAGCACACGGTCATCATCGTCACCCATTCGCTGCGCGTCGCATCGCTCGCCCAGCACATCTACCATGTGCGTGGTGACGGCCAGGTGGACCAGGGCCAGCCAGAGCACATGCTGCCGCTGCTCTTTGGCGTCAGCAGCAAGCCAGCGGCTGCCGCCAACGAAGCGCCTGCCTCGCGCAGCAGCGCGGCTGCCGCCAAGCCATCGGCCGCAGCCGGCCCCGCGCAGGCCCAGGAGTTGGCATCATGACGGCCCGCTCCCTTCACCACCTGCCCCAGGTGCTGCAAAACCTGGAGCGGCCAGCGCTACCCGGCACGCCCGAGCCCGGCCGCAACCAGCGCCGCATCGTGCTGGCGGCCCTGGGCGTGCTGGTGCTGGTGGGCCTGTTCTACCCGGTCGAGAACGTCGTGGTTGCCAGCGGCCAGGTGATTCCCTCCGACCGCGTGCAGACCGTGCAGCATCTGGAAGGCGGCATCGTCACCACCGTGCATGTCAAGGAAGGCCAGGAAGTCCACAAGGGCGAGCCGCTGCTCGAAATTGACCTGGGCGGCAGCAGCCTGAACCTGGAGCAGTTGACGGCCCGCAGCGCCACCGCGCAGGCCAGCCGCACGCGCCTCACGGCCGAGAGCCAGGGCCTGGCGCTCAAGGCAACGGATTTCCCACGCGAGCTCGAGAACAAGATTGTGCGCGCCGAGCTGGGCGCCTTCTCCTCGCGTGCGCTGGAATACCAGGGCAGCCTGGCATCGAGCCAGGCCATGCTGCTGCAGGCCCGGGGCGATGTGGCCCAAAGCCAGGCCCGTATCGACGGCCTGCGCAGCAGCCTGGCCTTGCACGAGCAAGAGGCCGGCATTGCCCAGCAACTGGCGGCTGAGCAGCTGATTGGCCAGCTCGAAGTGCTGGACAAGCAACGTGCCCTGACCCTGGTGCGCACCGATCTGGCCGCCGCCGTGCAAAGCCTGGTCAGCAACCGCGCCAAGGTCGAGCAGGCCCAGGCCAAGATTCTGGAGACCCAGGGCGCGTTCCGCCGCCGAGCCTCCGAAGAGCTGGCCCAGACCGAGCGCGAACTGCTCAGCCTGAGCGAAGACCTGTCCCGCGCCCGCAACCAGCGCAGCCGCACGGTGGTGCTGGCCCCGACCGACGGCGTCGTCAAAGGCCTGCGCAGCTCGGGCGCCGGCTGGGTGGTCAAGCCTGGCGAGGCGATCTTGGAAGTCGTGCCCGACAAGGACGAGGTCATCGTCGAAGCGCGCCTGAACCCGGCCGACCGGGGCTATGTGCGCGCTGGCCAGGAAACCAAGGCCAAGGTCAGCGCCTATGACTACCTGCGCTATGGCTTTGTGCCCGGCAAGGTCACCCTGGTATCGGCCGATGCCGACCACGACCCGAACGTGCCCGATGCGCCCTCGTATTTCCGCATCCAGGCCAGCCTGGCCCAGCCCTGGGTCGGCCGCAAGGACAACCGCATCACCACCGGCATGCAGGCCGAGCTCGATCTGTTGCTGGGCCGTGAGCCCTTTATCTGGTATTTGCTGCGCCCCGTGCTGCATATCCAGAGCGAAGCTTTCCGGGAGCCTTGAGCGATGCGCCTCTTTGCCCCCGCACCCCTTAGCAGCATGCCGCTTGGCCAGGCGGCCAGCCTGCCAGCGCGCTACCTGGCGGCCCAGCCGCGCCTGGCTTGCCCCGGGCGCGCCGAGCCGCAGGGCGCCTCGGTCTGGGGGATTGTCTGCGCGCTCACCATGGCCTGGGCGAGCAGCGATCTGCAGGCGCAGGGCTTCTCCGATGGCACCGTGCCGGCGCAGGAGGCCAGCCAGGCCGATGCCACGCCGGTGCTGGAGATGCCGCTGCGCGTGCAGATGGCCGAAGCTGCGCCAGAAAGCCGCGATAGCGCGCCTGCGCTTGCCAGCAGCACCGCGCCCACCGCGAGCGCAGAAATGGCTGCTCCCACGCCGGCCGCCCCCGTCATTCCCGCCAGCACCGCACCTGCCGCCGCCTTGCAGCTGGCACCCAAGCTGATGCCCGGCACACTTGCAGGCAACGCGTCCCAGCAGCAGCTGCTCACAGCGCTCTACACGATGCTGAGGGACCACCCCGATGTGCGCAAGGCACGTGCCGCCGTGGAATCAGCAGGCTACGACACCCACACGGCTGAGGGCGCGCGCTGGCCCAGCTTCAAACTGGGCACCTCGGCCGGCAATGCGGCCCTGCCCCAAGGCGGGAGGCGCAGCTCGTACACGGCAGTGAACGCCGAGGTGCGCATGAATCTGCTCGATGGCGGCGCCATCAGCGCCGGCATCGAGTCGGCCCAGGCCATGGAAGCAGCGCAAGGCAGCGCCCTCTACACCACGCGCCAGAATGTGCTGCTCGATGCGCTGTCGGCCTTGCTCGAGCTGCACCGCTTCCAGACCAAGGCCCGCATTGCTGCCGAGTCGGCTGAGATCATCGGCCAGCTCGCCCGGGTCGAAGAGCGCCGCGCCGAACTGGGCGCCGTCGGCCGCAATGACCTGCGCCAGGCCGCATCGCGCCGCGCCAGCGCACTGGCCCAGCAAAATGCGCTGGAGGCCCAGCGCATCGATGCGCAGGCCCGCTTTACCCGCTACTTCAACTACATCCCCAGCCTGTCCTGGCTGCCCGAGCCCCAGGTGCCCAGCTTCTGGGTGCCGACCAATGAGCAAGCGGCGCTGCTGGCCGCCGAGGACCAAAGCGCCGAGCTGCGCGAGATCGGCCACCTGATCGAGCGCGCCCAGGCCGAGGTCGAGCGCAGCAAGGCCCAGCGCTGGCCTACGGTCGCCGCCGTCGTCTCGCACACGCGCGATCCCAAGAGCGTGCTCTACACCGAAGGCACCCGCTACGGCGTAGAGCTGAACTGGAACTTTGGCAATGGCTTTGAGCTGCGCGACCGCATCCTCAAGGCCATCAGCGAGCTGCAGGCCCAGCAAGCCCAGCAAGAGGCCGTGCGCCGCCAGGTGCATGAGGCTGCGTCGTCCGCCTGGGGCCGCTGGCAGGCGGGCCGCGCCCGCGAGGCCCAGCTGCACGATGCCGTGCGAGAAGCCAGCGCCGCCTTTGAGGGCTACCGGCGCCTCTTGGAAGTGGGCCGGGGCAACCTCTCGCAGGTGCTCGATGCCCAGCTCGACGTACAGCGCCTGATGCTGGACGCTGCCGACGCCATGTATGACCAGCGCATCAATGAATTGCGCCTGACCCGCACCACCGGCCAGTTGCTGCCCCGCGACTTGCCCGAGCACTGGCTCGACCAGCTCTTTGCCCAGCGCTCTGCAAATGCCCCCGCGCCTGCCACTGCGCAGCGCCCCTTTGCCGGCCCTGGCCCCGCGCCACTGGCTGGCAGCCGCGCAGCCCCTGCCCGGCCTGGAACAACGTATACCTCTGCCCCTGTTTTGACTGCGCAGCACCTGCCGCTGCGCCTGGACCACCGATGGGACACGCAGCTGCTCAGCCAGCCGCAAGGCCCCGGTGCAGCGCGCGCTCTGCGCTGGTAAGAGGTACGGGTTTCCACAGCGACAGGCGCTTGCCCACGCCTGCCACTGTTTTTCAGCTGGGCTATGTAAATGGAGAGCATCATGACCAACATCATCAAGAACTTCTGGAACGATGAAGAAGGCGCGACCGCCATTGAGTATGGATTGATTGCGGGGCTGATTGCCGTCGGCCTGCTGGTGGCATTGACCGATATCGGAACCAAGCTGCAAGTGGTCTTTACCAAGATCAGCAACGCACTGACGAACGCCGGCACCGCAGCTCCCTGAGCGCTCAACGTGGCTACCACTGCCTTCACCTGGATCCTGCTGCTGTGGCTTGTCGCCATAGCAGTCATGGACCTGCGCAGCCGCAAGGTGCGCAACTGGATGGTGCTGCTGGGCCTGGCCACAGGCTTGGCAGCACTGTTCGGAGGTGCACAACCGTTCGACTTGATGGCCTGGCAAGGCCTGGCAGGTATGGCGGTGGCCTTTGTCGCCCTGCTGCCCCTGTACGCCATCCGCTGGATGGGCGCCGGGGATGTCAAGTTTGCGGCGGTCGCTGGCCTGTGGTTTGGGCTGTCCCCCTATCTGCTGGCCATCTGGCTGGGTGCAAGCCTGCTTGCCGGTCTGCACAGCATGGTCGTATTGGGGTGCCGCATCCTGCTGCGTAGCCCCCAAGGCGCGTTGCTGCTGGCCAGACTGCCCCTGCTGCAGCCGGTACTGGCAGCCGGTGCAAATGCGCCTGCCAACGACCGGCCTCGTGGCCCCCAGCGCAGCATTCCCTATGCCGGCTATATGGCGCTGGTGGCGATCGTGCTGATGATGCGCAACTCCGTGCCTTTCCAGGGTTGAAGGACTGCTGGCATGCACCTCTTTCCACCTCCACCGCCCATGTGTTTTGCTGTCGCCCCCTGGGCCGCACGCGCTGCCGCGACAGCAAAGCATATGCCGCTTTCAACTTCTAGGAGCCCTCGACCATGAACCTCACCAAGATACTGGCTGGCCTGCTGCTGGTCCTTGCCTTGGCCCTGGGCCTGGGCGCCTTGTTGCTGGGCCGTCAATCTGCCAACCGGCCCAGCACGCCGATCACGGATGCCAGCAGCGGCGATGCAGGCAAGCCAGCGCCCACCCATGCCGTCGTGGTCGCAGCCAAGTCCATTGCGGCAGGCCAGCGCCTGGTGGCAGACGACCTCAAGATCGCCCAGCTTCCAGTCGCCGTGGCCTCCAGCTTCTCCAACACCGATGCACTGCTGGGCCGCACGACCACGATGGCGTTGGTGGCCGATGCACCGCTCTTTGAGCAGCAGCTGATCAGCGGCTTGGCCTTGCAGGTCGAGCCCGGCCAACGCGCGGTGTCGGTCGGTATCCGCGAGGCCATGGCCGCCGGCCACCATGTGCGCCCCGGCGATTTTGTCGATGTGTTCTTTACGCTGGACGGCAAGACCGACGCGGCCGAGGTGGACAGCCAGACCCGGCTGCTGCTGGCACGCACCCGTGTGCTGGCCTATGGCGCAGCCAGTGTGGAAAACCCACCACTCACCCAGGCCCAGCGCCAGCAAGAAGAGCAAGAGGCCGCCAAGACCGGCAGCAGCGCCAATGCAGCCAGGCGCAATACCCAGGATACCCAGGCGGCGCGCAATGCCGCCACCGCCGTGCTGGCCGTGCCTTTGCAGGATGTGGAGCGCCTGACCCTGGCCGAGAAATACGGCCAGTTGAGCCTGGCATTGCGCCACCCCGATGACAGCCGCGTGCCCGACCCGGCCCTGTTCGCCGTGCTGCCCACGGTGCTGCAGCCGGTGGCAGGCAAGCTGGCCAAGGGCGAGGAGCTGCAGGGCATGGACCGCTCCTTTGCCGGCCTGCGCTTCAAGGACCTGGCAACCGGCGCCGACAGCAAGCCGGTGCGCCGCCCTGCCACCGTCACGCAGGCCAGGGCGCCAGCGCCGGCCGCGCCCTTGGCGCCACCTCGCACGCTGGAGGTCTACCAAGGCGCCAGCGTGCAGACCGTACGTTATTGATGGCTGCCGGGGTTGTCAGCCCCGGTTGACCGCGCCACACAGGCGCACACGGGCCCGCAAGGCCCGGAACCAGAACGAGACAGACGAGGGAACCGACTATGAGAACCACCGCACTCGCATCCGCCGCCTGGCTGCCGCTGCTGGCCAGCGCCTTGGCCGTGCAGGCCCAGCCTCTGGCGCCCGCTGCCGTGAGCGTGCAACCCTTGGCGCTGGTGCAAGGCCAGCAGCAGCTGTTCAAACCCGGTATTGCCATTGCGCGCATCGCCATTGGTGACCCTGCCGTGCTGGATGTGCAGGTGCTGGGCGAATTGCCCCAAACGGGCAAACCCGCCGCTGGCAAGGCTGCCACCCCGCGCCCCGCCCGGCCGGCCGAGCTGCTGCTGACCCCCAAGGCTGCTGGCAGCACCACCTTGATGGTCTGGCCCAGCCAGGGCGAACCGCAGACCTGGAGCGTTGTGGTCAGCGGCCCGCGCCTGTTGCTGGAGCGGCGCCTGCAGTCCCTGCCCGAGCACGCGCGCGCCTCGGCAGAGCTGGCGGCCACTGCGCCCAAAGGCACGCCCTTGACCGACCGCGCCCAGGTGGATGTGCGCAGCAATACCGTGCAGGTCGATGTGCAGGTCGTGGAGTTCAAAAAGTCGGCCATGCGGCGCGCGGGCGTGCAGCTCAACAGCGGCGGCGCCAATGACCATGGCTTCCAGTTTGGGGTCTACACCCCGGGCAGCAATGGCAGCAGCAGTGGCTCTTCCAGCGGCAGCGGCGGTAGCGACAATGGCACGACAGCCATTGCCAGCGCGATGAACCTGGTCCTCGGCTTTGGCCGGGCCTTCAGCGGCCGGGGCATTACCGCGCAGCTGGGTTTTTTGGAGGGCAATGGCCTGGCGCGCGTGCTCGCCAAACCCACTCTGGTGGCCCACAGCGGCCAGACCGCAAGCTTTCTGGCCGGTGGCGAGATCCCGATTCCCGTGCCCAGCGGCGGCAGCAACAATATCTCCATCCAGTACAAGGAGTTTGGCGTCAAGCTGCAGCTGACGCCGACCATTCTGTCCAACGAACGCATCGCGCTCAAGGTGGCGCCCGAAGCGAGCGACCTGGACTACACCCAGGGCGTGACGATCAATGATATCTCGGTGCCCGCGCTGCGCACCCGCCGTGCCGACACCTTTGTCGAGCTGGCCGATGGCGAGAGCTTTGTCATTGGCGGGCTGGTCAGCCGATCGACCCTGTCCAATGTCAACAAGGTGCCGCTGCTCGGTGACCTACCCATCCTGGGCACCTTCTTCAAAAACCTCAACTACTCGCAGGAAGAGACCGAGCTGGTGATCATCGTCACGCCGCGCCTGGTGCAGCCGCTGCCCGCCGGCACCAACCTGGAGGCACTGCTGCCCGGCGCGCAGCAGGAGCTGCCCAATGCGGGCCGCGTCTGGGCACCGTATGCGGTAGGCGCGCCCTATGCCGACTCCCCCCTGCCCGGCTTTTCGTACTGATGCCATGAACAAGGACTCGCTCGCCCCCCACAGCGCAGGCTCCGCGCCCGAGAGCCCCTCGCTGGCTGACCTGCTTACCCCCAGGCCCGGGCATGTCCGGCCTGCGCCGGCCGATGCCAGCGAGCGCCCGGCCCTGCGCGCCGTGCCGCCTTCACTGACCCCCGTGCCTGCCACTGCCAACCCCGCAGGCGACAGCCCCGCGACCGTGCCGCTGCTGCTGGTCCAAGCGCCGGCGCCACAGGGCGCGCTGGCGCTGGTCTGGATGCAGCGGCTGCTGGGCGGTGCCCAGCCCCATATCGCCCCCAGCCTGTATACGGTGGCCGAGCAAGTGCAGCAGCTGCAGCCCCAGGCCGTGCTGGTGCAGTTTGACAGCGCCAATGTCGATGCTGCGACTGCGCTGGTCGCCCAGCTGCAGCAAGCCTTTCCGCATATCCCGCGCCTGGCGATTGGCCATGCGCAAGACGCCCCATGCCTGCTGGCAGCATTGCGCGCCGGCGTGCAGGATTTTCTGGATCTGGACGCACCGCTGGACCCGGCCCAGCGCGTGGTGAGCCAGTTACTGGCCCGCCCGGCGGCCTTAGACCAGCGCCGTGCCGATGCCGCGCCTATCACCGCACTGCTCTCGGCCCGGGCCGGCTTGGGCTGCAGCCTGCTGGCATCGCACCTGGCCTGGCATCTGCAAGAGGGCCTGAGCCCTGCGCGCAGCGGCAAGGCTGCTGTGCCAGCCAGCCACGCCGCCGATGGGCAGAGCTTGCATGCCTTGCTGCTGGACATGGGCGCCTCGGGCGGTGACTGCGCCATCTACCTCAACACCCCAGGCGAGTTCAGCCTGGCCGATGCGCTCAGCCAGCAGCGGCGCCTGGACAAGCGCATGGCGGCCAGCGCGCTGTCGCGACACCCCAGCGGCCTGCGGCTGCTGACCATGCCGCGCCATGCCGCGCTGCCAGCGGCCGGAGAGATCGACGCGCTGGTCCAGCGCCTGGGCCAGTATTTTGAGCACCTGGTGCTGGACCTGGGCGCCGACACGCCCCTGCCGGTGATGGCCGAGGTGCTGCCCCAGGCCAGCCAGATCTGGCTGGTCTGCGACCAGAGCGTGGCCAGCGTGGTCTGGACTGCCGAGCTCCTGCAGCAACTGCAGGCCATCGGCATCGCGCCCGAGCGCATCGAGCTGATCGTGAACCGCCATGACAGCCGGCTGGAGCTGGCGGCCAGCCACATGGCGGCGCAGTTGCAACTGCCCTTGCTTGGCAACATTCCCGAGCGCCGCCGGCCACTGATGCAGGAGGTCAACCGGGGCCTGCTGCTGCAGGCGCAGCGCCGCAGCGAGCCCTATGTGAAGGCGGTCGGCCAGCTCGCCGACCAGCTGCTGGCCGCGCACCATCCACAGCGTGTGGGCCACCGCAGCGGCGCGGTCGGTCCCTTGCAACACCTTCTCCAGCGCCTGCGCGGACACTGAAAACCACCATGACGACCACGGACTACACCACCTCCGCCGCCGCTGCCAGCGAGAACCTGCAGCATGCCCAGCTGCTTGCCGATCTCAAGAACCATGCCTATGAGCACCTGCTCAGCCGCATCGAGGAGCTGGGGGCGGAGTTTGGCCGCTGGTCCCAGGCGGCGATTGCGCAGTTTGTGAAGCTCGAGCTCGACAGTTTTATCCGACTGCATGCGGTACCCGTCAATGAGCAGGAAGCCCGCCAGGTGGCCGAGGCGCTCAGCCGTGAGCTCACCGGCCTGGGCCCGCTGCAGCCGCTCCTGGAAGATGCGCGCGTCGAGGACATCCTCATCAATGGCTACCGCGACATCTATGTCTCGCGCGGCGGCATGCTCGAGCGCGAGGCCTCGCACTTCAAGGACGACGAGCATGTGCTGCGCATTGTGCGGCGTATTCTGGCGCCGCTGGGGCGGCGCCTGGACGAATCCAGCCCCATGGTAGATGCCCGCCTGCCCGATGGCGGCCGCATCAATGTGATCATCGGCCCACTGGCCATCGACGGCCCCACGGTCTCGATCCGCAAGTTCCGCAAGGACCCGCTCACGCCCAAAGACCTGGTCGAGCTGGGCAGCTTCAGCGAAGACATCTGCCGCATTCTGGAGATGGCCGTCAAGGCACGCTGCAACATCCTGGTGAGCGGCGGCACCAGCTCGGGCAAGACCTCCTTGCTCAACGCCCTGGCCAGCTTTATCCCGAGCAACGAGCGCATTGTGACCATCGAGGACACCGCCGAGCTCGCCCTCAACCACAGCCATGTGGTGCGGCTGGAGAGCCGCCCGGGTAGCTTCGATGGCTCGGGCCATGTGAGCATCCGCGATCTGCTGGTCAACAGCCTGCGCATGCGGCCCGACCGCATCATCGTTGGCGAAGTGCGCAGCGGCGAAGTGCTGGAGCTGCTCCAGGCGATGAACACCGGCCACGATGGCTCCATGGGCACCATCCATGCCAGCTCGCCGCGCGAATGCCTCTACCGCGCCGAGATGCTGGCCGGCTTTGCCGGCTTTCAGGGCAGCGAAGTGAGCCTGCGCCGCCAGATTGCCAATGCGGTGGACTTTATCGTGCAGATCGGCCGCCTCTCCAACGGCCGCCGGCGCCTGCTGTCACTGACCGAGGTGACGGGCATGACCGACAACATGATCTCCACCCAGGAGCTGTACCGCTACGAGGCCCAGACCGGCCCCGACGGCCAGGAACAGGACCAGTGGGTTTCCATGGGCATCTCGCCGCATTCGCCCAAATTGCTGGCCTGGTGGCGGGGCCAGCAGCAGGCCGGCAGCAGCGGAGGACCACGATGAACATCCACCCCGCCGTCCTGGTCATCGCCGCCCTTGCCTGCGCGCTGCTGGCCCTGGCGCTGTGGCTGTTCTCCCGTGCGCGCCAGCAGCAGGCCCGGCAATCGATTGCCGGCCATATGCAGCGCAGCCGCGATATCCAGCGCGATCTGCTGGCCCCCTCAGCCGCCGCACCGATGCCCGGCATGGCAACCGACCCCAGAGCTTCTGCAGCCTTGCCTGCTGCGCTCACGCCCTCGGCCTCAGCGCGGCAATGGCTGTATGACCATCTGGGCTATGGCGCCTGGGGCATCAGCCCGCGCGGCCTGGTCATGATCGCCGGGCTCGGGCTGTTACTCGCGTGTCTGGTGGCACTGCAAGCAGGTGCTTTGCTGGGTCTGATGGTGCTGGCCGTCTATGCGCTGCTGACCTGGTTTGGCATCTGGCACCGGGTGAGCAAGCGCCGCGCCAAGATGCTCTCGCTGCTGCCGGGCTTTCTGGACAATATGGTGCGCCTGATCTCCATCGGCAACTCGCCCCATGCCGCCTTCCAGTTTGCCAGCGGCAATGTGCCCGAGCCGCTGGGCAGCGCCTTGCAGCATGTCAATGCGTCCCTGAGCGTCTCGCCCGACCTGGGCCAGGCGATGACCCAGTTGGAGCGCACCTGGAAGCTGGCCGAGTTCGGGCTGCTCGCGGCCGTCTTCCGCATGAGCACGCGCTACGGCGGCCGGGTGGACCAGGTGCTCGAACGTGTGTCCGCCTATATCCGCGACCGCCAGTCGGCCGAGCGCGAGCTCCATTCCCTCTCGACCGAGGTGCGTCTTTCAGCCTGGATCCTGGCCTTGCTGCCCATCATCGTGGGCAGCTTGATCATGCTGCTGAACCAGGGCTACTTCCTGCGGCTGTGGCAAGACGGTACCGGCCAAAAAATGATCTTTATCGCAGCAGGCCTGGAAGTGTTTGGCTCCTTTCTGCTGTACCGGCTGGCACGCCTGAAATAGGGAGTCCGACTGATGTCTCGACCCACATTCCTGAACGACCGCCGTTATTCGCCTCCTCCAGAGCCTGTTTGCTGCACGGAGGATTGCCGATGACCAGCGATCAACTGTGGATTGCCAGCCTGGTGCTGGCTGCGCTGGGGCTGCTGATGCTCGCAGGCAGGCTGCTGCTGCGCCAGCACCGCAGCGAACGCACCGAGTTGCGCGTCGCGCAGCTGCTGCGGCAGCGCGAAGCGACAGCTGCAGTGATTCAGCCCTTCCCCATACCCGGGCTGCAAGCGCTGCCAAGCTCCGCATCGCAAAGCGAGCAAGAGGCGGCCCAGCAGATGATCGATCGTCTCAAGCCGCCTGCCTGGTTGGACACGGGCCTGGCCAAGGCCTTGTTTGCGGACGAGGACCGCAAGCTCATGGAGCAGGCAGGCATCGAGATGGCACGTGGCGCCTTCACATTTGTCACCAGCCGCATCTTGCTGTGCCTGGCCCTGCCTGTGTTGGCGCTGCTGATTTTCGAGCCACAGGGCACCACCGCCGTGTTCCAAGGCTTTGTAGCTTTCAGCCTGGGCCTGATGCTGCCCAAGTGGATTCTGCGCTCCAAGGCCACCAACCGCCGCAAGCAGGTGGTCGAAGAGCTGCCGCTGTTTGTGGACCTGCTGCGCTTGCTGCAAGGCGTGGGCCTGAGCATTGACCAGAGCCTGCATATTCTGGCCTCTGAATTTGGCAGTGTGCTGCGCGTGCTGAGCGCCGAGTTGGGCCTGGCCAATCGGCTCTACAGCTCGGGCCGCACGCGTGAGCAGTCGCTGCAGCGCCTGGCGATGCTGGGAGCCGACGACGACATGAGCGCCGTGGTCAATCTGCTGGTGCAGGTGGACCGGCATGGCGGCGCCGTGCAGGAGCCGCTGCGCGAGTTCAGCCTGCGCCTGCGCGAGAAGCGCCAGGCCAATTTCAAGGAAAAGATCGGCACGATCACGGTCAAGATGACCGGCGTGATGGTGCTGACCTTGCTGCCCGCCTTGATCGTGATTACGGCAGGGCCTGGCTTTACCGCGGTGATCCGCTCACTGTCGGCGATAGGAGGGAAATAACTATGCGCCATCACCTCAGCAACATCCGAACAAGGTCGATGCCGCTGCTGGCCTTGGCCGCTGCGCTGTTGACCGGCTGCGCCTCCAAAGGCCCGCAAGGCTATGGCGCCGCCGAACAAAGCACGGCAGCGCAAGCCCAGCAGCAAATGGAAAAGGCCGCGCAGCTGACCCAGATCGACCCACAGCAGACTTATCTGAACCTGATCCGCCAGATGCAGCAGGCCAACCAGTGGTATGCGTCGCTGGCGCACACGCAGGCCTTTGAGCGCCAGTACGGCAGCCAGCCGCAGATCCGGCTGATGCGCGCCGATGCACTGCGCAATACCGGCCAGGGCCCATTGGCCGAGCAAGGCTACCAGGCGCTGCTGGCCGACCCCGACAGCAGCACCGTGGCCCGCGCGCGGCGCGGCCTGGGCCTGCTGTATGCCAGCCAGGCCCAGTACCCCAACGCCATTGCGCAGCTGGAGATGGCGCGCCAGATCAACCCCATCGATGCCGATGTGCTGAGCGACCTGGCCTACGCCCATATGCTGGACGGCCAGACCGAGGCCGCCCATCTGCCAGTGTTGCAGGCGGCGCAGCTGGCCCCGGGCAATGCCCGGGTGCAGCTCAACCTGGCCCTCTACCTGATGGCCAGCGACCAGAAGGCACAGGCCTCGCAACTGCTGCAGCGCCTGAGCCAGCCCGCCGCCAAGAATGTGCCCGCGCTGATTGATGCGAACTCGATGCAGACCCTGCAAGCGCAGTTGCAGACGGTGCAGACCGCCATGCGCCGGCGCAATGGGGGCGAGTTGCCAGCGCCAGTACCGGCTGCGGCGGCGCCCTTGGTGGACGGCGCAGCACTTGCGGCCAGCCCGCTTCCAGCTGCGGCTACAGAGCCAATCGCAGCGCCGGCTGCAACGCCATCCGCAGGGCCTGCTGCGGGCTCTGGGCCTGCCGTGCCCACGGCCTTGCGCAGTACAGCCGCCGGCAACGGCAGCCCGCACATCACCGATACCCCGGCACGCCCCATCGTGCCTTAGCACCACCAGGAGTCCCCCATGTCTCAGCCTCTTTCTCTCCCCACCTGGCGTTCCGTGCTGCTGGGCCTTGCTGCTTGTGCGGGGTTCTCGGTCACCGCCTTGCGTGCCGAATCCAGCCGCGCCGTGGCATCGGTCGAAGCCGAGGTGCCCAGCCTGGAGATGACACGGCAAGCCCCCGTGGTAGATATCCCCGAGCGCGCCTCGCCCGCCACGCAGCCCTATATCCCGCTGGCCACGGAGAACAGCAATCCTTCGCTGGAGAACCCCGTCATCTGGCGCAGCCGCCCGATCATCATCGGCAACGCCACAGAGCGCCTGCTGGCCATGCAGACCGCATCGCCCGGCGTACACCCCCGCACCATTGATGGCGAGCAGGCCAGCCGCAGCTACCAGCGCTACCTCAAGAGCTTTGAGACCAAGATCCCCGAGCGCTTTGAGACCGGCATGGATGTGAAGCAGTAACACTGGCCGCCCAGGAGCCCGCCATGCGCCCGCACCCTACCCCGTTCATGCACCGCTGCAGGCGTTCGCGCCAGCAGCGCGGCGTGTATGCGCTGGAGTGGGCGATTATCTTCCCGGTGTTTTTTGTGCTGCTCTATGGCATCGTCTGCTATGGCCTCACCTTCCTGGTGCGCCAGTCCATGCAGTATGCGGTCGAAGAAGGGGCCCGGGCGGCACTGCGCTACCCCAGCTCCACGATCATTGGCAGCAACCCGCCCACCTGGGCCTTCCGCAGCTTGCAGGCGCGCCGCACCACGGCCAATGCGCTCAGCTGGCTGCCCGCCGAGCTGCGGCCCGCCGAAGGCGATATCGACTTCACCCTTTGCCACCTGGCAGACACCGCCTGCAACCAGGACACTGCGCTCAATCCGGCGCTCGACTGCAATATCGAGACCCCATGCCTGGTGCTGGTCAGCTACCGCATTGCCAACTACCGCCAGGGCGCGATTGCGCCGGCGATCCCTGGGCTGGGTCTCGTACTGCCGGCCAGCCTGCAGGCCCAGGCCAGCTTGTTGGTGGACAGGAGGATGCTATGAAGCACTGCTGCACCAGCCGCCGCGCCGGCGCACTGGGACCACAGCGTGGCGTCGCGGCCATCGAGTTCGCGCTGATTGCGGTCTTCATGATCGTCATGCTGCTGGGCCTGACGGTGTACTGGCGCGCATTCCAGGCGCAGCAGTCGCTCACGCGGGCAGCAGGGGATGGCGCACGCGCCATTTTGGGCGTGCTGGCAGCAGGAGTCAGCGACCCCTGCCACCCCACGCAGGCCGCAGCCAACCGCGCCACCATCCAGCTGCGGGTGCTGCAATCGGTGCGCTCCAGCCTGGAGCGCAGTGACGTCCCCGGCACGGTGGCCGACCAGCTCACGGTCAGCCCCATCCAGTGGCAAGCGGCCTGCCCCAGCACGGGCACCGGCAGCGCCAGCTTTGAGCTGCGCTACCAGCTCGCGCCGCTGTTTGGTACGCAGGGTGTGTGGGTCACCGAGCCCCGGCAGCTCTATGAAAAAAGCGTGGTGCACTTTGCATCGCTGCTGTAAGGAGGATCTGCACCATGTCCGCCTGTAGCCCCCCATCCCCCCAACGCGCCCTGCCCTTGGCCCAGCGCGGCGCCGTGCTGCTGCAGTTCGCGCTGCTCGCCGCGGTGCTGGTCACCTTGCTGGGCACCGTGCAGATTGGCTATATGTACTACGCCAAACGCGATCTGCAGCGCATCGCCGATGTGGCTGCGCTCGAAGCGGTCAATGCCATCACCTATGGCAACTCGGCCACCTGCGGGCTCGGCCAGGCGGCAGCCAACCACAGCGTGACCACCCAGCTGCGCCTGTCGCTGGACAATGAGCAGCGCCGCATCGACTGCGGCCACTGGGACAGCAGCAAGGCCGATGCGCTGCGCTTTGGCCTGGGCAGCAGCCCGATGAACGCGGTGCGTGTGCAGCTGCAAGGCGAGGTGCTGCAGCTGCTGCCCTTTGTGGGCTCGCGCCTGGTGGCAGCGGCTGCGACCGCCGCCAAGGACAGCGAGCCGGTGGCCGCGTTCTCGATCGGCTCGCAGCTGCTGCGCTTCAACAACAACGGCCTGCTGGGCCGCATCACCGCGCTGGTGGGGCTGGATATCCAGCGGCTCACCATCCTCGACAAGGACGGCATCGCCAATGCCAAGATCACGCCCTCGGGCCTGCTCAAGGTGCTGGGCCTGCCCATTGGCGTCAACGACCTGGCGCTGCTCACCCCCAATGACCTGGCCAATGTGAATGCCTCGGTGATCGACCTGATCGACGCGGCAATCAATGCCGGCAGCGACAGCCTGCTCAATGCCGGCGTCGACATTGCCGCGCTGGTCGATCTGCGCGCCTACCTGGCGGCCTTTCAGCTTGCCAACATCAAACTGCCACTGGGCGGTGACAAGGGCCTGCTGGCCGTGATCTCCGCAGGGGGCGCTGCCTCGCCCATCGGCGCGGGGCTCGATGCCGCCATCGGCCTGGGCGACCTGGTACGCACCCATCTGGTCGCTGCCAACGGCACCAACAGCGTGGCGCTGGGCCTGGGGCTGCCGGGCATTCTGGACGCCAACCTCACCGTGGTGGAGCCACCACGCAATGCCATCGGCCCGGCCAATGGCCAGACCAAGGCACGCAGCGCTCAGGTGCGACTGACCGTCAACATTGGTGAGCAAAAGAATGTCAGCACGCCCGGCCTGCTGACCGCACTGCTGGGCAACCTGCTGGGTATCCGCGTGCACATCCCCATTCAGGTCGATCTGGTGCGCAGCACCGGCACGCTCGAAGCCATCCAATGCACACCAGCCCGCAATGACCGGCGGGCCAATATCTCCGTGCGCTCGGCGATTGGTGATGTCTGCATCGGCCAGTTGAATGCCAATGGCATCTGCCAAAAGACCGAGCTGGTGGACCTGAACCTGTTGAACCTGCTGGGCGGTCTGCGCGTGCAAAGCAAGCTGTCTACATCGCTGCTGCAAGGCGCCAGCTACACATCGCCGCCCAATGCCCAGGCCTGCCCCTACAACAGCAGCAATGTGGACGAATGCCTGGTCGGAATGCAGGTGGACGTGGAGCGCTCCAGCGGTCCCAATGGGCTGCGACTCGGCACAACAGTCAGTGATTTGTTGAAGCAAGTTCCTGCGTTAGTGGGGGATGCGAAAAACGTCGAATACTACGGAGTGTTGGGCACCATATTGGGGCCAGTGGTAGGTGGTTTGCTCGGCGGTCTCAACGCGCTGCTCAATGTGGTTGTCTCGGTCGTGAGCGAATTGTTAAAGGATTTGCTGAATGGGATCGGCAGCGCACTGGACCTGCTGCTGCAGGGCCTGGGCATCGAGCTGGGCCGCGCCAGCGTGGATTTGCTGGGCATCCAGTGCGATACCGCCCAGATCGTGCAATGAAGACAGGAGTGAACGCAGCGACATGAAGAACCGAGGGAATAGAACGTGAATCAGAACGATTTGGTCATCTACGTCTGGGAAGGCCAAGCGGACATTGCAGAGCGCGTGGAGCGCTGCATGGTCAACTTGGATGTGGACGTGGTGCGCGCCGATGGCCTGAACCTGTCGCCCGTGGTGGCGCAAGGGGGCAATGCCATTGCCGTGGTGAGTGTGTCGGTGCTGGAAGGTGCGCGTTTTACGCGCCAGGGGATCGAGGGCAATTTTGGCGGCATGCCGGTGCTGTGGGTCAGCGCCAAGCCGCGTGGCGAAGGGCCGGGCACCTATGCCACCGAGTACTCCCATGTGCTGCCCTTTGACTTTACCGGCGCCGAGCTGCGCGCGATGCTGGTGCGCATTGTGCGGCGCCTGCAAA
This sequence comes from Comamonas sp. MYb69, assembly GCF_037479315.1. Lineage (NCBI taxonomy): Bacteria > Pseudomonadati > Pseudomonadota > Betaproteobacteria > Burkholderiales > Comamonadaceae > Comamonas > Comamonas sp. MYb69. The sequence goes on from NZ_JBBGZG010000007.1 coordinate 91,782, forward strand.
GCACCAAGCACAAGCAGCCGCGGGGCGACGACATCATCGCCGAGGCCGAGTGCATGCTGGCCCTGCTGCGCGATGTGGACACCTTTGCCGACTGCGAGCACAGCGTGCTGATCTTTGGCGAGACGGGCACCGGCAAGGAACGCGTGGCCGAACGCCTGCATGAACGCAACACGCACTACGGCCAGGGGCCCTTTGTCGTGGTCAACTGCGGCGCGATCCCCGACGGCCTCTTTGAGTCGCTGTTCTTTGGCCATGCCAAAGGCTCGTTCACCGGTGCGGTGACGGCGCACAAGGGCTTTTTTGAGCAGGCCAATGGCGGCACCCTGTTTCTCGACGAAATCGCCGACCTGCCGCTCTACCAGCAGGTCAAGCTCCTGCGCGTGCTCGAAGAGCGCACGGTCACCCGGCTGGGCGCCACATCGCCAGTGGCGCTGGATTTTCGCCTGGTGGCGGCCACCAACAAATCGCTGCGCGAGCTGGTGCATGCCGGGCGCTTCCGCGCCGATCTGTTCTTTCGCCTGGCGGTGATCGAGCTGCAGATGCCCAGCCTCGAAGAGCGGGGCGAGGCCGACAAGCTGGCCATCTTCAACAGCATCCTGCGCAAGGTGGTGGGCGAGGAGATGATGGAGCGCCTGGGTGGGCCGCCGATGTTCATCCTCGACGCGATTGCGCAGATGTACTTCCCCGGCAATGTGCGCGAGCTGCGCAACCTGGCCGAGCGCATTGGCGTGGCCGCCCGCCAGACCCAGGACTGGCATGCCGGCGGCGCCACCGATCGCCTGCTGCTGCAGGCCCAGAGCCTGTCGGCGGCGACCTTTCCGCTGGAATCCCATGCGGCCGGACCGCTGCTGGCCGAGCGCGGCAACTGGGACCAGGAAGAGCGCAACCGCATCATCGAAGCGCTGCATGCCAATAGCTGGAAGCGCCAGAACACTGCCCAGCAGATGGGCATCAGCCGCAAGGTGCTGTGGGAGAAGATGCGCAAATACCAGATCTCGGACGGTGAGCCACTCGTGCCCCTGGCACCGGCCGCCGCGCAGCCCAATGACCACCTGCCCCTGTGACCCTTGACGCCGAGCCCTTGCCGACCATGACAGACAAACCCCTGATCGTTTTTGTAGGCGCGGTCTACCCGAGCCAGTACAGCCTGCTGTGCAGCCACCTGCGTGCCCAGGGCGTCGCAGATGCCTGGTTCATGACCACGCCCGGCCACAAGGCCAACCATGAAAAGCACTGCGACCACCTGCTGTCCTTCCAGCCCGATGGCCTGATCGTCGGCCCCCAGAGCTACTACTACTCGGACAAGGTCGAGCGCTCGGCCCGCATCTGCCGGGGCGTGCTCAAGGCGCTGGAAGACTTTGAAGCCGCCCAGGGCCGCAAGATCGATGTGGTGGTGGCCCATTCGCTCTGGGGCGCGCCCAACTGGCTCTATGGCGAGCTGCAAGCCGCCATCATCAGCTATATCGAGTTCCCCAGCTACCTGGCCCATGGCTGGGATGCCGCCTACCCGCCGGACCAGGCCCAGCGCCTGGGCGACCGCAACACCGAGATGCTGAGCTTCCACCAGGTGCTGTGCAGCGACCTGACCATCGTGCCCAGCGCCTATGCGCGCTCGATGTTCCCGCCGCTGCTGCAGGACCGGATTGCGGTGCAGTTCGAGGGCTTTGATATCCAGCCGCCGCTGCGGGATTTTGGCGCTGCCGGTGATGCAGCGGACGATACCCAAAAGCCTTTCACCATCGCGTTCTCGGCGCGCGATCTCTCGAGCGCCAAGGGTTTTGAGACCTATATCCGGCTGGTGGACCGCATGGTGCGCAAAGGCGATGGCCACAACACCCGCTTTATCGCCATCGGTGATGCCAAGGCCTCCACCTACGGCTATGAGCAGCAATGGGTGGAGCGGCGCTATGGCGGCAAGGTGGAAAGCTTTCGCGACCACCTGCTCAAGGTCTACCCCGCCGCCGATGTGATCGAGTTCCCCGGCCACCTGCCCTATGACCAGTTCTCGGCGCTGCTGGCCGAGGTCGATCTCTTCCTCTACCCGCTGCGCTATGGCGTGGCCAACTGGGGGCTGATGGAGATCCTGGCGCGCGGGGGCTGCGTGATTGGCTCCAACTGGGGCTTTGCACCCGAGCTGATTGCCCATAACGTCAACGGCCTTTTGCTGCCCGACAACGACGACGACTGGATCGAGGCGATACGGCAGCTGCGCCGTGACCCGGCCCGGCGCCAGCGCTATGCCCAGGCTGCGCTGGAGACCGGCAAGGCCTACCATATCGCCAAGGTCGCGCCCCGCTTTATGGCGCTGTTTGAGCGGGCGATGGCCAACCGCAAGGCGCCGCTGGTGGCGCCGCGCTGATACCGGCGCTGTTGTTTAGACCGCTTGCTTCCAACGCGCAAAGCCCTGTGCACGCAACGCACAGGCCGGGCATTCGCCACAGCCATAGCCCCAGTCATGGCGCTCGCTGCGGTCGCCCTTGTAGCAGGTATGGGTGTCTTCCTGTACCAGGGCGGTCAAGGCGTCGCCGCCCAGGCCCTGCGCCAGCTGCCAGGTCGCGGCCTTGTCGATCCACATCAGGGGGGTCTCCACCACCAGCTGCCGCCCCAGGCCCAGGCTCAGCGCCACCTGCATGGCCTTCATCGTGTTGTCGCGGCAGTCGGGATAGCCGGAGAAATCGGTCTCGCACATGCCGCCCACCAGCACCGTGCACTGGCGGCGGTAGGCCACCGCAGAGGCGAGGGTCAAAAACACCAGGTTGCGCGCCGGCACAAAGGTATTGGGCAGGCCATCGGCCTGGTAGGCCAGCGCGGCATCACGGGTCAGCGCCGTATCGCTGATCTGGCCGAGCACATCGATATGGAGCAGGTGGTCCTCACCCAGCTTTGCCGCCCACTGCGGGAACTGCGCGCGCAAGTGAGCCAGCACGGTGCTGCGGCATTCCAGCTCCACCCGGTGGTTCTGGCCGTAGTCAAAGCCAATCGTTTCGACCTGGGCATAGCGGCTCAAGGCCCAAGCCAGGCAGACGGTGGAATCCTGTCCACCCGAAAAAAGTACCAGCGCCTTGGCGTCTTGCATGCTGCGCTTCTCCATCCATCAAAAATCAAAAACCAGGCTTATATAGGCAATGACCGCTGGCCTAGCTGCGCTCACCCCAGGCCGTGCTGGCATCGGTCAGCGCATCGCTGCGCGTGGCCGAGAGTATCGCGTCAAGCAGGCCGGGAAAGCGGGCATCGAGGTCCTCGCGCCGCAGCGACAGCAGGTTCTCGCGCCCGGCAGGGCGCTGCCAGATCACGCCGCTGCTGCGCAGCACGCGCCAGTGGTGCGTCATCGTCGACTTGGTCTGGTCGCGCAAAAGCGCCGTGCAGCTGCGCTCCTGGCCATCGGCCAGCACACGCACTACCGCCAGGCGCGTGGGGTTGCCCAGGGCGGTGAGCACATTTTCCAAATGGATCTGCGCAGCTTCAGGGTGGTGAGGAATCATCCGGGGTCCATGCGCCAAGGAGGCGCGCATCGGCTGCAACAGCCGGTTCATTGCCAAAGGGCGCCATTCTGCCTGGGTCTGCAGCATTGGCAGCACGATAGCCAGTATTGTCCCCAATCGGGCAATACCCATGATGACAGTACGATTGTCTTCGTACTATTACCATCACTCTTTTCTGGCCCTGTGCCGGTGCTGTCTTGAAGGCGCCGGATGTCGCAAAGTGGGAGCGCGCAGGGCTGTAACAAGCAGCTGAATCCAGCTGAAAAAACCGACCCAAGGAGGTCAACATGGCCCGCCATACCCCCATAGAACGCTATCGCAACATCGGCATCTCTGCGCACATCGATGCCGGAAAAACCACGACGACCGAGCGCATCCTGTTCTATACCGGGGTGAGCCACAAGCTGGGCGAGGTGCATGATGGCGCCGCCACGATGGACTGGATGGCCCAGGAGCAAGAGCGCGGCATCACGATCACCTCGGCCGCAACAACGGCCTTCTGGTCGGGCATGGAACGCAACTTCCCGGCCCACCGCATCAACATCATCGACACCCCCGGTCACGTGGACTTCACGATCGAGGTCGAGCGCTCGATGCGTGTGCTCGACGGCGCCGTCATGGTCTATGACTCGGTGGGCGGCGTGCAGCCGCAGTCCGAAACCGTCTGGCGCCAGGCCAACAAGTACAAGGTGCCACGCCTGGCCTTTGTCAACAAGATGGACCGCATTGGTGCGGACTTCTTCCGCGTGCGCCAGATGATGGTGGACCGCTTGAAAGCCAACCCCGTGCCCATCGTGATTCCGATTGGTGCCGAGGCCGAGTTCTCTGGCGTGATCGACCTGATCAAGATGAAGGCCATCATCTGGGACGAGGCCTCGCAGGGCATGCAGTTCGAGTACCGGGAGATTCCCGCCGAGCTGCAGGCCACGGCGCAGGAGTGGCGCACCAAGATGGTGGAAGCGGCTGCCGAAGCGAGCGAAGCGCTGACCGACAAGTACCTGAGCGATGGTGACCTGCCCGAGGCCGACATCATTGCCGGCTTGCGCCTGCGCACGATTGCCACCGAGATCCAGCCCATGCTGTGCGGCTCGGCCTTCAAGAACAAGGGTGTGCAGCGTTTGCTGGACGCCGTGGTCGAGCTCATGCCTTCGCCGCTGGATGTGCCTGCGGTGACTGGCCACAGCGAAGACGAGAACGACAGCACGGTGCTCACGCGCCGCGCGGACGACAGCGAGAAGTTCTCTGCCCTCGCCTTCAAGCTGATGACCGACCCGTTTGTGGGCCAGCTGACCTTTGTGCGCGTCTACTCGGGCGTGCTCAGCAAGGGCGATCTGGTCTACAACCCGATCCGGGGCCGCAAGGAGCGCATTGGCCGCATCGTGCAGATGCATGCCAATGAGCGCCAGGAAATCGACGAGATCCGCGCCGGCGACATTGCCGCTTGCGTGGGCCTCAAGGAGGTGACGACCGGTGAGACCTTGAGCGACCCGAGCGCGCCCATCATCCTGGAGCGCATGTCCTTTCCTGAGCCCGTCATTGCGCAAGCGATCGAGCCCAAGACCAAGGCCGACCAGGAAAAGATGGGCATCGCCCTGTCGCGCCTGGCCGCCGAGGATCCGTCGTTCCGCGTGCGCACCGATGAGGAATCGGGCCAGACCATCATCGCCGGCATGGGCGAGCTGCATCTGGAGATCATCGTGGACCGCATGAAGCGGGAGTTCAACGTGGAAGCCAATGTGGGCAAGCCCCAGGTGGCCTACCGCGAGACCATCCGCAACACGGTCAAGGATGTGGACGGCAAGTTTGTGCGCCAGTCGGGCGGCAAGGGCCAGTATGGCCATGTGGTCTTCACGCTGGAGCCGATGGCGTCCGGCGAAGGCTTTGCCTTTGTTGACGAGATCAAGGGCGGCGTGGTGCCACGCGAGTACATCCCGGCCGTGGAGAAAGGTGTGCGTGAGGCGCTGGCGAGCGGCGTTCTGGCCGGCTACCCGGTGGTGGATGTGCGGGTGCGTCTCACTTTTGGCTCGTACCACGATGTGGACTCGTCCGAGCAGGCCTTCAAGATGGCGGCCATCTTCGGCTTCAAGGAAGGCATGAAGAAGGCCAACCCGGTCATCCTGGAGCCGATGATGGCCGTCGAGGTCGAGACGCCCGAGGACTATGCCGGCACGGTGATGGGCGACCTGTCATCGCGCCGGGGCATGGTGCAGGGCATGGACGACATCGCCGGTGGCGGCAAGAGCATCAAGGCCGAGGTCCCCTTGTCCGAGATGTTTGGCTATGCCACGCAGCTGCGCTCAATGACGCAGGGCCGCGCCACCTACACGATGGAGTTCAAGCGCTACACCGAAGCGCCTGCCCATGTGGTGGCCGGCATTGCAACCCGCTCCAACCGCTAAGCGACCGCAGATGCCAGCCACTGCTGGCTGAACCCAGGCCCACCGCCCTCCAGGCTGTGGGCCTGTTTTTTTGTCCGCTGTCCGCATCCGCTCGTGCAAGTGCCCGGCCCAATGGCTGGGCTGCCTTGCCTTTCGGCTCCACCCAATGAGCCACTAATTCACATCTACAAAGCGCTCTGCGAGCCAATCGATAAACACCCGCAGCCGCGCCGAAGGCTGGCGGCTGTAGGGGTGCAGCACCGACACCGGCATCGACGGCGGGGGTACATCAGGCAGCACCTCCAGCAGATCGCCCTCTTGCAGCGCCTGCGCAATGCGGTAGCGCGGCACCTGCACCATCCCCAAGCCCGCCATGGCTGCGCCGGTGTACAGATCGGCACCGTTGACGGTGATGCTGGGCTTGAGCCGCCGCTCCACCACCTGCTTGCCCACGCAAAACTCCAGCGCCACCGGCCGGCCCGTGGCGCTGGAGACATAGGCCACAGCGGCATGCTGCGCCAGGTCATCGAGTGACTGCGGCAGGCCGTGGCGCTCGGCATAGGCCCGGCTGACGACCGTCACCTGGCGCAGCGACGCCACCTGGCGCCCGATCAGCGATGAGCTTTGCAGGCTGCCAGCCCGCAGCACGCAGTCCACCCCTTCGCGCACCAGGTCCACCAGCCGGTCGTCCTCCGCCATATGCAGCTGTACCTCGGGGTACTGGTCCGCAAACGCCCCCAGATGGGGCATCACAAAAAAGCGTGCCAAGGTGCCCTGCAGGTTGACCCGCAGCAGGCCCTGCGGCGGCGCGTGGCGAAAGGCGCTCTCGGCCTCCTGCAGATCGGCCAGCAGCCGGGTGCAGCGGCGGTAGTAGTCCTCGCCTTCGGCCGTCAGCCGCACCTGGCGCGTGGTGCGGTCCAGCAGGCGTGCGCCCACCCGCGCTTCCAGCCGCTGGACCAGGTTGGTTACCGTGGCACGCGGAATCTGCAGATCGTCCGACGCCTGCGCAAAGCTGCTGCGGTCGGCCACCCGCACAAATACCTGCATTTCCTGAAAGCGGTCCATCGCAACAACGCCAACCCAATGCGGCGCATATTATTAAAGTAAACCGAATTATAAAATTCAAATCAGCACAATGATCTTTTGAATGGAATAGTGAAAAATCCAGCCATTCGATCAACGACAGGAAAGCAGACATGACCAAGCCCACATCCATTGCCCTGATCACCGGCGCATCGCGCGGAATCGGTGCCACCATTGCCCGCCGCCTGGCCCAGGACGGCCACGCCATCGCCATCAACTACGCCAACAACGCGCAAGAGGCCGAAGCACTGGCCCAAGCGCTGATGCAAGAAGGTGGCCAGGCGATGGCCATCCGTGCCGATATCTCGCAGGCTGACCAGGTGCAGGCGATGTTCAGCACCGTCGAGCAGCAACTGGGCCAGATTGATGTGCTCGTCAACAACGCCGGTGTGCTCGCCACCAGCACCCTGGCCGAGACCAGTGACGCGCTGTTTGCCAAGACCTTTGCGATCAACACCCAGGGCGTGTTCAACACGCTGCGCGAAGCGGCCACACGCCTCAACGCAGGCGGGCGCATCATCAACCTCTCGACCACCGCGCTGGCACTGAACCTGCCCGGCTACGCGATCTACAACGGCAGCAAGGCCGCCGTCGAGGCCTTTACCCGCGTGTTCGCCAAGGAGCTGCGCGGCCGCCAGATCACCGTCAACGCGGTCGCTCCCGGCCCGGTCGCCACCGAGCTGTTCTTTGCCGGCAAGAGCGAGGCGCAAATTGAGCACTTTGCCAAGATGCCGCCGCTGGAGCGCCTGGGCGAGCCCGAGGACATCGCGGCGGTGGTCGCCTTTTTGGCCAGCAAGGAGTCGGGCTGGATCAACGGGCAGGTGCTGCGCGCCAATGGCGGCATTGCTTAAACCGCCGCCCCACCCGGCAAGACACCCGGGTTGAGGCGCCTGGCATCACCACTCCGCCACACTGCCATCGGCATGGCGCCATACCGGGTTGCGCCAGCGGTGGCCCTCTTTGGCGCGCTCGGCCACATAGGCCTCATTCACCTCGATGCCCAGGCCCGGGCCGCCGGGCATCGCGACATAGCCGTCCTGGTAGTCAAAGGCATCGCGGTTGTGCACATAGTCGAGCAGGTCATTGCCCTGGTTGTAGTGGATGCCCAGGCTTTGCTCCTGGATGAAGGCGTTGTAGCAGACCGCATCGATCTGCAGGTTGGCGGCCAGCGCAATCGGGCCCAGCGGGCAATGCAGGGCCACCGCCACATCGTAGGCCTCGGCCATCGCGGCGATCTTGCAGGTCTCGGTGATGCCGCCAGCATGCGAGGGGTCGGGCTGGATGATGTCGACACCGCCTTGGACAAACACGCGCTTGAAATCCCAGCGCGAATAGAGGCGCTCGCCCAGCGCGATCGGAGCGGCGCCAATGGCAGCCAGCTCCGGGATCACCTCCAGGTGCTCGCTGAGCACGGGCTCCTCGATGAACATCAGGTTGAAATCGCGCAGCTCACGCATCAGCACCTTGGCCATGGGCTTGTGCACCCGGCCGTGGAAGTCCACCCCAATGCCGATGTGCTTGCCCACCGACTCGCGGATCATCGCGACATTGGCCACGGCCTGCTCCACCTTGGCATGGCTGTCGATGTACTGCATCTCCTCGGTGCCGTTCATCTTGACGGCGGTAAAGCCTCGGGCGACGGCCGCTTGCGCTTGCGCGGCCGTATCTGCCGGACGGTCACCCCCGATCCAGGAGTAGACGCGGATACGGTCGCGCACCTTGCCGCCCAAGAGCTCATGCACCGGCACACCCAGCGCCTTGCCCTTGATGTCCCACAGCGCCTGGTCCACGCCGGCAATGGCGCTCATCATCACCGGCCCCCCCCGGTAGAAGCCGGCGCGGTACATCACATTCCACAGGTCCTGCACATTGCGCGGGTCGCGCCCCACCAGGTAGTCGGAGAGTTCCTCGACGGCTGCGGCCACCGTGTGGGCGCGGCCTTCAACCACCGGCTCGCCCCAGCCAACGATGCCCTCGTCGGTTTCGATCTTGAGAAAGCACCAGCGCGGTGGCACGATAAAGGTGGTGAGCTTGACGATTTTCATGGGACGAACTGAGAAAAATGGGGGTGGGAATCAGCAGTGGTGGCTGAGGTTGGTGCGGGGGCTCACTCAAAGTCCAGCAGCACCTTCATCGCCTGCGAGCGGTCGGCCGCCAGCGCAAAGGCGCGGGCCGAATCGCGGTAGGACAAGGTGGCGGAGATCAGCGGCTTCACATCGACCAAGCCCTTGTTGAGCAGGGCCACCGCAGTGGCGAACTCCTCATGAAAGCGGAAGGAGCCGCGCCAGTCGAATTCCTTGGCCACCAGCGTGTTGATCGGCAGGGTCATCTCGGCACCGGCCAGGCCCAGCTGCACGATGGTGGCGCGCGGGCGCAGCACATCGAAGGCACCGCGCAAGGCATGCGGGTTGCCGCTGGCCTCGAACAGCACATCGAACTGGCCCTTGTCGGCTGCGTAGCGGGCCAGGCCATCGGGCGACTCGCCCACATGCACGACCTCATCGGCGCCCACCTGCAAGGCCTTGGCCAGCGGGTGCGCGCTCATGTCGGTAGCCACAATGTGCGCGGCGCCTGCGCGGCGCGCGGCAATGATGGCCAGCGCACCAATCGGCCCGCATCCCGTCACCAGCACCTTGCGGCCCAGCAGGGGGCCTGCCCGCTGCACGCCGTGCAGGGCAACTGCCAGCGGCTCGGCCATGGCGCCTTCGGCGTCGCTCACCTGCGCGGCCAGCAGATGGGCCTGGTGCGACTCGATGACGATCTGCTGGCGAAACGCACCCTGCACATGGGGCGTGCGCATCGCGCTGCCGTAGTAGCGCATGTCCAGGCAGTGGTTTTGCAGGCCCATCTGGCAAAAGCGGCACTGGCCGCAAGGCCAGCTGGGGCTGACTGCGATGCGCTGGCCGGCAGCAAAGCCCGTCACCTCGGCGCCTACCGATTCGATGACACCCGAGACCTCATGGCCCAGCACCATCGGCTCCTTGATGCGAACCGTGCCAAAACCGCCGTGCTGGTAGTAATGCAGATCAGAGCCGCAGATGCCGCCGCAGCGCACCCGCACCAGCATCTGGCCAGGCCCGGGCGCAGGCGCGGGGACGGATTGCACCCGCAGATCGCCGGGTGCGTGGATAACAAGCGCTTCCATATCAGAAGTTCCTAATTGGCTTGGATAAGTGAGTGGCTTAAGGCTTGGTTTTGCGGTAGCTGGCCAACGCCGCATAGAACGACTGGGCAAACTCCTGGCCGACGGTCGCCTGGTTCTTGTCGATCACCGGCTGCACCGCAGCGCGGATCTTTTCCAGCTCGGCAGCCGGCATCTCGCCCACCTGCATGCCATGCGATTTGAGCTGGGCGACCACCTCGCCGGCCTGGCGCAGCTCTTCGCTGCGCTGCAGGGTGCGGGCCTTCTCGGCAGACTGCTGCACCGCCTGCTGCTGCGCGGGCGTCAGGCCCGACCACCATTTCTCGGACGCGATCAGCGCGACGGGCGTGTAGACATGGTTGGTGATGGTCAGGTACTTCTGCACCTCGTACATCTTGTTGGCATACATGTCGACCACCGGGTGCTCATAGCCGTCCAGTGCCTTGATCTCCAACGCGGGGTAGACCTCGGAGAAGGCCATCGGCACGGCGTTCATGCCCATGGCATTGAAGCTGGCCAGCGCCATCGGGCTTTGCATCACGCGCACGCGCAGGCCCTTCATGTCCGCCAGCGTCGCCAGCGGCCGCTTGCTGTTGGACATATTGCGGAAGGCACCGCCCGCCCAGACCAGGCCGCGCATCTTCATATCGGCAATGTCGCCCAACATCTGGCGGCCCACCGGGCCATCGAGTACATGGGCGGCCTCGGCATCGCTGGCAAACAGAAACGGAAAATCAAAAATCTGCAGCGCCTTCTTGCGTGCGGCGATGGGCGAGAGCGCGCCCATGTACAGGTCCTGCGTGCCGCTTTGCACTGCAATCAGCATCTTGTCTTCGCTGCCCAAGGTGGCGCTGCTGTACACATCGATCTGCACCTTGCCATCGGTGGACTTGGCGACATCCGCAGCAAACTGCTTCATCGCGATGGCGCGGGGGTGCGAATCGGCAAAGGAATGGCCCAGGCGTGCGCGCTTGCTCTCCTGGGCTTGCGCGGGCGCCAGGCCCAGCACCGCCAGGGTGGCGCAGGCCAGGCCTGCAACGAGGCGGCGGCGTGGAATCAGTTTCATGGTCGGCTCCTTGTCTTTTTTGGGCAAAGCCCGCCCTTGGCGCTTGCGGCTGGCAAGCGCCCCAGGCTCTTCAATGAATGGGTTTGGACGGTTTGAGGCTTAGCGGCTCATCATCTCCAGCGGCCACATGACGATCTGCGGGAACACCACGAGCAGGAACATCACAATCGTCTGGGCCACCATGAACGGAATCACACCCTTGATGGCACCGCTCATCGGTATCTTGGCGACCCCGCAGACGACATTGAGCACGGTGCCCACCGGAGGAGTGACCAGGCCAATGGCATTGTTCATGATGAACAGCACGCCGAAGTAGACCGGGTCGATGCCCGCCTGCTTGAGCACCGGCATCAGCACAGGCGTCATGATCAGCACCGTGGGCGTGAAATCCAGCGCCGTGCCCACCAGCAGTACCAGCACCATCAGCGCAAAGGTGAGCAGCATCTTGTTGTCCATCAGCGGCTCGACCAGCGCAGCCAGCTGCTGCGGAATGTTCGCGGTGGTGATCAGCCAGGCCGATACGCCAGCGGCCGACACCAGGAACATGATGATGGCCGTGGTCTCAGCGGCGCGGTAGATCAGCGCAAACAGCTGGTTCAGTTTGATCTCACGGTAGACGAACATGCCCACCAGCAGCGAGTACATCGCGGCCATGACGGCGGCCTCGGTCGGGGTGAACCAGCCGAACTTCAGGCCACCGATGATGACCACCGGCAGCACCAGCGCCCACAGCGATTGGCGTGTGGCGGCCAGGCGCTCGGCAGTGCTGCGCTTGGGCTCGGTGACGATCGGGTCACGGCCAATGCACCAGCGCCAGGCCAGCAAGATCGCGACACCCATCAACAGGCCCGGCACAATGCCGGCGATGAACAGCTTGGTGATGGACACGCCACCGGTCACGCCATACAGAATCATCGCGATCGATGGCGGAATCACCGGCGCGATGATGCCGCCGCAGGCGATCAGGCCGCAGGAGCGGTTGACCTCATAGCCGGCCTTGCGCATCATCGGCACCAGCACGGCGGCCAGTGCGGCGGTATCGGCCACGGCCGAGCCCGAGAGCGAGGCCATGATCACGGCGGCGCCAACGGCCACATAGCCCAGGCCACCCCGGATATGGCCAATCCAGGCCATGGCCATGTGGATGATGCGGCGCGTCATACCACCGGCGTTCATGAATTCGCCCGCCAGCATGAAGAACGGCACGGCCAGCAGCGGGAAGCTGTTGGCGCCATCCCACATGTTCTGCACCACGATCTGCGGATCGGTAAAGCCCATGTAGTACATCAGCGCCAGGCCGCAGCCGATCAGCGCAAAAGCAATGGGCATGCCCAGAGCCATCAGGCCCAGCAGCGACGAGATAAAAATGAAGATGGTCATGCGCGACCTCCTTGGGACCGGGCCTGCGATTGGGTCTGCTCCTGCATGGCGTGCTCGGCCTCGCGGGCCTCTTCCATGCCCTCTTCCTGCACGTCAATCAGCTCATAGTCCGCCACCTTGCCCAGCACCAGACGCACCAGGTTCGACAGGCAGATAAAGCCAATGGCCGCCCCGGTGAAATAGCTCACGCCGTAGACCCAGAGCATGCTCAGCTGCGCCACCGGCGAGGCATTGCCCGCGATGATGTCGTGCTGCAGCCAGGTGCCGTAGACGATGTAGACGCAGCACAGCAGCATGATGGCCTGGCTCAGGCCCCAGCAGACGCGGCGGCCCACCAGCGGCATCATCTGCACCATCAGATCCACCCCCAGATGGGCGCGCTTGCGCATGCCCACGATGGCGCCCAGAAAGGTCAGCCACACAAAGGCAAAGCGCGGCACCTCTTCCGACAGATCAATGCCGGTATTGAAAAACAGCCGCAGCATCACATTGCCGAACACCATCACCAGCATGACCAGCATGCACAGCACCATGGCGATTTCCAGCGCGCGCGTCAGCCCGTCGGCGAGCATTTTGAGTACCTTGCCCATGGCAACACCTTTCCCGGCAGCGCGGCCTTGTGCCGTGCCGCCACCTGAATGCTTGTATGTCTAAGCCAGCAGCGCCGCGCCATGGGGCGCTGCCAGAACCTTGAGAAGAAATGCAGGGAGCGGACCCAGCCTATGCCGGTCTGGGCCCATACCCTTCCTGGGCCTTACTGGGCCTTGCGCGCCTGCTCGATTTCGGCAAAGAAGCCCTTGACGAACTCATCACCGATCTGCGGCGAGAACTTGGCCAGCACGGGCTTGACCTTGTCCTGCATGCGCGCCAGCTCGGCAGCGGGCATGCTGTCCACAGTCACACCGGCTTTCTTGAAGTTCTCGACAGCCAGACTGTCGCCTTCGTCGAGCAGCTTGCGCTGCAGCAGGCCCGCTTCGGTCGCGGCCTTTTGCACACCGGCCTTGTCGGCGGGCGAGAGGCTGTCCCAGAACTTCTTCGATGCGACCAGGGCCGATGGCGTGTAGACGTGGTTGGTGATGGTGATGTACTTCTGCACTTCCTGCATCTTGTTGGCCCACATGTGCTGGAGCGGGTTCTCCTGGCCGTCAAGGGCCTTGATCTCCAGCGCCGGGAACACCTCGGCAAAGGCCATCGGCGTAGCGTTGGCACCCAGGGTCTTCCAGGTGTCCAGCGCGACCTGGTTGGTCATCACACGGATCTTGAGGCCGCTCACATCCTCGGGCTTGGCCACGCGGTGCTTGCTGTTGGACAGGTTGCGAAAGCCCATGCCGGTCCAGGTCAGGCCCACCAGGTTGGCCGGTGCGATCTTCTCGAAAATCTTCTTGGACGAGGCGCCATCAAGCACCGCATAGACTTCGGCCGAGTTGCGGAACATGAAAGGCAGATCCCAGACCTGCACTTCCTTGACCCGCGAGGACAGCGGCGCCAGGGTGCCGATGTACAGATCCTGCGTGCCTGCCTGCACGGCCTGCAATTGCTTCTCATCGCTGCCCAGCACCGCGCTGTGGTAGGCCTGCACCTTGACATTGCCATTGGTGTAGGTGGAGGCGAGCTCGGCGAACTTGTTCATCGCAATGGCTTGCGGGTGGCTCTCGGGCATCGCATGGCCCACGCGGGCCTTGACTTCAGCATAAGCGGCGCCAGCGCCCATTGCTGATGCCGCCAGGGTGGCCAGCACGATGCGGCGCAGTTGGAAGTGAGTGGTCATCTGTCTGTCTCCGTCTTTGTTGTCAATCGAAAAAAGCCGGCGCTGCTGGCCCGGCATGCTGGGAATCAGGGGGTCTGCAGGCTCCCATCGGCCAGGCGCGTCTGCGTCCAGGTGGTCACTGCGCTGCTGCAGGGGTACTTGGCCGCTTCGCGCTCGTCAATGTCCACACCCAGGCCGGGTTGCTCATTGGCGTAGACATAGCCATTGCGGAATGTGGGCAAACCAGGGAACACGGCCAGTAGCGCGTCGCGCGGGCCCTTGAGCTCCTGGATCACAAAATTGGGCGGCTCCGTGCCCGACCACTCCTGCACGCCAAAATTGCGCGAGGTCAGGTCGATATGGATATTGGCCGCATGCGCCAGCGGCGACATATCGCCCGGGCCATGCCAGGCCGTGCGCACGCCGTACTGCTCGGCAAACAGCTGCAGCTTGCGCGCCGGGGTGATGCCGCCCACCTGGCTCAGGTGTACGCGGATAAAGTCGATCAGCCGCTCGGCGATGATGCCGCGCCACTCAAACGGGTGGTTGAACAGCTCGCCCTGGGCCAGCGGCACATTGGTCTTGTCGCGCAGCTGGCGCAGCCAGTCGCCCTCTTCCAGCGCGATGGCGTCTTCCAGAAAGAACAGCTCATAGGGCTCGAGCGCCTGCGCAAAGCGGATCGCATCGGCGGGTTTCAAGCGCTCGTGCACGTCATGGCACAGCTCCACCTCAAAGCCGATGCGGCTGCGGATGGCGTCAAACATCTTGAGCGTCTCGCGCATGTACTTGCGCGCATCGAGGTAGATGCCATCAGCGGCGCCCCGGGGCGCCGTGCCGGGCGCCGCGCCAAAGCCGCCACCGCCATAGCCACCGCTTTGGCAGCGGATATGGGTGATGCCCTGCTCGCGGTACTTCTGGATGTTGTCGCAAAGCTCTTCCAGATCCCGCCCATCGGCATGGCGGTAGATGGGCACGCCCTCGCGCAGCTTGCCGCCCAGAAGCTGGTACAGCGGCATGCCGGCCTGCTTGCCCTTGAGGTCCCACAGCGCCATGTCCACGCCTGAGATCGCATTGTTCTCGATGGGGCCGTTGCGCCAGTAGGCGTTCTGGTGCATCAGCTGCCACAGCTCTTCAATCTGGCTGGCATCGCGGCCGATCAGCAGCGGGCGCAGGTACTGCTCGACCAGGCATTGCACCGCCAGATGCCGGTAGGCAAAGGTGGCGCAGCCCAGGCCGTGGAGGCCAGGCTGGTTGGTCTCGATCTTGACGACCAGGAGGTTGATGCCCTCGGGCGCCGTCGCGATGACTTTGACGTCGGTAATCAAGGTAGCCATGCTAGTGCGCCCGCTTACAGCACCGCCAGCCAGCCGCCATCCACATAGATGATCTGGCCGTTGACGTAATTGGATGCGCCCGAGGCCAGATAGATGGCCGTGCCCACCAGCTCATCGGGCCGGCCCCAGCGCTGCGTGGGATTGCTGGCCTTGACCCAGGCATCGAACGCGACGTTATTGACCAGCGCCTCGTTCATGTCGGTGAGGATGTAGCCCGGGCCGATGGAGTTGGCCTGGATGCCATGCATGGCCCACTCGGCCGCCATCGCCTTGGAGAGCATCTTGATGCCGCCCTTGGCCACCGTGTAGGGCGCCACCGTGGCACGGGCCGCCTCGCTGGTCAGCGATCCGATATTGATGATCTTGCCGCCGGTGCCGCGCTCGATCATGCGGCGCGCTGCCGTGCGGCCCACGACAAAGGCCGCCGTCAGGTTGGTGTTGATGACCCGGTTCCAGTCTTCCAGCGACACATCAAGCAAGGGCTCGCGGTGCTGGATGCCGGCATTGTTGACAACGATATCGATGGCCAGGCCCTGGGCATCGAATGCCGCAAAGGCAGCTTCGACCGCCGCCTGGTCGGCCACATCAAAGGCCGCCCCTTGGGCTTTGAGGCCCATGCCCTGCAACTGCGCCACGGCCGCATCCACCGCTGCCTGCTGGCGGCTGTTGACCACCACCGTTGCCCCCGATTCCGCCAGGCCCTGGGCCAGCGCCAGCCCAATGCCGCGCGAGGAGCCGGTAATCAGCGCCGTACGGCCCGACAGATCAAACAGGGAACGAGACATGGAATGGCGACCTTGAGAATTTCAGAAGTCGCCATCATCGGTTTATTTGTATGATGATTAAATCAGAGCAAACCCTAGGAATTTACCGCCCTTGCGCTTTGCGCGACAGCCGCGCGAAACCTGGATATGCAGGCTTTCAGGCGGGCGCGCCCCAGCGGGCAATGGTGTCGGCCAGCAGTGCCCGCATCCACAGCTGCGCATCGTCGGCACTGCGCCGCTCAATGGCGGCCAGCACCTTGCCATGCATCAGCAAGCCATCGTTGAACTGCCCGGCCTGCTGCGCGTTGACGGTGAGCAAGGACTCCAGCGCCGAGGCCACAATACCGCCCAGCGAGATCAGCAAGGGGTTGCCGGTGGCCTGCAGGATGCTCTGGTGGTAGGCCAGGTCGGCGACCACCCATTCATCAATTGATGTCGCGGCCTCCATCGCCGCAAAGGCCTGCTGCAGCGCCTGCAGTTGCGCATCGGTGTGCATGCGCGCTGCCAGCGACGCGGCCGCCGGCTCCAGAATGCCGCGCATCACCATCAGGTGCCGGCCCAGCGCCTGGTCCACCCCCTGGCTGCAAAGCCAGCCGAGCACATCGGCATCGAACAGGCTCCATTGCTCCTGCGGCCGCACGCGCGTACCGGTGCGGGGCCGCGCCTCCAGCATGCCCTTGGCGCTCAGCGCCTTGATCGCCTCGCGCACCGCAGTACGGCTCACCCCCAGCCGCTCGCACAGCTCCTCCTCATTGGGCAAGGTGGCGCCAGGCCCGTACTCGGGACTGGCAATCAGCCTCCCCAGGCTGTCCATCACCTGGTGGTGCAGACTGCTGCCGGGCTGTGAGGATAAGGACATGGGAATCGGTGGTGGTATAGATTCATTCATCATACAAAACAAAGCAGGTTGAGGCCAGCGCCGTCCAGAAAGGCGCCGCATGACAGCCATCGCATGGGCCGATCATGCCTGCCTTGTGCGCCTGAGGGCGAGACTTGCCTATACCAAGATCGCTCCATGCCGCAACAAAAAAGCCGCCCGGAGGCGGCTGGCATTGGTGGACAGAGCGCTTAACCCCGGCGGCGGCCTGTGCGCGCCATTCCCAACATAGCCATCGCTGCCAACACACCGGAGACCAATAAGATACCCCATTGGCTCAGCGTTGGCACCGGCTTTGGCGCCACCGGTGCAGCCTTTGGCGTGACAGTGACCACGTTCGACTCAGGACCGGTCAGTCCATCGGTATTGGTTGCTGTGGCGGTGCAGTCGTAGCTAGTGCCATTGGTCAGCCCAGTAACCACCAACGGGCTGCTCGCACCACTGGCACTGGCGCCTACTGCATCGCCTTGCGACTCGCAGCTAATGCTGTACTGCTGCAAGGGGGCCGAGCCGGAGTCAGACAGGCTGAGTTCAAATCTGGCTTGGCCGTCTCCAACTGAAGCAGCAGTCAGATTGGGAGCCGCAGGCTGGCCCACATACTGAATATCCGCAGTAAACGCCAAATCGCGGGCTATGTTGCTCCAAGTCCCACTCGTCCAAGCCGACACATTTGTACCATTGTTGGTAAACACAAAACGGCCGCCCGCATAAGAGCCATCGCCTACACTCGCCCAACGGGCGTTGGAGTCGGAACCCGAAGTTTCAGACACACTGGCGAAGAGCACATACTGCTTTCCCGGCTCCAGCGTGATGCTCAACCCAGACACACCGTAGGTTTGAAACTGACTTACGGCTTCTGTCGTTTGTACAGAGCTGGCATACAACTGCCCACCGGTAGCGCGGTCGCTGGTTGGATCCCACTCATAAACATAGAACTTGAATGGGATTTCAGCGCCCTGCGGATTGATACGAACATCAAATGCACGCAGCATCGCCGGAGTTGCGGGAGCGGTGATTGTTTGACCATAGGTTGCCGTGTTTGGCACACCGAAGGAGCTGATAAATCCGATGCCATCCCAGTCTGGAACCGTATCAATGCTCTGCGCACTGGCCATGGAAGTGGCCAACGCGAACGACAAAGCCAGCGGCGTGGCGCGGGCCCAGCCAGAGATGGAGCAAGAAGGCAAAGCAGAGAACCAAGACAACATCAGAAGCAATCAAAATGTGAACAATTGATCATTATGTTACTTTTTGTGTTTTTCTCCTATCCCTGAAACTGGGTAATTGAGCCCTTCCTCCTTACCCGGACTCAACCTAGCTGGGACTTGGATCCTGACTCAAACCCATCAGCCCGCCTGCTGTGCGACCGCCACAGGCCAGTAATAGTTATCCGGCATGGCCCGCGCGCCAAAGATCGCCTGCCCCACGCGCACCACGGTGGCACCTTCCTCCACCGCCATTTCGTAGTCCCCCGACATGCCCATCGACAGCCCATCCAGGCTGATACCAGCCGGCGCGTCCTGCCGCAGCTGATCACGCAAGCCACGCAGGCGCACAAAGCACTGGCGCACCTGCGCGGCCTCGGCAGAAAACAGCGCCAAGGTCATCAGCCCGCGCACACGCAGCGCAGAGAACGCGGGCAGCGCTTTGATGAAAGCAGCAGCTTCCTCAGGCGACAGGCCATACTTGCTCGCCTCGCCCGAGGTGTTGATTTGCACAAAGACATCCAAGCTGCGCCCTTCCGCCTGCAGGCGCCGCTCCAGCGCCTCAGCCACACGCAGGCTGTCCAGCGCCTGGAACTCGGTCGCAAAACGCGCCACCAGCTTGGCCTTGTTGGTTTGCAGGTGGCCGATGACCGACCACTGCAGTTCGGGCAAATCCTGCATTGCCTGCCATTTACCATAGGCCTCTTGCGGCTTGTTCTCACCCAGCATGCGGCAGCCGGCGGCATAGGCCAGGCGCAGGCTGGACTCGGGCTTGGTTTTGCTCACAGGCAACAGGCGCACTGCCGCTGGGTCGCGCCCCACCCGCTGGCAGGCCGCCGCGATACGGGCATGGACGATGGCCAGGTTGTGGCGAACGTCCTCGACGGATTCGGCCTGTGGCCAGCGGCCATGCTGGTCATGCCGGGTCGCGGTGGTCCACTGACTGTGTGCTTTCATGCCGATGCTTTCTCTGGTGCGTAGGTGCGAATCTGCCGGTGCATCAATCGCAGTGCTGCAGTTCGATGATGGCAAAGCCACTGCGCGCGATCTCTTGCTCCACCGCTGGCGCAGCCGCCTGGACATGGCAAAAGCGGCATTCCTGCGCTGTCAACGATTCAGCCGGCAGCCGCTTGGCGGCCAGGTAGCGGCGGCCATGCGCGAGCACGGCATCGATCCCCTTATCGGGCGCCTGGTCGCGCACGAAGATATCGAAATGCATGCTGCGCCCGTCGGGCCGCAGCACATAGGTGTCAAATACAGCGATCTTCATTCAGTACCTCTTGGGCAGCAACAGGTCGATGGGCAGCGCAGATCCATGACTCACTTCAGCGCAACTTTCGGAAAATCCACTGGCACATCCAAGGCAACATTGATGTAGTTGGTGAACAGGTTCAAAGCCACATGCGCGATGATCTCAACGACCTGCTCGTCACCAAAACCGACCTGGCGCAGGCTGGCAATGTCGGCATTGCTGATCTGCGCACGCTGCGCCACCACCTTCAACGCAAACGCCAAGGCGGCTGCGGTTTTGGCATCAACCGATTGGCCAATCTGGGCGGCCGACATATCGGCCAGGCTGGCGCCGGCCTTTTGGCCCAGCACCGTGTGGGCGGCCAGGCAGTATTCGCAGCGGTTGTAGTTGGCAATGGCTACGGCCAGTTGCTCGCCAAGCTGGGCACCAAGGCTGCCCTTGCCCAGCGCGCCAAAGGCGGCCCACATGCTGTGCAGCGCGGCGGGAGAGTTGGCGACCGCCTTGAACATATGGGGCGTGGCACCAAAGGCACTCTGGATCTGGGCCATCACGGCTTGGCTGGCGGCGGGGGTGTTGTCGGTAGAAACGCGGGACATGAAAGACTCCTGAAGGGGTTGAAACGCAGAGCCAGTATGCGTGCCGAAAATGTATAATTTGGACTAATTTATTCACGAATAGTACCAATTCGTACATCATGCAGCCCACAGCCTCTATCGACCGCCTCTCCAGCATCCTGGAGCGCTTTCGCGTCAAGGCGCAGCTGCACCACTCCGGCGCGTTGTGCGGCCTGACCCACTTTGATGCCGGTGACGGCTTTGGTTACCTGCATGTGCTGCGCCGTGGCGAGCTGGAAGTGAGCCACCCCGGCGCCCGCGATGTGCCGCAATCCTTGCGCTTTGAAGAGCCCACCGTGCTGCTCTACCCTGCCCCGTTCACGCACCGCTTTCACAACCCGCCGAAAGAAGGCGCCAACTTCAGCTGCGCGCGCCTCGTGTTTGAAGGCGGATCGGCCAACCCGCTGGCCCGCTCACTGCCACCTTTAATAGCCTTGCCGCTGGCCCAGGTGCCCGGCATGGATATGGCGCTGCAACTGCTGCTGTCCGAAACCGACCAGCTGCGCTGCGGCCAGCGCCTGCTGGTCGATCGCTTGTTTGAAGTCGTCGTAATCCAGCTGCTGCGCTGGCTGCTGGACCACCCGCAGGAGGCCGGCATCCGCCCCGGCCTGGTCAATGGCATGTCCGACCCACGCCTGGCCCGCGCCCTGGTCGCCATGCACGACGCCCCGGGCGAGGCCTGGACCTTGGAGCGCATGGCAGCGCAAGCGGGGATGTCGCGTACCGCCTTTGCCAATACCTTTCGCGATCTGGTGGGGCAAACGCCGGCCGATTATTTGACAGGTTGGCGCGTAGCCCTGGCGCAGAACGGGCTGCGCGAGAGGCGCTCGATCAAGGTGCTGGCGGAGGAGCTGGGGTATGCAAATCCTTCCGCCTTGTCGCGGGCGTTTGCAGGGAAGGTGGGGGTGTCACCGAGGGAGTGGTTGGCGACGCTGGTTCAAGCCCATCCTTAAGCTGCACCTCGGCTCCGCACATTGACGCTCGGAGACACATGTTTTATGGATCTAATGAACCAAGGGCAACTCCATGGAATATTTTCCCACCAACCTTTCACTGTGAAAATCACTAATTTTGGGGATTGCACGTAAAAGAACTCTTATATCAAATGTTATTTTTTATATAAGAGGCTAGACAATGCGCGTTCTTCATACTCTCAGGATCGGTATTCTTTCTGCAGGGCTGGCATCAGCAGGCTTGGCCAATGCTGCCGTAGAGACATTTTTCGGAGAGGATGCTGTTAATGGATCTGCCAGCGCACCCAGACCCCAATCCGATGCCGCGCGGGATGCATTTATTGCGCGACTGAATGGCGCAAATACTGAGAATTTTGATGCGATCAGTGCAGGCACGCCGACACCATTTTCTGTGAACATGGGTGCATCTGGAACCGCAACTCTTTCCGGATCAGCAACGGTTACCAACTTTTTGGGAAATGGCAGATTTGCTACGTCCGGCTCCAACTTTATAGAGACCAGCACCAACTTCACCATTAGCTTCTCATTGCCACAGACCGCTTTTGGATTCTATGCGACAGACATATCCGATTTTGGCGGACAGTTGAGCATCACCTATTCAGATGGCACATCCACTACAGTTGCCGTTCCACACAGCAATCCCGCCGCAGATGGCTCAGTATTTTATTATGGCCTCATAGATATGGACAATCCATTTGTCTCTGTTGTTTTTAATAACAGTAATGCAACGGATGTCTTTGGCTTTGATGATTTAACTGCTGGCACTGCAGCCCAGGTGATTCCGCCGGTTTCTATCGCCACTGCAAGTCTGCCAGCAGGAATGCAGGGCAAAGACTATTTACCATTTACGGTAGAAGCAACTGGCGGACTCGCTCCGTTGACTTGGAGCGCAAACAATCTTCCTGCTGGACTTCTTCTTGACCAGGTAACCGGCGTCTTATCTGGCAAACCTACACAGAGCGGTACATTCACGGTGGATATTTCCGCAACGGATGCCAGTAGCCCCACGTCGCTCAGCGATACCAAGTCGTTCACGATAGAAATCACAGCGGTGCAAGCAACTGCAGCTCCCACACCGGTGCCAACCCTCGGTATCTGGGCTACCGTTGCTCTTTCGTCCCTGCTTGCGCTCTTTGGTTGGACGCGCCGCCGTCAGTATTAATCTGGCTGAGAATGCGCCCGCAGATGCCCTGGCTACTGGCCTTGCTACCCAGCTGCAACTGACAGACCTAGATGCCTGAAGGGCGCAAAAAAGCCCGCTATACAGCGGGCTCAGCATGGAATGCCTTCAAGCTAGTTCTGGCTACTTTCTAGAGCCAGCTCACTCCCACTCAATCGTCGCAGGCGGCTTGCTAGACACATCATAAGTAACGCGATTGATCCCGCGCACTTCATTAATCACCCGATTCGACACCCGCTTGAGCAGTCCATAAGGCAGCTCAGCCCAGTCAGCGGTCATGAAGTCGCTGGTCTGCACCGCGCGCAGCGCCACGACGTAGTCGTAGGTGCGGCCGTCGCCCATGACGCCCACGCTCTTGACGGGCAGGAAAACGGTGAAGGCCTGGCTGGTCAGGTCGTACCAGGTCTTGCCGGTGGCGTCGTCCACCCAGTTGTTCAGCTCTTCGATAAAGATCGCGTCAGCGCGGCGCAGCAGATCGGCGTATTCCTTTTTCACTTCACCCAGGATGCGCACCCCCAGGCCTGGGCCGGGGAAGGGGTGGCGGTAGACCATGCCGCGCGGCAGGCCCAGGGCGACGCCCAGCTCGCGCACTTCGTCCTTGAACAGGTCGCGCAGCGGCTCGAGCAGCTTGAGGCCCAGCTGCTCTGGCAGGCCGCCCACGTTGTGGTGGCTCTTGATGGTGACGGCCTTCTTGCTCTTGGCGCCGCCCGATTCGATCACGTCGGGGTAGATGGTGCCCTGGGCCAGGAAGGTCGCGCCCTTGTGACCGCCGTCGCCTGCTTTGAGCTTGGCGGCCTCGGCCTTGAACACGTCGACGAACAGGCCGCCGATGATCTTGCGCTTGGCTTCTGGCTCGCTCACGCCAGCGAGTTTGCCCAGGAACAGGTCGGAGGCATCCACACGGATGACCTTGGCGTGGAGCTTGCCTTCGAACATCTCCATGACCATGTCGCCTTCGTTGAGGCGCAGCAGGCCGTGGTCGACAAACACGCAGGTCAGCTGGTCACCAATGGCGCGGTGGATCAGCGCGGCAGCGACGGACGAATCCACACCGCCGGACAGGCCCAGGATCACCTCTTCGTCACCGACTTGCTCGCGGATCTTGGCAACGGCCTCTTCGATGTAGTCGCCCATGATCCAGTCGGCCTGGGTGGCGCAGATGTCGAGCACAAAGCGGTTGAGCAAGGCCTGGCCTTGCACGGTGTGCGTCACCTCGGGGTGGAACTGCACCGCGTAGTAGCGGCGGGCTTCATCGGCCATGCCGGCGATCGGGCAGGATGGCGTCGATGCCATGACCTTGAAGCCTGGTGGCAGCGCGGTGACCTTGTCGCCGTGGCTCATCCAGACCTTGAGCATGCCGTAGCCTTCGGGGGTGACGAAGTCTTCGATGCCCTTGAGCAGTTCGGTGTGGCCATGGGCGCGCACTTCGGCGTAGCCAAACTCGCGGCTGTTGGAGCCTTCGACCTTGCCGCCCAGCTGGGTGGCCATGGTCTGCATGCCGTAGCAGATGCCCAGCACGGGAATGCCCAGCTCGAACACGGCATCTGGCGCGCGGTCGTCCACTTCGTAGACGCTGGCATGGCTGCCGGACAGGATCACGCCCTTGAGCTTGCCGTCAGCGGCAAACTCGCGCACCCAGTCGCTGCTCACATCGCAGGGATGCACTTCGCAGTAGACATGGGCTTCGCGCACGCGGCGGGCGATCAGTTGGGTGACTTGGGAGCCAAAGTCAAGGATGAGGATCTTGTCGTGTTGCATAGCAGGATCGTTGGGTTTGGATGGAGGAAAAACGGGGTGGATGGGTCAAAAATCGTCGGCGGCCAGCACGGTGATACCGCATTGGCGGGCGGCTGCCACCTGCGCGGCATCAAAACTGGCCAGCGGCAAGCGCAGCGACTGCGCCAGCCACAGATAGGCGGCATCGTAGACCGGCAGGCCGGTGGCCAGCGCCACATCCAGCACGGCCTTGTGCTGGGCGGGCGCCAGGTCATGGAGCTCCACCCGGTGGCGTATCGCATCGAGCACGCCCCAGAGGCCTTCGACACTGCCCAGCGGGATACGGCCGCTGTTGGCGCCGGTGGCCACCAGGTTGCTGCATTCCCAAAACCACAGGTTGGGCGCTTGCGGGTCCACCTCATGGCGGCGAATGCGGGCATAGAGGCGCTGGGTATGGCTGCTCGCCGCTTCGGGCAGCAGCCAGGCGGCGGTGACCGAGGCATCGAGCACAAAGGCGCTGAAGGCGGCACTCATGCGGCACTCCTGCCGCTGCGGCGCAGTTGGGGGACTGCATCCGCATCAGAGGCGGGCGCAATGCTGGCCTGCAAAGCCTCGATCTGCGCCAGCTCACGGGCAATCTGCTCGTCGGTGATCACCGGCTTGCGCCGCATCGGCAGCATGCGCACCACTTCTTTGCCGTGGCGCGTGATGCGCACTTCCTCGCCCTGCTCGACCAACTCGACCAGGGCAGAAAAACGGGTTTTGGCTTCGTAGATACCGACGCTGTGCATGGGAATGGGTGACAAAAAAACTGGCCTGAACATCAATTCAGACCAGATTCTATCATTCAGACCAGTTTTATGCCAACAGACCAGAATTGAAGGGGTTTTGGTTGTGGCTGCTTGTGGTGCAACAGCGCCTGATGGGCTGTTGTCACAAGAGAGAGGAGCGCCGCGTCAGTGCAAGGTAGTGAGGTATACGCTGTCAAAGGTACAGGGTACGTGGTTCCGGGCTGATGGGTAAGCCGTGTATTGAGCACGTTTGCGCTGCCCTCCGCGCATCCAGATGGGACCCAGAATATTTTCAACCCCCTGGCTCCCGGCCGGGGTCTTTGCACTCGCCCGTGGCGCTCCAAAAACTAGACAGTCATCTCCTGCTGGGTCAGTGAAAACCTATGCCGCCACATCAACCTGCCAATTGGCCGATTGCAGCACCACATTGGTCTCGCGGATGCGGCGCGACAGGTCATCGGCCTGCTTTTGCAAGCTGGCCACGTTGATCTGCGGCAGCCATTTGATCTCGCGCTGGCTGTAGCGGTCCACGTCCTTGTGCGTGGCGGCGATGGTGGCGACCAGCAGCGAATGCTGGGCGACCAGGGTATCGCGCTCGGCCAGGATATCGGCCAGCAGACGGCCATCGGCCAAGCGGGCCGTCTCGTTGGCGGTGTTGATAGCGCGTACCAGCTGCTGCTGCGCGAGCAAGGTCGAGGTGGCCTCGGCCAGCAGGTCTTCGACCCGCTCCTTGGGCTGCTCGCCCTCTTGCACGATGGCATTGCGCGCAATGCGCTCACGCAGCGAGAGCAGCTTTTTCTTGTGGTCGGCACGGAGCAACAAGGCTTCGGCAAGCTTCATCGGCATTCCTTCAAAGGGGTTCCAAAAAAATGGCTGCCAGCGGCAGCCATTCTCAGGACCATCAGTCAGCGCGGTAGTTCGGCGCTTCCTTGGTGATCTGCACATCGTGCACGTGCGACTCACGGATACCGGCTGCGGTGATTTCCACAAACTCGGCCTTCTCGTTCATCTCGGCAATCGATGCGCAACCGCAGTAGCCCATCGATGCGCGCACGCCGCCGGCCATTTGGTAGACGATGGCAACCATCGAGCCCTTGTAGGGCACGCGGCCTTCAATGCCTTCGGGCACCAGCTTGTCGGCATTGGGGTTGCCGGTGCTCGATTCCTGGAAGTAGCGGTCGGCCGAGCCTTGCTGCATCGCGCCGATCGAGCCCATGCCACGGTAGCTCTTGTACGAGCGGCCTTGGTAGAGGATCACTTCACCGGGTGCTTCTTCGGTACCCGCAAACATGCCGCCCATCATGATGGTCGATGCACCAGCGGCCAGGGCCTTGGAGATATCGCCCGAGAAGCGAATACCGCCGTCAGCGATCAAGGGCACGCCGGTGCCTTGCAGCGCCTGGGCCACGCTGTCGACAGCCATGATCTGGGGCACGCCCACACCGGCCACGATACGGGTGGTGCAGATGGAGCCGGGGCCGATACCGACCTTGACCGCATCAGCGCCGGCCTCGACCAGCGCCAGCGCCGCAGCGCCGGTGGCGATGTTGCCGCCGATCACATCGACCTGGGGGTAGTTCTGCTTGACCCAGCGCACGCGCTCGATCACGCCACGGCTGTGGCCGTGGGCGGTGTCCACCACGAGGGCGTCCACACCAGCCTTGACCAGCAGGTCCACACGCTCTTCGGTGCCAGCGCCAACGCCCACGGCTGCAGCCACGCGCAGACGGCCAGCACGGTCGCGTGCGGCATTGGGGAAGGTGGTTTGCTTGGTGATGTCCTTGACGGTAATCAGGCCCTTGAGTTCAAACGCATCGTTCACCACCAGAATGCGCTCGAGCTTGTGCTTGTTGAGCAAAGCCTTGGCAGCAGCTGGCGTGGTGTCGTCCTTTTCATTGACGGTCACCAGCTTGTCGCGCGGCGTCATGATGTCGCGCGCTTTGACGTCGTAGCGGGTCTCAAAGCGCAGATCGCGGCTGGTCACAATGCCAACCACCTTGCCGCCGTCGCAGACCGGGAAGCCGGAGATGCCCCGCTCGTCGGACAGCTGCATGATCTGCAGCACGGTGTGCTCAGGCGTGATCACCACCGGGTCGTGCACGACGCCCGATTCATGGCGCTTGACCTTGGAGACCTCGGCAGCTTGCTGCTCGGCGGTCATGTTCTTGTGGATCACACCAATACCGCCCTCTTGGGCGATGGCAATCGCCAGTCTGGCTTCCGTCACCGTGTCCATGGCGGCAGACACCAGGGGCAGGTTCAGGCGGATATTGCGGGAGAATTGGGTGGCGAGAGAGACGTCCTTGGGCAGGACTTGGGAGTATGCGGGCACCAGCAACACATCGTCGAAGGTGAGCGCTTTTCCGATCAGGCGCATTGTGAAGGCTCCAAAAGAAAGATTCTACCGTCTTTTGTAAGCAGCTTGCAGGGCCGCCGTATGACAGCCCCACAACTCCAGGTTGTTATCTCTAACCAACAACTTTGTCTGGCGTTGACAATCGGCAAGCTACACTCGCCTTCTATGAAACTCATCAAGCTGCTCCTGCTCACGGTAGCCATTGGCATTGGCGCGCCCGCCATGGCCCAATGGCAGTGGATCGACAAAGATGGCCGCAAGGTCTTCAGCGACCGACCACCCGGGCTGGACGTGCCAGAGAAAAACATCGTCAAGCGCCCCAAGGGCTATGGCTCGCTCAAGGGCGTGCAGTCCTCGGGCACGGGCCCAGCGCTGCGCGAGGTCGCCCCTGCGCCCCAGGAAGGCGAGTCTGGCGATGGTGCAGCAGCCCCCGCCCCCGCTGCTGGGGCCGCCCCGGCTGGCGGCGCAGCCGCTGTCAAGGCCGCTACCGGCAAGGACAAGGAGCTTGAAGCCAAGAAGGCAGCTGATGCCAAAGCCAAGGCCGATGCTGAAGCCGCTGAAAAAGCCAAGCAAGCAGCAGCCAAGGCCGACAACTGCAAACGCGCCCAGCAGGCCAAGGCGATGTATGACACTGGCAAGGCCGTGCGCGCGCCCAATGAAAAGGGCGAGATGGTGTTCCAGAGCGCCGAGCAGCGCGCCGCCGAGATCAAGCGCACCGATGAGGTGATCTTCAACAACTGCTGATCACCCTTGCCCCACGCCAAAAAGCCAAGCAGACGCTTGGCTTTTTTTATGCGGCGATGGCCGCGCAATGGCTGTGAACCCTTTCTTTAGGCGCCGTAGCCGGCTTTGGACTGCGTCCTGCGCCTGGCAAACAGGCCGGTGCCGCGGGCGCCCTGCTTGGCAAAGCGCTCACGGCGCGCTTTCTTGGGGTCGACCTTGAGGGCTTCGTACAGCTCCACCCGATCCCCATCGGCCAGCAGCTGGCTGCGGGGCCGCACCCTGCCCCAGATGCCTGCATCCTGCGCATCGGCAAACACCTGGCCGGTTTGCTGGCCAGCCGCTGCCAGGGCCTGGGCCAGGCTGGCACCGGCGGCCAGCTGCAGCTGCACCGTCTGGGGCTGGCCGTTCTGGGCCCAGACCACCTCGATCTGCATCAGCGCGG
Organism: Comamonas sp. MYb69; assembly: GCF_037479315.1. Lineage (NCBI taxonomy): Bacteria > Pseudomonadati > Pseudomonadota > Betaproteobacteria > Burkholderiales > Comamonadaceae > Comamonas > Comamonas sp. MYb69. The sequence goes on from NZ_JBBGZG010000007.1 coordinate 120,288, forward strand.
CGCCCGCTGCGGTATCAGCCATAGATCTTCTCGGCCCGCTGGATAAAGGCATCCATCATCGTGCCGGCGATCTTGTCAAAAATGGGGCCGACCACGGCGGCCAGGGCCATGCTGTCAAAGCCATAGCTCAGGCTCAGCGACACCTTGCAGGCGCGCTGGCTGCCATCGCCCACCGGCTCAAAGCGCCAGTCGCCTTGCAGCTGCGAGAACGGCCCCTTGACCAGGGCCATCTGCAGCCGCTTGCCCGGCTCATAGGTGTTGCGGGTGACAAAGGATTTTTTGATGCCCGCCAACGCAATGCCGACCTCGGCCGTCACGCCATCGGCGTGCTGCTCGAGCACGCGCGCATGGTCACACCAGGGCAGAAAATCGGGATAGCGCGGCACATCAGCCACGAGATCGAACATCTCCTGGGGGCTGTACCAGATCAGGACGGACTTGTTGACAGTTTTCATGCAGACAGGAGAGAGGGCCGCAGCAGCAAACCGGCTGCGGCCCGAAACATTCATAAAATCATAGACCAGAACAAAAAGCGCAGCCCCCAGCAGCCCTATGGACTTGGGAAAGCCGTTTTGCCCCTAATATTGCAATTATGTCGAAGACGAACAACACCAACAGCCGCATAGCCGATAACAAGAAGGCTGCATTCAACTATTTCTTTGAGGAACGCTTCGAAGCGGGCATGGTGCTGCACGGCTGGGAGGTCAAGGCGCTGCGCGAGGGCAAGGCCCAGCTCACCGATGGTTATGTGCTGGTCAAGAACGGCGAGCTCTTTCTGATGGGCTGCCAGATCAACCCGCTCAAGACCGCCTCCACCCATGTCAGCCCCGATGCCGCACGCATCAAGAAGCTCTTGATGAAGAAGGACGAGATCAAGCGCCTGATCGGCAAGGTCGAGCAAAAGGGCTATACCCTCGTCCCCATCAACCTGCACTGGAAAAACGGCCTGGCCAAATGCGATATTGCGCTGGCCAAGGGCAAGGCCGAGCACGACAAGCGCGATGTGATCAAGGACCGCGAAGGCAAGCGCGAGGTCGAGCGCGCGATGAAGGTGCATAACCGCTGATAGACCAGATGCTCCAATGGTGGTTGCACCTGGGCGTCAGCGTTTGAGAAAAATCATGCCCAGGCTCTAAGATAGCGGCTCCATTCTGACGGGAGACCCCGCCATGCACACACTGCTGCGGCTTGCGCGCTTTGGCCTGGCCACCCTGGTCCTTGCGGCTATCGGCCAACAGCTGTCTCTGCATGCCGCGCACGGCCTGCGTTTTGCCAACTTCTTCAGCTATTTCACGGTGCTGTCCAACCTGTTGGCCGCGCTGGTGCTGGTGCTCAGTGCATGCACACCGGCGCATGGCGAACGCCCCTGGCTCAGCCTGTTGCGTTTTTTCTCCGCGCTCAATATGGCCATTGTCGGCCTGGTGTTTGCCTTGCTGCTGCGCAATCTGGATGTGGGCCTGATGCAGGCCTGGATCAACGCGGTACTGCACTACCTGATGCCGGTCGCCGTGGTGCTCGACTGGCTGCTCGCCCCGCCGGCCACGCCGCTGGCACGCAAGGCTCTGGGCAAGGCGCTGGTCCTGCCGGCGCTCTACCTCCTCTACACCTTGCTGCGCGGCCAGCTGACGGGCTGGTACCCCTACCCTTTTTTGAACCCGGCCCATGTCGGTGGCTTTGGCGGTGTGGCGGTCTATGCGGCAGCGATTGCGCTGGGTTTTGTCGTGCTGGGGAGTGTGCTGCTGGCTGCCGCCCAGGGCCTGGCTGCCAGCAAGCGCATGCGATAAGGCCCGACACAGCGGACCGGGGGCTGGGCGCGGCGCGCGGCCAGGATGGGCATCTGTCCGACATGGCAGGCCAGCGCCCCCACCTATATTGAGGACACCATCAACCAACCTGGGTGCCGTCTATGTTCTCCAAGCTTGCTGTACTGGCCATTCCGCTGTCCGCCGTTCTTTTGACCGCCTGTGGCTCCATGCACCACAAAGCGGCGGACACGAGCACGCCAGTGCGATCCGCAGATGGCGTGCTCGTCGGCCCCGATGGCCGCACGCTCTACACCTTCACCAAGGACACTGCCGGCAGCGGTGCATCCACCTGCTACCAGCAATGCGCCACCAACTGGCCGCCACTGGGCGTGGCCGCCGGTGCCAAGCCGATTGGTGACTTCAGCATCATCACCCGCACCGACAACACCCAGCAATGGGCCTACAAGGGCTGGCCGCTGTACTACTTTGCCAAAGACAGCCAGGCAGGCGACAAGCGTGGCGATGGCATGGGCGGCGGTGTATGGAAGCTGGCCAAGCCCTGATTGGCCAGCGCCAGTAGCTTTTAGCGCAAACAACAAGAGGTGGCCTTGCGGCCACCTCTTTGCATTGGGGCGATCTGTCCCGCGCGCTGCTTATTTGGACTTGTCGCGCAGATTGCTGCTGTAGCGCTCCAGCCAGGCGGAGACCTTGCTCAAGGCCTGGCCGCCCTTGCCCAGCAGTTGCGCCAGCTCCGATTCTGCGCGCTCGCGCAAGGTCTCCTCGTTCTCGGGCAGCGGCGGCAGGATGTGAGCGAAATAGGTCTTGCCCAGCACCCGGTGCAGCAAACGCTCGCCGACAAAGGGCTGGTTGCCATTCAGCGCCCGCGCACCCTTGATGATGTTGCGGATGTCGTACTGCGTGGGACTGATGTCTGGCACCTGCTTGGGCAGGCCCAGCAAGGTGTAGACACCGATGCGCGCGGTGCGCACCGAGCTTTCCATCGTGAAGATGATGTCATTGCTGGTCTCGACAAACTGGCCGACCAAGGCCAGGTTGGTGCAGCCCTCGGGCACCACATGGGGCCGGTCGCCAGCTGCGCGGGGCATGAACTGCGCGGTGATGTAAGGCATCAAGGCCAGGCGCACCTTGGTGTTGGCCGCCACCGCATCGATCTGGTCGGCAATGCCCAGGTGGTAGCACAGCTCGGCCAGAATCTCGCGGCCCGTGCATTCGGGCATGGTCTTGGCCACATGGTTGCCCTTTTTGTCCATCAGCAGCGCATACACCCACAGCACCAGCACATCGCCGGGCTGGTCGGGGAAGTGCGGCTGGCGGTTGCAGGTAAAGCTCATCACCCAGTTCGAATCGGTGAAGGTGATGATGCCGCCGGTCACCGTCTTGCCCGAGTACGGATCGTTGACCGACAGCTCCTTGAGCTTGTCGATCAGCGGCGAGGCTTTGCAGGTCAAGGTGGCCGACTCCCACATCGAGCCCTTGACATCGCCATAGAACTTCTCGGGCCGGCCAAACACCGGCGACTTGGCCGCCAGGCGCTTCCACAAGGTCCAGTCGCTGTCCTCGCCCGGCTCCTCATTGCCGCGTGCCAATACCGGTGCAGTGTCCAGGTCGCCATAGGCGGTGCCTTCGGTCATCGAGCCGGTCAGCGCAAACACCACATCATAGGGGCCGACATCAATCTGAACCTCCTGGCCTGCGGATTTGCAGCGGATCGCGGTCACCGTGCGGCTGCCGGCATCGTCCTTCATGTCCAGGTCATAGGCTCGGGTGTTGAACTGCACTTTCACGCCCTTGTTCTTGAGCATGCGCGTCAGCGGCACGACAAAGCTGTCGTACTGGTTGTACTTGGGAAACACCAGCGCCGACATGTCGGTGAGGCCATCGATGGCGTCCAGGAAGCGGTGCATGTAGAGCTTCATCTCCAGCAGGCTTTGCCAGTTCTCGAACGCGAACATCGAGCGCCACAGGTACCAGAAATTGGTTTCCAGAAAACTGGCGCTGAAATAGGATTCGATGCTGATGTCGTCGAGCTCTTCCTTGCGCTTGAGCAGCAGCTTGACGATCTCCCACTGGTGCGCCTTGGTCAGACCCAGCGTCGAGAAATCGCGGATCTTGCCCTGCTGGTGCATCAGCCGGGCCTTGGACCAGTTCGGATCGTTGTCGTTGACGAAGCGGTATTCGTCCAGCACGCTGTAGCCCTCGGGCAGCTCGAGCGCCGGCACATCCTGGAACAGGTCCCAGAAGTTGTCGTAGTTCCAGTTCATCTCGCGGCCGCCGCGCACGATATAGCCTTGCTCAGCATTGCCCGCGCCATCGAGCGAGCCGCCAGCCACATCCAGCGTATCCAAGATGGTGATGTCTTCGCCGGCCATGCCGCCGTCGCGGATCATGTAGAAGGCGGCTGCCAGGCCGGCAATGCCGCTGCCGATGATCCAGGCCTTGCGCCCCACGACCGGCGCGCCCAGCACCGGCCGGTTGCGCATATAGGCGCCCATCATGTCCGGTGGTGGCAGGCTGTCTTGGGGGCCCTTGCGCCAAAAGCCTTCGCCGATATTGGCCTCCACGCGGATCGAGGAGGCCTGGGAGTCTGCATGCGTCATGGTCTTGCCTTTCATGGATACCTGAGGATCACATGCCAAGGTATAGCACACCGATTCGCCAGGCTCTTTGACAGGCGGCAAGGGCCTACGTATTCACGCACGCCCTCGTATGGCTCGCAAGCCCTGATGGCTTAGAGCTGCTAACACGACCCAGCAAACCGAAGGTTTGCGGTTGAGACTAGGCGTCAAGCCGCAGGCAGTACAGACGTACGACAAGGCTTGGCAACGACGTATCAAGGGTTGTGGTAGCGGCTCTTAGTTCAGCGTCAGCAGCGGGTGCGCCTCTACCGGCCAAGGGCTGGCAAACATCTGCGCCACTTCCTGCAGGTCCACCTCTTCAATGCGGGCGGGGCTCCAGCGGGGGTGGTGGTCCTTATCGACCGCCAGCGCGCGGATGCCTTCGAGCGTTTCGCTCTTGCGGTCAGGGCGCAAATAGAAGCAGTGGCGCACCAAGTCGCGCTCCATGCGCAGGTCTTCGGCCAGGCCCATGCCGCGTGCACGGCGGATCTGCTCGAGCACGACAAACAGCATCAGCGGCGAGCGCTTGCGCAGGGTCTCGGCGGTGGTGCGGGCGAAGTCGCTGCTGCCGGCCTCCAGCGCAGCGATGATGGCCGGCACATCAGCCAGGCCAAAGTACTGCGCGATCTCGGCATCGGGGTTGTTAGCACGTTCTGGTGCGGACGCCAAAGCGGCTTTGGCAAAGGCTTGCACGGCATCGCCGTTGGTAAAGTTGCCAGTTGCCAGGCCGTCCCACAGCGCCTGCTGCTGCGCGCTGTCCAGGTAGCCATCGGCCAGCTGGTAGGCCAATGCATCGGCCGCGCCGATCATCTGGCCCGTCAGGCCCAGGTACTCGCCCACATGGCCGGGGCAGCGCGAGAGGAAGTAGCCGCCGCCCACATCGGGGAACAGGCCGATGGCGGTCTCGGGCATGGCCATCTTGGTGCGCTCGGTGACGATGCGCAGGCTTGCTCCCTGGCTGATGCCCATGCCGCCGCCCATCACGATGCCATCCATGAAGGCGATATAGGGCTTGCCAAAATGGTGGATCAGGTGGTTGAGCGCATATTCCTCACTGAAGAAATCCTCCAGCTCGGGGTTGCCTGCCATGCCCGCTGCATGCAAAAAGCGGATATCGCCGCCAGCGCAGAAAGCGCCAAAGGCGCCCTCCTTGTTGCTGCCCCGGATCGCTACGGCCAGCACCTTCTCGTCCTGCTGCCAGCGCAGCAGCACATCGCGCAGCTCGCGCACCATCGCCAGCGACAGCGCGTTCAGCGCCTTGGGCCGGTTGAGCGTGATCAAGCCCAGCTGGCCACGCACTTCGCTTTGCACATCTTCGGTGTAGACCGACATAAGATTTGACTCCTTGTTCTTCTGAAAACAACCGCCACCATAGCCGAAAAACGGCGCGGGCTGCGGTCAATCAGGTGCCAAATCAGGCTACGGGCGTGCAGCTGTCGGTGATCTGGCGGATCACATCGAGCGCCATGCCATCGGCCGCCAACAATGCTTGGCCAGCCTGTAGCTGCCAATAGCTTTCGCTGCCAGCGGTCTGGCGCCACAGGTGCAGGCGGCGGGTGTACAGCTGCAGGTCAAACTCGGTGGTAAAGCCGATCGCGCCGTGGATCGAATGCGCGAGCGATGCCACCTCCACCGCAGCCTCGCTGGTGCGCGCCTTGCCCACGGCCACCTTGAGCGGGTCTGCGGCCACGCCATCGGCCTCGCAGGCGATCTGCGCGGCCATGCGTGCGGCGCTCACATGCTCGGCCATCACCGCCAGCTCATGCTGGATCGCCTGGAACTTGCCAATCGGGCGGCCAAACTGCTGGCGCTCGTTGGCAAAGTTCAAGGTGCTCTCAAACACCGTCAGCAGGCTGCCCGCGAGCAAGGCCGACACCAGCCCGGCCTGGGCCACCAGCAATGACGCTGCGGCCGGCAGCCGCTGGGCCGAGGCCAGCGCTACTTCGGGCCAGAGCAGATCCGCATCGAGCACAAAAATGCTGGCACTGGCCTGCGCGGCGGCCGCCGGCAGCAACCACAGATCAGCGCCCTGCTGGCCCAGCACCCATGGCGCCACGCGGGCGCCGCGCACACCACTGGCCCGCAGGCCACCTTCGGCCGCCGCCAGCGTTGGTGCCAAGGCGATAGCGCCCTGCGGCAGCGCCACACCGGCAGCTGCCAGCCAGGCCCGCGCCAGCATGGTCTCTGCCAGCGGCAGCGGCATCGCGTGCTGGCCCAGCAAGTCCCAGACGCCAAAGGCATCACGCAAGCCCAGGCCGGCGCCGCCAGCCTCTTCGCTCAGCAGCAGGTCGGCAAAGCCGGTGTCCTCAATCTGCTGCCACAGCGCCGCAGCGGCGGGGCTCTGGCCGGCAGCCACTTCGCCCTCGATCGCGCGCACCACGGCGGGCGTGCATTGGCCGGTCAGCAGATCGCGCAAGGCCTCGGTAATCAAATGGTCCATGTTCTTCTCCTTGCGCTCAACGCAGGCCCAGGCCGCGCGCGATCATGCCGCGCAAAATGCTGCGGGTGCCGCCGCGCAGCGTGTAGCACGGCGATACCAGGGTGAGGTAGTTCAGGGTCAGCAGCAGTTCGTGTGGCACGGCCCCGCCATCCAGGGCCATCAGGTCATCGGCAATCGCGGCCGGAATGAACTGCTCCAGCACCGTGCCCTGGTCCTTGACCAGGGCGGCCTCAACGATGGGGCTCTGGCCTTGCACCAGCTTTTCCTGCGCCGCCACCGACAGCGCGCGCAGCGGTGCCAGGCGCGCCAGGATCTGACCGGCCAGCTTCAGCGATTCGACCCGCGGCGCCGCTTGCGTGCGCAAAAAGGCCAGCCACTGGTCCAGCAGCACCACGGACGAAAACAGGCGCTCAGGCCCACTGCGCTCAAAAGCCAGCTCTGCCGTCACCTGCTCCCAGCCCTGGCCTTCGGCGCCCACCAGCGCATCGGGGGCGAGCTGCACGTTGTCAAAAAAGACCTCGCAGAAATGGCGGTCGCCCGACATGTCTTCGATGGGCCGCACGGTCACGCCCGGCAGGCTCAAATCCACGATCAGTTGCGACAGGCCTTTCTGGCGGTCGGCCGCCTCTCCCGAGGTGCGCACCAGCGCAATCATGTACTGGCAGTGCTGGGCGTTGGTGGTCCAGATCTTTTGGCCATTGAGCAGCCAACCGGCATCGTTGGGCACGGCGCGCGTGCGCACGCTGGCCAGGTCCGAGCCGGCATTGGGCTCGCTCATGCCGATGCAGAAAAAGCTCTCACCGCGCGCCACCGGCGGCACATAGCGCTGTTTTTGCGCCTCGGTGCCGTACTTCAGGATGAGCGGCGCGCTCTGGCGCTCGGCAATCCAGTGCGAGCCCACCGGGGCGCCAAAATTGAGCAGCTCCTCGACCACCACATAGCGCGCAAACGCACCCTGCGCGTGGCCGCCATAGGCGGTGGGAAAGGTCATGCCCAGCCAGCCCTTCTCGCCCAGCTTGCGGCTGAAGGCCGGGTCGTAGCCGCTCCAGGATTTGGCGCGGATATGGGCGGGAATGTCTTTGACCGCCCCTTGCAAAAAGGCACGCACCTGGGCGCGCAGCGCTTCGCCTTCGGGCGGAATGCGCGTCAGCGCCAGTCCGTTCAAAATCGTCATCGTCTTCGCTTTCGTTCAATCCAGGGACACGCCCGTGCTCTTGACCACGCCGGCCCAGCGCTTGATCTCGCTCTGGATATAGTCGCCATAGGCCTGCGGGGTGGAGCCCAGCGGCTCGGTGCCCTGCACGCGCAGTTTCTCCAGCACACCGGGGTCCTTCAGCGCCTTGAGCAGCTCGGCGTTCAGCCGCTGCACCACCGCATCGGGCGTCTTGGCCGGCACCATCACGCCTTGCCAGGCACCAGCCTCAAAGCCGGTCATGCCGCTCTCAGCCAGGGTGGGAGCGTTGGGAAAATTTGGAATGCGCTGGGCGGTGCTGACTGCCAGCAGCTTGAGCTTGCCGTCCTTGATGAAGGGCGCGACCGAGTTGATGGTGTCGGTCATGAACTCGATCTGACCCGCCACCAGGTCCACATCGGCCGGGGCGCTGCCTTTGTAGGGCACATGGCTGGCGTCGATGCCAAAGTGCTGTACCACCTGAAAGGCGGCCAGGTGGGTGACATTGCCATTGCCGGCCGAGCCGTAGGAAAGCTTGCCCTTGTTGTCCTGCGCGTACTTCACCAGCTCTTGCACCGTGCTGACAGGCACCTTGGGGTTGACCACCAGGCCCAGCGGCACCACGGCCGTCAATGCGACCGGGCGCAGGTCCTTGGCCACGTCATAGCTGAGCTTTTTGTAGAGCGAGGGGCTGAGTGCAATCGACGAGGTGTTGTAGAGCACCGTATAGCCATCGGCGGCGGCCTTGGCCACCAGCGCATTGCCGATATTGCCGTTGGCGCCGGGCCGGTTGTCGACGATGACCGTCTGCCCCAGCTGCTGGCCCACCTGCTGGGCCAGCACGCGCGCTACCATATCGGTGGGCCCGCCAGGCGGGAACGGCACGACCAGGGTGATCGGCCGGCTGGGCCAGGGGTCCTGCGCCTGCGCGCCCCCACCAACAGCAACCATCGCCAGGGCCAGCAGGGCGGAACGACGTACGAAACCATATTGCATCTTTGTCTCCTGTATGTGTTTTTTCATCTGACGCTGGCTGCTGTGATCGCCTAGCGCCCAGCGAGCAGGCGCACGGCGGTGTAGACCATCACCTGCTCCTGGCGCTGGTTGTAGACCTCAATGCGCGAAGTCACCACCGCCCGGCCACCTTTGCTGGTCGGCTTGATATCGGTCACCTCCACCAGCGCCTCGATCGTGTCTCCGACCACCACCGGGCCCAGGATCTTCTGGTGCAGCTCCAGCATCGCCAGGCCCGTGCCCTGGATCATGCTTTGCAGGATGAAGCCTTCGATCAAGGTGTAGGTGAGCGCACCGGGCACCGGGCGGCCTCGGATCGCGCCGCCGTCGTAGCCGTCTTCGATAAAGATGGCCTCGAGCATGCCGGTGGTGTTGATGAAGTTGACCAGGTCGGTCTCCGTCACCGTGCGGCGAAAGGTGCGCAGCTGCTGGCCGACCTGCAGGTCCTGCCAGACAAAGCCCTGGCCCATGCGGGCAGTGCCTGCCAGCTTGGCTGCGCGGTTGTCGGTCGAAGAAATCCAGTTATGGGCGGTCATGGCCTTGTTACTCTCAAAGATTCATTCAGCGATGGAGGGCTGCAAAGCGGCAATGCGGGCATCGTCCCAACCCGCTTCGCGCAGCAGCTGCTCGGTGTGCTCACCCAGGCGCGGCGGCATGCCGATGGGCGCCTGCGCGCCATCGATGCGCACGGAAGAGCGCGGAAAGCGCACGGTGCCCATGGCGGGGTCGTGCTGCTCGACAAAAAAGCCGGTGGCCTGCAGGTGCGGGTCGCGCGGCAAATCGTCCATGCGCGCGACGGGGGCGGCGGGGATCTCCAGCTCCTCGCAGGTTTGCAGCCAGTAGGCAGTGTCTTTTTGCGCCACGTAGCTGCTCATGGTCTCCAGCAGGGTCGCGATATGGCGGGTGCGCTGGGCCTGGGTGGCAAAGCGCTCGTCTTGCGCCAGCGCAGGCTGGCCCACGGCGGCAAAAAAGCGGTGCCAGTGGCCATCGGTGTAGGGCATCATGCAGACATGGCCGTCCTGCGTCTTGTAGGGCTTGCGCCAAGGCGCCATCACGCGCGGGTAGCCGGCGCCGCTGAGCGCGGGCTCAAAATGCATGCCGTAAAAGTGCTCGACCAGGTTGAAGCCCACCATGGTTTCGTACATCGGCACCTCGACAAAGCTGCCCTCGCCCGTGCGCTCGCGCTGGAACAGCGCCGCCATCACCGCATGCGCTGCCACCAGGCCACAGGTCTTGTCGGCCGCAATCGTGGGCAGGTAGCGGGCCTCGCCGGTCTGGCGCTCCATCAGGTCGGCCAGGCCGCTCATGCCCTGGATCACATCGTCATAGGCCGGCAGGCCTGCATAGGGCCCGTCCTCACCAAAACCATGCAGGCCCACATAGACCAGGCGCGGGTACTGGGCGCGCAGCCGCACTGGGTCGAGCCCCAGCTTGGCGAGCTTTTGCGGCCGCATGCTGTGCATGAAGACATCGGCGGTCTTGAGCAGCGCATGCAGCGCTGCCTGGGCTTCGGGCGCCTTGAGGTCCAGCACCACGCTTTTCTTGCTGCGGTTGGAGCCCATGAACAGCGCCGACATACCGGCTTCGGCCGCCGGCCCGGTGTAGCGCGTGGAGTCGCCGCCAGGCGGCTCGATCTTGATCACCTCGGCGCCGTAATCGGCCAGCACCTGGCTGGCCAGCGGCCCGAAAATCACGCTGGATAAGTCCAGCACCCGCAGGCCTGTCAATGCACTCAAGGCTTGTCTCCGTCGTTGTGGTGATAGCGATGAATGGCATTATTTGATATGTTTCACAGCTGTGTCTATGTCGCAATTGACAGGTACTGATACACAGGAGATATCAATGGACTTGCGCCAACTGCGCCACTTTGTCACCCTGGCGCAAACCCTGAACTACCGCCAGGCGGCCGAGCAGCTGCATATGTCGCAGCCGCCGCTGTCGCAGTCAATCCGCAAGCTCGAAGACGACCTGGGCGTGCAGCTGTTCGAGCGCGACCGGCGCGGCACGGTGCTCTCGGGCGCCGGCCGGGCGGCGCTGGAGAGCGCCAAGCTCGCCCTCTACCATGCGCGCCAGGTGCAGGCCGTGTCGCAGGCCACCGCCAGCGGCGAGCTGGGGCGCCTGCATATCGGCTTTATCGGCTCGGCCACGTTCTCGCTGATTCCGCAGCTGGTGCAGGCCTTTCGTGCCGCCCACCCTGCGATTGACCTGGTGCTGACCGAATCCACGACGCGCGAGATCTGCGCCCAGGTCGCCAGCGGTGATTTTGATGCCGGCCTGCTGCGCTACCCCGTCACGCAGGCCACCGAGCTGTCCATCACCCCCGTCGAGCCCGACCGCCTGATTGCCGCCCTGCCCGCTGGCAACCCGCTGCAAATCAAGGACAGCCTGCAGCTGATCGACCTGGCCGACCAGCCCTTTGTGAACTACCGCCCCAGCGAGGTGCCGGGCCTGCATGCCCTCGTGGTGCTGGCTTGCCAGAACGCCGGCTTTATGCCGCAGATCAAGCAGCATGCCGTGCAGGCCCAGACCTTGGTGAGCCTGGTGGGCGCCGGCCTGGGCGTGGCCCTGGTGCCGGCCGTGGTCGCCAAGGCCGCGACACCCGGCGTCATCTTCCGCGAGCTGACCGACACCCAGCACCTGCCCCAGATCGGCATTGCGCTGGCCTTGAACCAGCGCCAGCCGGTGGCCACGGCGCAGCGTTTGAAGGAGCTGCTGCTGAGCTTGGGACAGTGATGAACATACGAGCTGAAGCCCTTTACTTCTTGACGCCATCCTTGGCCAGCATGACAAAGGCTTCGCCACCCTTGCGGTCGTGGTGGAACAGGAAGCTTGTGCCTTCAATGGTTCCCTGCGTTGGGATGCGCGTCGCCACCGTGGTGGTGGAATATTTCTGAATAACGGACAGCAGCTGTTTGCGCAGCGTTCTGTCGCGCTGCGAAGGCGTGGTTACAGCGCACTCTCGTCCCTCTTTGACCTGCACAGTCAGGCTCTTGTCGGGTTTAGACGCAAATGTGGCAAATCCCCCATCCATGACGTCCTTGACGCCGAACTCGGCTGCTGCCTGGATCGAGCCCGCAAAGGACGGGGCCTGCTTGATGCAGACCTGTTCAAAGATCTGGATGGCCTGCACCAGCTCCTGGGGCTTGGCATCGGTTGACGAAGTCGATGGGTTGCTGACACAGCCGGACAGCGACACTGCAGCTAACACTGCCAAATAATGGAACTTCAAAGCGAACTACTCCATGAAGAAATAACAAGGATGAGCGGCAGACTTTGGCTGCCGATGGATATCGATGCGGTCATCAAGCACGTGCGGTATAGATCGCACAAATGGCGCAAATCGGCCCGCATCGATTGCTCAAAAACAAAAGACGAAGGCCGAAAATCGGCCTCGCAAATTGTTAATATTTATTAATTCATATTATTAAATTAATAGCTCGATTCTATCATTTGATGTTGGCAGCGCCATGCCGCGAGTCTCGTGTTCGCCACAGTTCGCCCGCCTACTTTCAGCAAGTCTAAGACGCAAAAAAGGCCGCAGTTGCGGCCTTTGCTGGTGTTGGATCACGTCGCAACGCAGATTATGCGTTTTCGCGCGATGCGCGCTTGCGGTCGTGTTCCTTCAGGTGGCGCTTGCGCACGCGCAGGCTGGTGGGGGTGATTTCCAGCAGCTCGTCTTCTTCGATGAACTCCACGCCGTATTCCAGCGACAGCTCGATAGGAGGCGTGATCTTGATCGCGTCTTCCTTGCCGCTCACGCGGAAGTTGGTCAGCTGCTTGGTACGCGTGGCGTTCACCACCAGGTCGTTGTCACGGCTGTGGATACCAACGATCATGCCTTCGTACACAGGGTCGTTGGGCTTGACGAACATGCGGCCACGGTCGTCGAGCTTGCCCAGCGCGTAGGTGAAGATTTCACCGTCGTCCATCGAGATCAGCACACCGTTCTTGCGGCCGCCGATTTCGCCCTTGTGCGGCTCGTAGCTGTCGAAGATGTTGGCGATCAGGCCGGAACCACGGGTCAGGTTCAGGAATTCGTTGGTGAAGCCGATCAGGCCACGGGCCGGAATGCGGTATTCCAGACGGACGCGACCGCGGCCATCGGGTTCCATGTTCACCAACTCGCCTTTGCGCTCGCCCAGCGCCTGCATCACGCCGCCTTGGTGGCCTTCTTCGATGTCAGCCGTCACCAGCTCGATAGGCTCGTTGCGCACGCCGTCGATCATTTGCATCACGACGCGTGGCTTGGACACGGCCAGCTCGTAGCCTTCGCGGCGCATTTCTTCGAGCAGAATGGTCAGGTGCAGTTCGCCACGGCCAGCCACTTCAAAGATACCGTCTTCGTCGGTTTCCTTGACGCGCAGGGCCACGTTGGAGCGCAACTCCTTTTGCAGGCGGTCCCAGATCTGGCGGCTGGTCACGTACTTGCCTTCACGACCTGCCAGAGGCGAGGTGTTCACGCAGAAGTTCATGGTCAGCGTAGGCTCGTCAATCTTCAGCATCGGCAGAGGCTGTGGATTGGCCGGGTCGGTCACGGTCTCACCGATACCGATGTTTTCGATACCGCTGATCAGCACGATCTCGGAAGGACCGGCTTCGGTCGCTTGCACGCGGTCAATACCTTGGAAGGTGTGGACCTGGTTGATCTTGCCGGTGTAGCTCTTGCCGTCCAGGCCGGCCATCACGGCCACTTGCTGGCCGGGCTTGAGCGTGCCCTGGGTGATACGGCCCACGCCGATACGGCCCACGAACGTGGAGTAGTCCAGTGCGGAGACTTGCATCTGCAGCGGTGCAGTCGCGTCGCCCTGCACCGCAGGCACGTGTTCCAGAATGGTTTCGAACAGGGCCGACATGTCGGGGCCCCATTGCGCGCCTGGCTCGCCTTCTTCCTTCGACGACCAGCCGTTGATGCCCGAGGCGTACACCACAGGGAAGTCCAGCTGTTCATCGGTCGCGCCGAGCTTGTCGAACAGGTCAAACGCAGCGTTCACGACCTTGTCGGGGTTGGCACCGGGCTTGTCGACCTTGTTCACCACGACGATGGGCTTCAGACCCAGGGCCAGTGCCTTCTTGGTCACAAAACGCGTTTGGGGCATGGGGCCTTCTTGCGCGTCGATCAGCAGCACCACACCGTCCACCATGGACAGCGCGCGCTCCACTTCACCACCGAAGTCCGCGTGACCGGGGGTGTCGAGGATGTTGATGTGGGTGTCGTTCCAGGACACGGCGCAGTTCTTGGCCAGGATGGTAATGCCGCGCTCACGCTCGATGGCGTGGTTGTCCATCACGGTGTCCACGACTTTTTCGTGTTCGGCGAAGGTACCAGACTGGCGCAGCAGCTGGTCCACCATGGTCGTCTTGCCATGGTCAACGTGGGCGATGATCGCAATATTGCGGATTTGTTTGCTCATGATGTTTCCAAAATGCCGCTGGCTTGTGGGCGCGGCGTTCCTTCCAAAATTTGTTGAATCTCGACGGGGCTTAAGAGGCGGTCGGGAATGAGCTCGCGCGCCCGGATGTGTGCCACACCCAAAAGCGCAGGAGGCTCTTCTCCGTAAACGGCCACTGCATCGGCATCGGCCCATTCACCCCGCCGGCGCAAGCCGGACAAAAATCTGCCTGCATTATCACCATCGAGCGTGACACGGGTGTGCGCTGCCAGCAACGTGTCGACAGGCAACACGGTGTGCAGGCGCTCCGCATCGGGCGTCGCTTCCAGGGTTTGCAGGCTGATACAGCGGGACAGGTCGATCCCACCGGTTTCTATGCGGCGCAGGCTGCGCAAATGCGCGCCATAGCCCAGCGCCTGGCCAATATCCTCGGCCAGCGTACGCACATAGGTGCCCTTGCTGCAGCGCACCGTCATCTTGAGCGCGACAAAGGCCTGCTCTTCTTGCACACGCGACAGCGTCAGATGCAAGATGGTGACAGCGCGCGGCTCACGCTCGAGCGTGATGCCGGCGCGGGCGTATTCGTAGAGGGCCTTGCCATCGCGCTTGAGCGCGCTGTACATCGGCGGCACCTGGCTTATGGGGCCGGTGAAGCGGGCCGCCACGGCGGCCAGTTTCTCGGGCGTCAGCGCGGGCGCATCCACCGCCCAGGTCTGCAGCACCTCACCCTCGGCGTCGCCGGTGGTGGTAGTGGCACCCAGGTGTACCAGGGCCTCATAGGTCTTGGGGGCATCGAGCTGCAATTGGCTGAACTTGGTGGCCGCGCCAAAACACAGAGGCAGCACACCCGTGGCCAATGGGTCGAGCGTGCCGGTATGGCCCGCTTTTTCGGCGCGCAGCAGCCACTTCACTTTTTGCAAAGCGTCGTTGCTGGACAGGCCAATGGGTTTATCGAGCAGAAACACCCCGTGCACAGGGCGCCGCTGCACCCGTGTGCGAGAGGCATGCATGCGATCAGCCTTCCTCGGGTCCGCGCGATGCCACGGCCTTGGCGATCAAGGCATTCATGTCGGCGGCACGCTCGGTGGTGCGGTCGTAGATGAAGTGCAAGGTCGGCACGGTGTGGATATGCAGGCGCTTAAACAGGCCATTGCGCAAGAAGCCAGCTGCCTGGTTCAGTGCGTCCTGGGTCTGGTCGGGGTCACCGATCAGCAAGCTGAAATAGACCTTGGCGTGGGCATAGTCCGGCGTCACCTCAACGGCTTGCAGCGTCACCATGCCCACACGTGGGTCCTTCAACTCACGGGCGATCAGCTCCGACAGATCCCGCTGGATCTGGTCGGAGACTTTGAAGCTGCGATTGGGCGCAGCAGTTTTCTTGCGAGTTGCCATCGGAAATTACAGCGTACGAGCGATTTCCTTGATCTCAAAGACTTCCAACATATCACCTTCTTTGATGTCGTTGTAGTTCTTGAGCTTGATACCGCACTCGAAGCCTTCCTTGACTTCCTTGACGTCGTCCTTGAGGCGGCGCAGCGAGTCGATCTCACCGGTGTAGATGACCACGTTGTCGCGCAGCAGACGGAAGTGTGCATTGCGGGTAACGTGACCCTGGGTGATGTACGAACCAGCCACAGTGCCGATCTTGGAGGCCACGAACACGGTGCGGATCTCGGCCATACCGATGATCTCTTCGCGTTGCTCGGGAGCGAGCATGCCGGACATGGCCGCCTTCAACTCATCGACAGCGTCGTAAATGATGTTGTAGTAGCGGATATCGACATCGTTGCTCTCGGCGGTCTTGCGCGCTTGCGCATCGGCACGCACGTTGAAACCGATCACGATCGCCTTGGAGGCCAGCGCCAGATTCACATCCGACTCGCTGATACCGCCCACGCCGGTGTAGACCATCTGCACCTTGACCTCGTCGGTCGACAGCTTGAGCAAGGAGGCAGCCAGCGCTTCTTGCGAACCCTGGGTGTCGGCCTTGATGATGATCGGCAGCGATTGCACGTTGCCCGCACCCATTTCGGCGAACATGTTCTCCAGCTTGGCCGCTTGTTGCTTGGCCAGCTTGGTGTTGCGGAACTTGCCAGCACGGTAGGTCGCGATTTCACGGGCGCGGCGCTCATCGGGCAGCACCATGAAGTCGTCACCAGCCTGCGGCACATCCGACAGACCCTGGATTTCAACGGGCAGCGATGGACCGGCTTCCTTGGCAACCTTGCCGTCTTCGTCGACCATGGCACGCACGCGGCCATAGGTTTGACCGGCCAGCACGATATCGCCCACCTTCAAGGTACCGGACTGAATCAGCACCGTGGCCACCGGGCCGCGGCCCTTGTCCAGCTGGGCTTCGATCACCAAACCCTTGGCATTGGCTTCCACCGGTGCCTTGAGTTCCAGCACTTCGGCCTGCAGCAGCACCTGTTCGAGCAGCTCGTCAATGCCTTGGCCGGTCTTGGACGACACGGCCACGAAAGGCGAGTCACCACCGTACTCTTCGGGCACCACTTGCTCGACCACCAGCTCCTGCTTGACGCGCTCGGGGTTGGCATCGGGCTTGTCAGCCTTGGTGATGGCCACCACGATAGGAACACCAGCGGCCTTGGCGTGCTTGATCGCTTCCTTGGTCTGGGGCATCACGCCGTCGTCGGCAGCAGCCACCAGAATCACGATGTCGGTCGACTGTGCACCACGGGCACGCATGGCCGTGAAGGCCTCGTGACCAGGGGTGTCGAGGAAGGTGATCATGCCGCGTGGGGTTTCCACGTGGTAGGCACCAATGTGCTGCGTAATGCCGCCGGCTTCGCCCGCAGCGACCTTGCTGCGGCGGATGTAGTCCAGCAGCGAGGTCTTGCCGTGGTCGACGTGGCCCATCACGGTCACGACCGGCGCGCGTGGCAGCGCTTCGGATTCGGCCTGGGATTCTTCTTCGGCGGTGAACGCTTCCGGATCGTCCAGTGCGGCGATATGCGCCTTGTGGCCCATTTCTTCCACGACGATCATCGCGGTGTCCTGGTCCAGCGGCTGGTTGATGGTGACCATCTGGCCCATCTTCATCAGCGACTTGATCACCTCGGAGGCCTTGATGGCCATCTTGTGGGCCAGCTCGGACACGGTGATGGTCTCGGGCACATAGACGTCGAGCACGCGTGCTTCCGCCGGTGCAGCCGATTGCGCACCACGGTGGTCGTTGCGGTCATTGCCGCGACGGCCGCCACGGGGGCCCGAGCGCCAGTTGTTGCCGCGACCGGCCACACCACCCGAGGAATCACCACGGGTCTTGAGTTCTTTCTTCTTGCCGTTGCTGTCGTTCTGGTTGCTCCAGCTCGAAGACAGCTTGGCCGACTTGACTTCCTTGTTGCCAGGCGCTGCGCCAGCGGCAGGCTTGGCCGCGCCAGTGCCGGTCGTGGCAGGCTTATGCAAGGTGCCCTTCTTGGCATCAGCGGCCTTGACTTCCTTCTTCTCTTCCGAAGGCTTCTTGGCCACCAGCACCTTCTTGGGTGCATTCATCATGGCGCGAATGGCTTCTGCCTCGGCCAGGGCCTTGCGGCGGCGCTCGTCCAGATCGACAGCGCGCGCGGTTTCCTCCGCCTCGCGGGCCTTGGATTCGTCTTCGGCCTTTTTCTTGGCTTCAGCCTGGGCTTCGTTGCGGGCAGCCAGCTCCTGGGCGTGGCGGCGCGCAGCCTCTTCCTGCTCGGCAGCTTCCTGGGCCTTGCGCTCTTGCGTCTTGGCCACGTAGGCAGCGGCGCGCTCTTCCGCCTCACGTTCCTTGCGCTCGCGCTCTTCACGCTCGGCGCGCTCGGCACGTTGCTGCACCAGATCGGCTTCCTGCTTGCCGATCAGGTCCACTTCGCGGCGGGCTTCCTCTTCGCGCTTGACCAGGTCAGCCTTGTGTTCGGCTTCCTTTTGCTTGGCTTCGGCGTGCTTGAGGGCTTCGTCGGAATCGGCGTCTGCCACCTCGTCACGCTTGACGAAGGTCCGCTTCTTGCGCACTTCCACCTGGATGGTGCGCGCCCGGCCCGTGGCGTCGGCTTGTTTGATCTCGCTGGTAGATTTCTTGGTCAATGTGATCTTCTTGCGGTCGGCAGCGCCGTGGGCGGCCTGCAGATGGGACAACAGCGCTTGTTTGTCCGTTTCAGTCAGTGCATCGGATGCATCGTGCTTGGACACGCCTGCGGCTTGCAGTTGCTCCAGCAATGTATCCGGTGATTTCTTGAGTTCAACAGCGAACTCGGCGACAGTATTACTCGACATATCTTGTTCCGTGCCTCCTGACCTTATTCCTGTCCATCAAACCAATGTTCGCGGGCCTTCATGATCAAGGCTTTTGCGTCATCGGCAGACTGTCCGGTCAGCTCGGTCAATTCATCAATGGCCAAATCGGCCAGGTCGTCACGCGTGTGGATTCCACCAGCTTCCAGCTGGGCTACCAACTCAGGCGTCATCCCTTCCAGATCACGCAACGCTTGGGAAACACGGGCAACACTCTCTTCGTGGACGATTTCCATCGTCAGCAGCGCATCCTTGGCGCGCGTGCGAAGCTCATTGACGGTCTCTTCGTCGAAGCTCTCGATTTCCAGCATTTCCTGCAGCGGCACATAGGCCACTTCTTCCAGGCTGGAGAAACCTTCTTCGATCAGGATGTCAGCGATTTCCTCATCCACATCCAGCTTTTCCATGAACAGCTTGCGGGAAGTGCTGGTTTCCTCTTCCTGCTTCTGGGCCGATTCGGCCGCGTCCATGATGTTGATCTTCCACCCCGTCAGATCGGAGGCAAGACGCACATTCTGACCACCACGGCCAATGGCGATCGCGAGGTTTTCCTCGTCCACCACCACATCCATGGCATGCTTTTCTTCGTCCACCACGATCGAGGACACATTGGCCGGCGCCAGCGCACCGATCACGAACTGGGCCGGGTCCTCGGACCACAGCACGATGTCCACGCGCTCGCCAGCGAGCTCATTGGTCACCACGTTCACGCGGCTGCCGCGCACGCCAACGCAGGTGCCGATCGGGTCAATGCGCTTGTCGTGGCTGAGCACGGCAATCTTGGCGCGGCTGCCTGGGTCACGGGCGCAGCTCTTGATCTCCAGCAGGCCTTGCTCGATTTCGGGCACTTCGTTGCGGAACAGCTCGACCATGAACTCGGGCGCAGAGCGCGAGAGCAGGATCGGCGCGCCGCGCAGGGTCAGGTCCACGTCCATGATCATCGCGCGAACGCGGTCACCATTGCGCAGATTTTCCTTCGGAATCATTTCACCGCGCTTCAAGCGGCCTTCCACGCGGCCGGACTCGACAATGATGTCGCCTTTGTCCATGCGCTTGACGGTGCCGTTGAAGATCTTGTCGCCGCGTGCCATGAAGTCGTTGAGCAGCATCTCGCGCTCGGCGTCACGGATCTTTTGCAGGATCACCTGCTTGGCCGCCATGGCACCGATACGGCCGATAGGCACCGATTCGATCTGCTCTTCGATGTAGTCGCCCACCTGCGCGTCTGCCTTGCGGTCAACGGCATCCATCAGCATTTCTTCGGCGTCAGGGTTTTGCAGGCCCGCATCATCAGGCACCACCAGCCAGCGGCGGAAGGTGTCGTAGTCGCCGGTATCGAGATCGATAGCCACACGCACATCCACTTCGCCGGGATACAGCTTCTTCGTAGCCTGGGCCAGGGCAGATTCCACAGCTCCGAACACCACATCGCGCTCTACGTTCTTTTCGCGCGCGATGGCATCCACCAGCATCAACAATTCGCGATTCATGCGACGACTCTCCTATTTCAATCTTTAACCAGAAGGCGGCATCATCAGCGCCACCATGTGCGGGGCCACTCAGGCCTGGGGTTCGTCGGCAGCACCTGCTGCCGCCCTGCCCTTGAAGCTCACGATGGGTGCCAGACGCGCTTCACGCAACTCATCGAGCGTAAAACCCAGGCTTTGCAGCGGTGCCGGTGGGCGCTTCTTGCTCACGCGGGCACCGGGCTTCACAGGCGGCGCATCGCTCCAGACGATCTGCCAGCCACCTGCCTCGGTACGCTCGAGCGTGCCCCGAAATTTCTTGCGATTGGCGCTGATGGTCGTGCCCTCGGCAGCTGCACCGATGGATTCCTTCAGCGTCAGGTCCACCACCGCGCCGGCAAAGCGGATGAAATCCTGCTCATGGCGCAATGGACGGTCAATACCGGGCGAGGACACTTCCAGGCGCTTGTATTCCACGCCATCGACTTCCAGTGCAAACTGCAGCTGGCGGGTGACCTTCTCGCAATCCTCCACCGTCACAAACTGCTCTGGCACGCCTTCCGGGCGGACTTCATCCGCATTCCAAGGCAGGTCGATGGTGATGCGCAAAAGGCCGCTGGCAGAGCGTTCGATCTCCACCAAGTCGTAGCCCAGGCCGCTCACCGTTTGTAGGGTGGTTTCTTGCAAGCTCACGTGTGCTATTTATCCCGCAAATACAAAAAACCCGAGAACCACGGAATGTTACACATTCCGCAGCATCGAGCTGAAAAACATGCGACCAAAAAAAATGGGCGGTTGGCACCGCCCAGTTGGTCGTGTAGACATCAATTATAGGGGCAAACCAGTATCGATGCAATGATGCGAAGTGGCTTTTAGGCGTGCGAACGACTAAGTCTGCGTATTGCGCGCCTGCACGATGGCCGCGGTGCGCTGCAGCAGCGCATGGGCTTCATCACCCGAAGGCAAGGCCTGCGCGTCACCTTGCGAAAAACGCTCCAGCATGCGCTGCAGCACGCCGGGCTGGGGCAGAACAGGGCCCAGGAACATGGCTTCGGTGCCACGCCCCAGCAGCACCGTGGGGAAGGTCGTGATATCGAGCTCGCCCAGCGCCTCTTCCTCGTCCTCGACATCGAGCCAGACAAAGGCCATGTCCGGCCACTCCTTGGCCAGCGCATCAAAGGCAGGCTGGTACTGGCCACAGGTACCGCACCACTGCGCGCACAAACACACCACCAGCCAGGGCGCCGTCGCAGCCTCGGTCATACACAACCCATCCCACACACAAAGGCGTATTTGTACCACCATTGCGGTATCCGAGGGCCCTGCTGCCTTTGAGAATACGCGCTTCTCTGACTTGAATCAGACCCAAAAGCAACTAAGTTCTAGGAAGTCATCAGCCATTGGGCAGTTGCCTGTACAACAGCAAACTGCCATATCTTCGGGAGCAGGCATGGATTCGAAAAACTACTACAACGTTCTGGGCGTGGACAAAAAGGCCGGCGCAGACGAGATCAAAAAAGCATTTCGCAAGCTCGCCCGCAAATACCACCCGGACCTGAGCAAGGAAAAAGACGCCGCCCAGCGCATGGCCGAGGTCAACGAGGCCAATGCGGTGCTGTCGGATGCGCAAAAGCGTGCCGAATACGACGCCATGCTCGACGCGCCGCGCGGCTTTGGGGCAGGCGCGGGCAACCCCTTCCGCAGCGCCGAGGGCTTTGACAGCGGCGATTACCAGTTTCGCCGCCAGAGCATGGGGGGCGATGCCGACTACAGTGATTTCTTTCGCCAGATGTTTGGCGACGCGGCACGCGCCCAGCGCGGTGGCCCTGGCAGCGGCGGGCCACGTGCGGCGATGCGGGGCGAGGACCAGCACGCCAGCATCGAGCTGGACCTGACCGACAGCTACCAGGGCAGCGAACGCATGCTGACCTTGCACGGCCAGGAAGTGACCGAGGATGGCGAAGTACGCAGCCAGGAGCGCCAGCTGCAGGTGAAGATCCCTGCCGGGGTGCGCGAGGGCCAGATGATTCGCCTCGCTGGCCAGGGCGGACCCGGCTACCAAGGTGGGCCCGCAGGCGATCTCTTGCTCGAAGTGCACTTTCGCCCCGATAAGCGCTGGCGTGCCGAAGGCAAGGATGTCTATATGCCGATGCCCGTCAGCCCCTGGGAAGCGGCTTTGGGTGGTAGCGCGGAGGTCAAGACGCCGGCCGGCACCTTGGAAGTGACGATTCCTGCAGGCTGGTCGGCCGGGCGCAAGCTGCGCATCAAGGGCAAGGGCCTGCCCGCTGCCACGCCAGGTGATCTGTACCTGGAGCTGCAACTGCACATACCACCGGCCACGACCGAGCAAGAGCGCGCTGCCTACGCGGCCTTTGCCCAGGCCTTTCCCCACTACCAGCCTCGCCAAGGAGTGTGACCATGCCCCACTACACGACCGTACACACCAGCAGCTTGCAGATCATTGACGACGACAGCCTCGATGCGGCCAGCCTGGCCCAGGCCTGCCAGCGCAACCTGGACTGGGTGCAGGCCCGCGTCGTCGATGGCGTGCTCACCCCCAGCACCGGCACACGCAACCCCGAAGCGGTCACCAGCTGGCGCTTTGCGGCCACCTGCATCTTGCGCGCGCGACGTGTGGCGCTGCTGGAGCACACCTATGATGCCGACCCCCAGTTGGCCGCGCTGACCGTCGACCTGATGGAAGAGGTGCTGGAGCTGCGCCGCCGCTTGCAGCGCTGACAATCCCTTCAGACAGACGCAAAAAAGCCCGCTGATGCGGGCTCATCCTTACCGAAAAAGCACCATCCGCATGCCGCGCCTGATCGTGGCAAGCGCGGCATGCGGACGGGGCAAACCGGTAGGCGGTATTAACCGCCCTTGTGCGTACGCTTGCCTGGGTTCTTCTTGGAACGGGTAGCAGTGCCACGGGCACGGCTGACCTGTTGGCCGCGGCCAGCAGTAGGCAGGCTCTTGCCGTTAGGCAGGGCCGGTTGAGGGGTGAACTTGCGGTCAGCTTCCGTAACGATTTTGTTGCCCATCCTGGGACCTCGCGATAAACAAAACCGACATTAGGCCACAGATGCCAAGCGAGCAGATAAAAATACCTGCTAATTCCCGTGCCTTGGTGCGAAATTAGGCATGCAAACCGCAAAGCAACTGCGCAAATCAGGCGCTTTGCTTACATTTGGCCCGCGCTGGCAGCTTGTAAATTACGCCTATCTGGTTAGGATTCAGAAAACAAAACAAGGAATAATTTCTTATGCAAGAGCTCGATCATCAACAACGACCGCAACAGCGCTCTCTCTGGCTCCCCCTGGCAGCTGGCGTGGCCGCCTTGGCCGTTTACTGGTGGACCAGCAACAAATCCCGCAAAGTCGTGCCGGTCGACCTGATTGAGCCCGTCGCCGACTTTGACGCAGAACGCTTTGTAGGCGACTGGTACGAGATCGCCCGCATTGAGCGCGGCCTGGGCAAGCCGCTGACGCGCTCACGCGTCGAGTACGAGCTGCTGAGCGACGGCAGCCTGGGCATCACGACCCGGGGTTTCCATGCCGGCACCCACCGCTGGGTCGAGGGCCATGGCATTGCCCGCTTTGTCGGCGCGCCCAACTTTGGCGCGATGAAGGCCTCGTTCATGGGTCCCTTCCACGAGGGCTACCATGTCGTCGCCATCGACCCCGATTACCGCTGGGCCATGCTGATGGGCGACACCACCGACTCGTTCAAGCTGCTCTCGCGCCAGCCGGTGCTCGATGGCAAGACCACCGACATGCTGGTGCACCAGGCCGCACTGATGGGGGTCGAGACCTCGCGCATCCACTGGGTGATGCAAGACGGGATCAACCCCACGGGCCACTGGTAAGAGCCGCCAACACAACCCTTGATACGTCGTTGCCTGGCCGGCCGCGCCAAGCCTGGTCGTACTGCTGTACTGCCTGCGGCTTGACGCCTTGTCGGGGGCGCGCCCCAGCTTCCATCGCAAACCTTCGGTTTGCTGGGCCGTGTTAACGGCTCCAAGCCGCAGTCCCCGTCAAATGCCGGAGGGGCGTCCAATCCTGGACGTTCCATGTGTAGGCTTTGCGCCTTAAACGCCAATCCGCTTGGCGCCAGCGCGCTCTTCGTCGATCAGCGCCTGCATGCTGCCGGCAAATGCGATCGCGCCCTTCTCCAGCACATAGGCCCGGTCGCTCACCAGGCGCGCAAAGTGCAGGTTTTGCTCGCACAGCAAAATACTCACGCCGCGCTGCTTGAGCTGCACAATCATCTGCGCCATCTGCTCGACGATGACAGGCGCCACGCCTTCAGAGGGCTCATCGAGCAGCACCAGATAGGGATTGCCCATGAGGGTGCGGGCAACGGTGAGCATCTGCTGCTCGCCACCACTCATCTGCCCACCAGCGCGCTGCGGCATGGCTGCCAGATTGGGAAAAAAGGCCAGCAACTCATCCACCGTCCACTGGCTGGCCAGGCTGCCATCGGCCCAGCGCCGGGGCGGCTGGCGGCCCACTTCCAGGTTCTCCAGCACCGTCAGGTCGTTGAAGATGCGCCGCTCTTCCGGCACATAGCCCAGGCCCAGGCGCGCAATGCGCCAGGGGTCGGCCTGTGCAATGTTCTGGCCCATGAACTGCACAGCGCCCTTGCGCCGCTCCACCAGGCCCATGATGGCCTTGAGCGTGGTGGACTTGCCCGCGCCATTGCGGCCCATCAAGGCCACGACCTCGCCGCGCCGCACCTCCAGCCCCACATCAAACAGAATATGGGCTTCACCGTACCAGGCGTTGAACGCGCTCACCAGCAGCAGCAGATCGGCGTGCATATCGGGTATCGGCGCGCTCATACGGCTGGCTCCTGGCT
This sequence comes from Comamonas sp. MYb69, assembly GCF_037479315.1. NCBI lineage: Bacteria > Pseudomonadati > Pseudomonadota > Betaproteobacteria > Burkholderiales > Comamonadaceae > Comamonas > Comamonas sp. MYb69. The sequence continues at coordinate 145,282 of NZ_JBBGZG010000007.1, forward strand.
CTGTTCCTGGCTGTCATAGGTGCTGCCCTTGCCCAGGTAGACCGCCTGCACCTCGGGGTTGCGCCGCACGGCCTCCGGCGCGCCCTCGGCAATCAGCCGGCCCCGCGCCAGCACGATGATGCGGTCCGCATAGGCAAACACCACATCCATGCTGTGCTCGGTAAACAGCACGGCCATGTCGCGCTCGCGGGCCAGTTGCCGGGTCAGTGCCATCAGTTGCAGGCGCTCGGCCTGCGCCATGCCGGCGGTGGGCTCATCCATCAGCAGCAGCACAGGCTTGTGGGCCATGGCGATGGCCAGCTCCACCCGCTTCACATCGCCATAGGCAAGCGCGCTGCAAGCGCGGTCGGCCTGGTCCTGCATGCCCACCAGCGCCAGCAAGGCCAGCGCCTCATCACGCTGAAAGTGGGCGGCTTTCTGCCACAGGCCAAAGACGCGGCCTGCGGTCGACAGCAGGGCCATCTGCACGTTCTCTGCCACCGTCAGCGAGGCAAAGGTCTCGGCAATCTGGAAGGTGCGCCCTACGCCCAGGCGCCATATTTCGCGGGGCCGCTTGCCACCCAGGGCCGTGCCGCTCAGCAGCATGCTGCCGGCATCGGGCACCAGCTGCCCGCCCAGCATGTTGAAGGTGGTTGTCTTGCCCGCGCCATTGGGGCCAATCAGCGCCAGCACTTCACCCCGGCGCAAGGCAAAGCTCACATCGGCCACGGCCTGCACGCCGCCAAAGCGCTTGCCCAAACCGGTCACTTGCAGCAATACTGTCATGGATTTCCCGTTGATGCCGCAGGCAGCTTGCGCACTGCCAGCGGCCCTATTCCGCTCAAAAAGTCGTTGCCGGGCGCTGCCCGCTCAGCCCAGCTCCAGGCTGGCGGCCATCAGGCGCTGCGTGTAGGCCTGGCACGGGGCATCGAGCACCTGCATGACCTCGCCGCTCTCCACCACCTCGCCATCCTTCATCACCAGCACCTCATGGGCCATAGCCCGGATCACCGCCACATCGTGCGTGATCAGCACATAGCTCAGGCCGCGCTCGCGCTGCAGGCGCTGCAGCAAGGCCAGCACCTGCTGCTGGATGGTGACATCGAGCGCGCTGGTGGGCTCGTCCAGCACCAGGATCTCGGGCTCCACGATCAGCGCACGGGCAATGGCCAGGCGCTGGCGCTGGCCGCCCGAGAACTCATGCGGATAGCGCTCGAGCAGGCCCGGGAACTGCGCCTCGGTCATGCCCACTTCCTGCAGCAGCGCCAGCACCTGCTGCTGCAGATCGGCTGGAGCCAGCTGGGGCTGCGCCAGCTGCAGGCCTTCGCCCACCATCTCCTGCACCGTCATGCGCGGCGACAGCGACGAGAACGGATCCTGGAACACCACCTGCACCTTGCGGCGCAGCTGCTGGTTGGCCGCGCTGTTGCGCTGGGCCGGCAACTGCCAGGTCTCCTGGCCAATGCGCAGCTCGCCCTGGCTGGGCAGCAGGCCCAGGATCGCCTGGGCCAAGGTGGACTTGCCCGAGCCCGACTCGCCAATCACCCCCAAGGTCTGGCCCCTGCCCAGCGCCAGGCTGGCGCCGCGCACCGCCTCGAACCGGCCCTTGCGGAACCAGCCGGCAAAGCCCGGCAGCGGCGTGGCATAGGCCACCTGCAGACCGCGCGTTTTCAGCACCGTGGGTGCCTCAGGCTGGCGGGCCACCACCTGGCGCTGGGGCGTGCTGGCCAGCAGCTTCTGGGTATAGGCATGCTGGGGCGCGGCAAACACCTCGGCCACGGCCCCCTGCTCCACCAGGCGGCCTTTTTCCATCACCGCGACCCGGTCGGCAAAATGGCGCACCAGCGGCAGGTCATGGGTGATCATCAGCACCGCCATGCCGGTCTGGCGTTGCAAGTCGCTCAGCAGCTCCAGGATCTGGCCGCGCAGGCTCACATCCAGCGCGGTGGTGGGCTCATCGGCGATCAGCAGCTTGGGCCGGGAGGCCAGCGCCATGGCAATCATCGCGCGCTGGCGCTGGCCGCCGCTGAGCTGGTGCGGGTAGCTGCCGGCGCGCCGCTGCGGCTCGGGGATGCCGGTGGTGGCCAGCAGCTGCACCGCCTGCTCCCAGGCCGCCTTGTCGCCCAGGCCCTGCTTGAGCTGCAGCACCTCGGCAATCTGTGCGCCCATGGTCATCAGCGGGTTCAGCGCCGTCATCGGCTCCTGAAAGATCACCGCAATCTCATCGCCCCGCACGGCTTGCATCTCGCGCTCGGAGATCTGCAGCAGGTTGCGCCCACCCATCAGCGCTTCGCCGCGTAGCTGGGCCTCGCCCACCAGGCGCAGCAGCGACAGGGCCGTGATTGTCTTGCCAGAGCCTGATTCGCCGACCAACGCCAGCTTCTCGCCAGCCTGTATGCAAAAGCTCAGGTCCTTGACCACGTCCTGCCCGCCAAAGCCCACATAGAGGTGGTTGACCTGCAGCAGCGGCGCGGGCACGGCCACCGGGGGTAGTGTTGGCTCAAGCATGGCGGGCCTCCTTGGCATCTGCGCTGGCCGTCGGCGCTGGCTGGGCCGGCGCTGCAGCTGGTGCTGCGCCAGCACGTGGCGTGTTGAGCTGCTTGCGCGGGTCCAGCGCATCCCGCAGCGCATCGCCCATGAAGGTCAGCAGCAGCAAGGTGGCGACCAGCACCGCAAAGGTCGATAGCGAAATCCACCAGGCATCGATGCTGTTCTTGCCCTGGTTCAACAGCTCGCCCAGGCTCGGGGTGCCCGGGGGTACGCCCAGGCCCAGAAAATCCAGCGATGTCAGGGTCAGGATCGCGGCACTCATCTGGAACGGCAAAAAGGTGACCACCGGCGTCATGCTGTTGGGCAGAATATGGCGCCACATGATTTTCCAGCTCGGCACGCCCAGGGCCCGCGCCGATTTCACATAGTCCATCTGGCGGTTGCGCAAAAACTCCACCCGCACATAGTCGGACAGCGCCATCCAGCCAAACAGGCTCAGCAGCACCAGCAGCAGGCCAGCGCTGGGCGCCAGCACCGCGCTGAAGATGATCAGCAGGTACAGAATTGGCATGGCGCTCCAGATTTCGGTAAAGCGCTGGAACACCAGGTCCACCTTGCCGCCGAAAAAGCCCTGTATCGCACCGGTGAGAATCCCGATCAGCGTGCCGACGGCCGTCAGCGCCAGGCCAAACAGCACACTGACGCGAAAGCCGTAGATCAGCTGGGCCAGCAGATCACGCCCCCGGTCATCGGTGCCCAGCCAGTTGTCCGCCGAGGGTGCCGAAGGCGTGGGCGATTTGGCAAAGTAGTTGATGGTGTTGGGGCCGTAGCGGTTGAGCGGAAAGATCGCCCAGTTGCCATCCTTGCGCAGCTGCTGCTGGATGAAGGGATCGAGAAAATCGGTGGCGGTGTGGAAGTCGCCACCAAAACTGGTCTCGGGGTAGTCCTTGGCCAGCGGGAAATAGGTCTGTCCCTCATAGCGCACGATGAGCGGCTTGTCGTTGCTGATCAGCTCGGCAAACAGGCTGAGCACCACCAGCACCATAAAGAGCAGCAGGCTGTAAAAGCCCAGTTTGTTGGACTTGAAACGGCGCCAGGCGCGGGCCGCAGGCGAGCGGCCGGGGGGAAGTGGGGAAACAGGCTCGGTCATCGTTATGGTCTGCAGAGACGGTGTGGGCACCGTCCCCCTCCTGTCACTGCTGTCACTGAATAGGGCGGCCTGGGGCCGACGTGGGCAACTGTGGCGGCGACGGCACGGGGTGCTGCGCTGTCGCCATTGGCCGACAGCCAAACGGCGCGCCATCGGCCATGCTCTGCGCCATGCCCGTCAGCACCAGCCCCCAAGCCCTGCGCACCGCGCTCAAAAGCATTGCCATTTTTGAAGCGCTCAAAGGCGTTGCCGCGCTGCTGGGCCTGTTGGGACTGCTCAGCCTGCTGCACCACGATCTGCACCGCCTCGCGCTGGAGCTGATCGGCCACGTTGGCCTCTCGCCCAACGCCCGCTACCCGGCCGTGCTGATCGGCTGGGTAGACAAGATCAATGCCACGCCCGTCCATACGCTGGTGTTGCTGGGCGCGACCTATATCGCTTTGCGCTGGCTGGAGGCCTGGGGCCTGTGGCATGACAAGGCCTGGGGCGAATGGCTGGGCGCGCTGTCCTCGGGGCTGTACATCCCCTTGGAAGTGCAGCACCTGCTGGCGCACCGCCATTGGCAAGGCGCGCTGGTGCTGCTGCTCAACATCGTCGTCGTGGCCGTGCTGCTGCGGCGCCTGTACCTGCGCCGCAAGGCCTGAGGCGCAGCGCCAGGCCGCTGGCGCTGGGCTGGCCGATGCAGGCATGCGCGCCTCAGTCAAACTTGACACGCGGATCCACCCAGACATAGCACAGGTCGCTCACCAGCTTGGTGAGCAGACCGATCAAGGTAAACAGGTACAAGGTGCCCAGCACGACCGGGTAATCGCGGCGCAGCACGCTCTCGTAGCTTAGGAGGCCCAGGCCATCGAGCGAGAACAGCGTCTCGATCAACAAGGCCCCGGTAAAGAACGCGCCGACAAAGGCCGCCGGAAAGCCCGTGACGATCGGCAGCAAGGCATTGCGGAACACATGGCGCCACAGCACCTGGCGCTCGCTCAGACCCTTGGCCTTGGCCGTCACCACATACTGCTTGCGGATCTCTTCGAGAAAGGCGTTTTTCGTGAGCATGGCCGTCACCGCAAAGCTGCCGGCCACCATGGCGGTGACTGGCAAGGTGATATGCCAGAGGTAGTCCACCAGCTTGGCGGCCCAGCCCATCTCCTCCCAGCCCGATGAGGTGAGCCCGCGCAGCGGAAACCACTGCAGCTGCCCGCCAAAGATCACCAACAGCGCCACACCCAGCACAAAGCCCGGTATCGCATAGCCCACCAGCACGATCACCGTGGTGACCATGTCAAACCGGCTGCCCGCACGCACGGCCTTGGCAATGCCCAGCGGCACCGCAATCAGGTAGCTGATAAAAAAGGTCCACAGCCCCAGGCTGATGGAGACGGGCAGCTTGTCCTTGATCAGTTGCCAGACGCTTTTGTTCTGGAAAAAGCTGTTGCCCAGATCAAAGCGGGCGAACTGGCCCAGCATCTGCACAAAGCGCTCGATGGGCGGCTTGTCAAAGCCATACAAGGCCTTGATCTCGTCGAGCCGCTTGGGGTCAATGCCCTGCGCGCCCCGGTAGCCCATGCCAGCGCCTTCCGCGCCCCGGTTGCCGGCCTTGGCCTCTGCCAGGTACTGCTCGACCGGGCCGCCCGGCACAAACTGGATCACCACAAAGGTCAGCAGCAAGACCCCGAACAAGGTGGGGATCATCAGCAGCAAACGTTTGAGGATATAGGCAAGCATGTGGGGCGGGCTCCAATGTCAGCAAGGGCGGGCAAGCGCCGTGGCACTGTGGCAGAAAAGGCCTGGGCAGCGCGGCAGGCGCGCTGGGGCGGTGAGAAGGATCATATAACGGCGGGGCGCTGCGTCAGACCGGGTCATGGCTTGGCCGTGTCAGCGGTGATCGGCGGCATGCGCGCCCACCAGTAGTACATCACCCAGGTCTCCCCCGGCACATAGGCCGGCACCTGCGGCGGCTCGACCAGGCGCCAGGCGTCATACACCACGCGGTGGCTGGCGGCATACCACTGTGGGATCAGGTAGTGGCCCGCCACAATGATGCGCTCGAGCGCATGGCAGGCGGGCAGCAGCTCCTGCTCGCTCTTGGCGCTGGCCATCTGGGCAATCATCGCATCGACGGCCGGGCTCTTCAAGCCAATGAAATTGCCCGAGCCTTCCTGCTCCGCCGCCGCGCTGCCAAACAGCTCGGCGTATTCTTGACCCGGGATATTGGTGCCCGGCACATTGACCGATATCAGGTCATAGTCGAACTTGTCGACCCGCTGCTGGTAGAGCGCGTAATCGGCCACCCGCAGCCGGAGCTTGATGCCCAGCTTCTCCAGGTTGCGCATCCAGGTGGACACGGTGCGAATGCCGCCTTCGTTGCTGTCGAGGAACTCCAGCTCCAGCGCTTCGCCCTTGGCATTGCGCAGCACGCCATTCGTGTCCACCTTCCAGCCGGCATCGCCCAACAGCGCCTGGGCCTTGCGCAGGTTGTCGCGCAGGCTGCTGCCCTGGTCGGTGCGGGGGGGATCCTGCAGCGGCCCCAAGGTACCGGCGGGCAGGTCTTTCTCAAAGGGCTTGAGCAGGGCCAGTTCGGCATCACTCGGGCTGCCATGCGTCTCGCACATGGTGTTGCCAAACAGGCCATGCACGCGCTCGTAGGCACCGTAGAACAGCTGGCGCTGCATCCACTCGTAGTCAAACGCCAGGCCCAGCGCCTCGCGCACCCGCACATCCTGCAGCAGCGGGCGGCGCAGGTTCAGAAAATAGCTCTGAAAGCCTGACGGCAGCTTGTTGGCAAAGTCCCCCTTGCGCAGCTCACCCCGGTCAAAGCGCTTGCCATAGAGGCGCCGCGCCCAGTCGCCGGCGCTGAAAAAGCGCATCACATCGAACTCACCGGCCTTGAGCGCCTCCAGCTTGGCGGTGTTGTCCTTGTAGATCTTGATCGTGACCCGGTCAAAATTGGCGCTGCCCACGCGCACCGGCAGGTCCTTGGCCCAGTAGTCGGGGTCGCGCACGTAGGTAATGTCGCGGCCAAACACCACCGGGCCGATCTTGTAGGGGCCGCTGCCGATCGGCATATCGGTCACGATCTGGTCAAAGCGCTTGGGCTTGCCACCAGCGCCCAGGCCCCAGTCGCGGCTAAAGACCGGCAGGCTGCCCACGGTCAGCGGCAGATCGCGGTTGGGCTTTTTGAAGCGAAAGCGCACCGTGCGGTCGTCGATGACATCGCAGCCTTCCACATCGGCCAGCAAGGTCTTGTAGCCGGGCGCGGCGTACTGGCTGATCAGCGCCTCGTAACTGTGCTTCACATCCTGGGCCAGCACCGGTTTGCCGTTGTGAAAGCGCGCCGCCCTGCGCATCTTGAATGTCGCAGACATGCCATCGGCGGCCACATCGATGTCCTCGGCCAGCAGGCCGTAGCCGGTCGTCGTCTCGTCCAGGCTGGCAATCAGCAGGCTGTCAAACAGCATCTCGGCCATATAGGCCGGGGGTGAGCCTTTGATCGTGAAGGGATTGTATTTGTCAAACGTGGAGTAGCGCAGCGCACTGACCAGCCGCAGCTCACCGCCCTTGGGCGCCTCGGGGTTGGCATAGGCAAAGTGCTTGAAATCCGCCGCGTAGCGCGGCTCGCCCCAGAGGGCGTAGGCATGGCTGGCCCAGGCAGGTGCTGCCGCAGCAGCACACAAAATCAGCGGAAGGCAGAATCGCATGCGACAATTCTGCCCTAGCTGGCCACCTGTGCAAGCGTTTACCCCCGAGAAACGCTTTGCGCCGGTGCCCAAGTCTTTTTTGGCCATTCCTCATGGCCTGGAACTCATCAGGAGAAGAACAATGGGATTTCTGACCGGCAAGAAACTGCTGATCACGGGCGTGCTGTCCAACCGCTCTATCGCTTATGGCATTGCCAAGGCCTGCCACCAGCAAGGCGCCGAGCTGGCTTTCAGCTATGTGGGTGAACGCTTCAAGGACCGTATCAGCGAGTTTGCCGCCGAGTTTGACTCCAAGCTGGTGTTCGACTGCGATGTGGCCGATGACGCCCAGATCGAGAAAATGTTTGCCGACCTGGCTGCTACTTGGGGCAAGTTCGATGGTTTTGTGCACTCGATCGGCTTTGCGCCGCGCGAGGCGATTGCCGGCAACTTCCTCGATGGCCTGTCGCGCGAAGGCTTCCGCATTGCCCATGACATCAGCGCCTACAGCTTCCCTGCGCTGGCCAAGGCCGCCCTGCCCTACCTCAACGACAAGTCGTCCCTGCTGACCCTGTCCTACCTGGGCGCCCTGCGCTCCATCCCCAACTACAACACCATGGGCCTGGCCAAGGCATCGCTGGAAGCCTCCGTGCGCTACCTGGCCGAGGCCGTGGGCCGCACCGAAGACGGCCGCGCCATCCGTGCCAACGGCATCTCCGCCGGCCCGATCAAGACCCTGGCCGCCTCGGGCATCAAGGACTTTGGCAAGCTGCTCGGCCGCGTGGCCGACGCCTCCCCGCTGCGCCGCAATGTGACCATCGAAGACGTGGGCAATGTCGCCGCCTTCCTGCTGAGCGATCTGGCCTCGGGCGTGACCGCCGAGATCACCTATGTGGACGGTGGCTTCAGCCAGACGGCTGGCTTGTCGGCCGACCAGGTCTAAGCCTCAACGCTTGAACAAGAGCCCCGCAGGCTTGGCGCCTGCGGGGCTTTTTGCTTTCAATGGTGCGGTTGCATTTTGTCCCACGCTAGCGCCGTCAAGCTAACGGATTTGTTGAGCTGGCCAAAGTGCAAAACTTGCACGTTGCTCTGCTTCAGACAACCGCTTGGGCTAGCACACACTCATCCTTGCAGTTTCAGCGCAAAAAGATGGAGGGAAGCCGGTTTATAACCCTGCACGGAAGCGCTTAAGCCGCAACGCATTGGCCAGCACAAACACGCTCGACAGCGCCATGGCCCCCGCCGCAAACACCGGCGACAGCAGGGTGCCATTGACCGGGTACAGCAAGCCCGCGGCGACTGGGATCAGCGCCACGTTGTAGGCAAAGGCCCAGAACAGGTTCTGGTGGATATTGCGCATGGCGGCGCGCGAGAGCCCGATGGCAGTCACGACACCGCGCAGGTCGCCGCCCATCAGCACCACATCGGCTGACTCGATGGCGATATCGGTGCCCGAGCCCACGGCAATGCCGACATCGGCCTCGGCCAGCGCGGGCGCATCATTGATGCCATCGCCCACATAGGCCAGCGCGCCATGCGCAGCCCGCAGCCGCTTGACGGCCGCCACCTTGCCATCGGGCAGCACCTCGGCCACCACCTCGTCAATGCCCAGCTGCTGGGCAATCGCTTCACCGGTGCGGCGGTTGTCCCCGGTGATCATCGCTACCTTGAGGCCCATCGCATGCAAGCCCTCAATCGCGGCGCGTGTCGTGGGCTTGATCGGGTCGGCCACGGCGATCATGGCCGCCAGCTGGCCATCGATGGCGGCATACAGCGGCGTCTTGCCTTCGGCGCCCAGGCGGGCGGCCTCGTCCTCAAACAGCGCCACATCGGCGCCCAGCTGCGCCATCATGCGGTCTGCACCGACTTCGACCCGCGCAGCGCCCACTTGGGCACGCACGCCAAAACCGGTCACCGATTCAAAGCCGGACAGCGGCGGTATCTGCAGCCCTTCGGCCTGGGCGGCCTGCACAATGGCCTGGGCTATCGGGTGCTCGGACTGGCTCTCGACGGCGGCCACCGCCGCCAGCACCGCCGCGCGCTCAAAGCCGGGGGCCAGCACCAGGTCGGTCAGCGCAGGCCGGCCTTCGGTCAGGGTACCGGTCTTGTCCACGGCCACCACCTGGGCGTCTTTCAGCAGCTGCAGCGCCTCGCCCTTGCGGAACAACACCCCCAGCTGGGCGGCGCGGCCGGTGGCCACCATGATCGAGGTGGGCGTCGCCAGGCCCATCGCGCAGGGGCAGGCGATGATCAGCACCGCCACCGCATTGACGAGGGCCAGGCTCAGCGCGGGCGATGGGCCCAGCAGCAGCCAGAGCACAAAGGTCAGCGCGGCGGCGGCCATCACGGCGGGCACAAACCACATGGTCACCTTGTCCACCACGGCCTGGATCGGCAGCTTGCCGCCCTGGGCCTGTTCGACCATGCGGATGATCTGCGCCAGCACGGTGTTGCCGCCCACCTCGGTCGCTTCCAGCGTCAAGGCGCCTTTTTGGTTGATGGTGCCGCCCACCACCTGCGCGCCTGCCGTTTTGTGCACCGGCACGGGCTCACCGCTAATCATCGATTCGTCGACATAGCTCTCGCCATCCGTTACCCGGCCATCGACTGGGATGCGCTCGCCGGGGCGCACCTGCACGCTATCGCCGGGCTGCACCGCGTCAATGGCCAGCGATTGCCAGCCGCCATCGCGCAGCACCCAGGCCGTCTTGGCCTGCAGCTGCACCAGGCGCTTGATCGCCGCCGAGGTGTTGCCCTTGGCGCGCGCCTCCATCCAGCGGCCCAGCAAAATCAGCACCACGATCACCGCCGCTGCCTCGAAATAGACATGCACGGTGCCCGCAGGCAAAACGCCAGGCGCAAAGGTGGCCACCAGCGAATAGAGGTAGGCCGACAAGGTGCCTACTGCGACCAGCGAGTTCATATCGGGCGCGGCCCGCGCCAGCGCAGGCAGCCCCAGCCGGTAAAAGCGCCGGCCCGGCCCGGCCAGCACCAGGCTGGTCAATACCCACTGCAGCAGCCAGTTGCTTTGCTGGGGCAGCCATTGGCTCACCCAGTGGTGAAAGCCCGGCAGCAGATGGCCGCCCATCTCCAGCACAAACACCGGTGCAGCCAGCAACGCAGCCAGCCACAGGTCACGCAGCAGGCTGCTCTGCGCCTGCTGCTGGCGCTGGCTTTGCGCAGCATGGGCATCGGCCGCCTCGCTGGCTTCGGCCGCCTGTGGCACAGTGCGGGCGGTATAGCCGGCCTTGGCAATGGCGGCCAGCAGTTGCGCGGCTGGCACACCCGCCGTCAGCTGCACCGTGGCGCGCTCGGTAGCCAGGTTCACGGCGGCCGTTTGCACGCCGGGCACGGCCTTCAATGCCCGCTCAACCCGGCCCACGCAAGAGGCGCAGGTCATGCCTTCGACTTCCAGCTCCAGCGCATGTGCAGGCACGCTGTAGCCGGCTTTGTGGACCGCTGCCAGCGCCTGCTCCAGCACCTGGGCGGCGGCGGCCTGGTCGCCCAGCTGCAGGCTGGCCTGTTCGGTAGCCAGGTTGACATGGGCGCTTTGCACACCGGGCACAGCCTGCAAGGCGCGCTCGACACGGCCGACGCAGGACGCACAGGTCATGCCCTCGATCGGCAGTTGCAGCAGCGGGGTGGCGGATGGGGTGGTTTGGGCAGTCATGGCGGGAGTCTTTCTATCCATGGCTGCCACTCTAAAGATTGCCATGGTGTGAATGTCAAGCCCCTGCCCACAGCGGGTGCTAACACAACATGGGCATCGCCGCCTGCCGCCTTACCAGTTGCTCTGGATCTTGCGCCGGCCTTCCTGCGGGAACGCGGGCTTTTGCGGCACGTAAGCACCGGGCTGCGGCTTGGGCGCAGCCGTGCTGCCTGCAGCGGCAGCGCCAGCCCCAGCGCTGGCACCCGCCCCTGGCGCTGCAGCGCCGGCCTGGCTCAGCCAGGTCACCACTTCCGAGCGGTCGGCACGGGTGGCAAAGTCGCTCGCCGTCAGTCCCTGCTGGTTTTTCAGCCTGGGGTCGGCGCCTTCCTTGATCAGCAGTTGCACGGCGCTGCGCGTGCCGTACTGGGCGGCCATCATCAACGGCGTGGTGCCATTGGGCGATGCGGCATCGATGTAGGCATGGTGCTCCAGCAGCAGCGCCACCATCTGCAGGTCGGAGCCGTCTTCGCTGGGGGCGGAGACGGCATAGTGCAGCGGCGTCCAGCCCTCGCGGTTCACATCGGCGCCCCGGGCAATCAAGGCCTTGGCCAGATCGACCTGGCCCTTGATGGCGGCCATCATCAGCGGTGTCTCGCCCTTGGCATTGGCCAGGTTCACGTTGGTGGTCGGCAGCGCAATCATGCCCTTGGCCGCGCGGTAGGAGTCAAGCTTGAAGGCCTGGGTCAGGCCCGTCTCGCCCTTTTCGCTCACGGTGTTGGGGTCAAAGCCGCGCTGCACCAGCGCCTCGATGCCCTTGGCGTCATCGCGGATGATACGGGTGAAGAAGTCGTCATACGAGCCCGCTTGCGCGGCCGCGCAGGCGAGCCACAGGGCCGCCGCGCAGGCCGCTCGAAGCACAGACAAAGAACCAGGTGTAGCAGGCAGCTTCATGACAGCACTCCGCTGAAGAGTCGATCGAAATTGCGGTTGGTGGCCTCGGCCACCGCTTCCACGCTGGTGCCGCGCACCTGCGCAATCTGCGCGGCCACATGCGGCACATAGGCGGGCGTATTGGTCTTGCCGCGAAACGGAACCGGCGCCAGATAAGGGCTGTCGGTCTCGATCAGCAGCCGGTCCTCAGGCACAAAGGCGGCGACATCGCGCAGATCCTGCGCCTTTTTGAAAGTGATGATGCCGGAAAACGAGATGTAAAAACCCAGGTCCAGCGCCGCGCGGGCGACTTCCATGCTCTCGGTAAAGCAGTGGAACACGCCGCCTGCGGCATTGGCGCCACCGGTCTCGCCCTCTTCGCGCAGCAGACGCAAGGTGTCATCCGATGCGCTGCGGGTGTGGATCACCAGCGGCTTGCGCACCTGCTGGGCCGCGCGGATATGGGTGCGAAAGCGCTCGCGCTGCCACTCGAGATCAGCCACCGTGCGGCCGCCCTTGCGGTCTTCCATGCCGTAGTAGTCCAGGCCTGTCTCGCCAATGGCCACCACACGGGGCAGCGCCGCGCGCTCGACCAGGTCCTGCACGCTGGGCTCGGTCAGCCCTTCGGTATCGGGGTGCACACCCACGCTGCACCAGAAGTTGTCATAGCGCATCGCCAGCGCATGCACGTCGGGAAACTCCTCCATCGTGCAGCTGATGCACAGCGCGCGGGTCACCCGCGCCTCGTCCATCTTGGCGCGGATGGCTGGCAGGTCCTGGACAAGCTCGGGAAAGTTGAGGTGGCAGTGGGAGTCGGTGAACATCAATCGTCTACGCTGCAGACGAACAAAGCGCCGCAGTCCAAATACAAAGAACTGCTGCCATTGTCCCCGCTCCGGCTGCTCCGCCGGTCGCCACCACCGTAAAACCCTGTCAGCCCGGCTAAGAAATGCGGGTGGGACAGGGTCCAAATTGGGCGTTTAGATGGTTTGCGTGGCGCGGTCGGCCTGCAAGGCCGTGCCCAAGATCTGTTCAATCTTGTAACGCAGCTCATCCGTCTTGGGGTCTTTGGGAAAGCGCACGCCAATGCCCTGGGTGCGGTTGCCACCGGCGCCTGCCGGCGTCACCCAGCCTACTTTGCCGGCAATGGGGTAGCGCTGCGGATCCTGGGGCAAGGTCAGCAGCAGGTAGACATCGTCGCCCAGTGCATAGTCCTTGGGCGTGGGGACAAAGATGCCCCCTTCCTTGAACAAGGGGATGTAGGCGGCATAGAGCGCGGCCTTTTCCTTGATGGCCAATTGCAGCACGCTGGGGCGAGCGCTGGCCGTGCCCGGTGCGGGGGTAGGACTGTTCATAGATTCCAAGGATAACCAAATTTTGCTGCCTATTTCCAGATGCCAGCGCAAACACAGGCCACTTCAGCGGCCTGTTACACCGGCAGATGGGCCCGGCTCAGCGCCGCGACTGCAGCACGCTGGCCGCCTGTGCGACCAGCGCTTCGAGCATCAGCCCCTGGTTGAAGGGGTGCGCCGCCGTGCGCATCGACTGCGCCAAGGCCTTGCTCCAGCGCGCCAGCACCGCCAGCGCCGGCGGCGCGGGCAGATCGGCCGCATCAAAAAACCGTGGCGCAGCCCCCACACGCAGCATCAGCAGATCATGGCAGAGCTTTTGCAAGGCATCGACCACTTCGGGTGCCGACAGGCTGGACAAGGCACCGGGCTGGCCATTGGCCAGGTCCTTGGGCAACTTCTTCCAGACCTGGGGTGAGCGGCCGGCATGCATCTGCGCCAGCGCGTCGTCGGGGCGGCCGCCTGCGGCCTGCAGCAGCGCATCGACCTGGTCGGCCGGCACGTCCTGCGCCACCAGCCAGCTGCGGGCCGATGCGGTATCGGGCCACTGCATGGTGTGGGCCAGGCAGCGGCTGCGGATCGTGGGCAGCAGCTGGTGAGCGGCTTCGGTGGCCAGCACAAAGCGGGCATCGCCTGGCGGCTCCTCCAAGGTCTTCAGCAGCGCATTGGCCGTCACCGCATTCATCTTTTCGGCCGGAAACACCAGCACCGCCTTGCCTTTGCCCCTGCCCGAGGTGCGCTGGGTGAACTCCACCGCATCGCGCATCGCATCGACACGTATTTCCTGGCTGGGCTTGCGTTTCTTGTCGTCGATGTCGGCCTGGGCCTTTTCCGGCAGCGGCCAGCCCAGCGCCAGCATCTCCGTCTCGGGCATCAGCACACACAGGTCCGTGTGGGCATGCACATCGATCGCATGGCAGCTGGCGCAGTGGCCGCAGGCGCCCTGGGGTGTCGGCGCATCGCACAGCCAGGCCCGCACCAGGCCCATGGCCAGCGAGAACTGGCCCAGGCCCGAAGGGCCTTGCAGCAGCCAGGCATGGCCGCGCTGGGCCAGCAGCTGCTCGCGCTGCTGGGCAATCCAGGGCGCGGTGGGCGCCGGTGCTGCGGCTACGGGCTCGGCCGCTGCCGTGTTCTTGGCGGTGGCCATATCAGCCCTCCACCTTGTTGGCCGGCAGCCAGCCCTGGGCTGCTATGGCCTGGCGCACCGCCTGCCACACCGCCGGCTTGGGCTGGTGCGAATCGATGCGCGCAAACCGCGCGGGCTGCGCCAGCGCGCGCTCGGCATAACCGGCGGCCACGCGGGCAAAAAACTGCTGGGGTTCGGCCTCAAAACGGTCGGGGGCGCGTGCACCGGCCAGGCGCTCGGCGGCCACCTCGGTGGGCAGGTCAAACCAGATGGTCAGGTCGGGCTGGCGCAACGCGCCCTCGCCCAGTTCGGGCCGGGCCTGCACCATGCGCTCGAGCACCTGCAGCACCTGCAGGTCAAAGCCGCGCCCGGCGCCCTGGTAGGCAAAAGTGGCATCGGTAAAGCGGTCGCAGAGCACCACATCGCCGCGCGCCAGCGCCGGCTCGATCACCTGCTGCAGGTGGTCACGCCGGCCGGCAAAGACCAGCAAGGCCTCGGTCAACGCATCCATGGGCTCCTGCAGGAACAGCGCGCGCAGCTTCTCGGCCAGCGGCGTGCCACCGGGCTCGCGCGTGCTCACCACCTGGCGGCCTGCGGCCAGGAAGGCATCGTGCAGGCCCTGGATATGCGAGGATTTGCCAGCGCCGTCAATGCCTTCAAAGCTGATGAACAGGCCGCGCGAAGCAGCTGGGGAAGATGCGGGAGAAGATGGAGTCATGCTGCGCCAGATTGTACGTGCCCGCCCGCCCCCCTGATGGGTTCAGGCGGCTGGGTCAAAGTCCGCGTCACCGGCCAGGCCGCGCTTGCGGGCCACGGCGTAAGCAGTCAGCACTTGGTGGGCGACCATATCGACACTGGGGCGGGTCACGCCATCGCGGTCGACCCAGACCTTGGGGGTCAGGCTGCCCGACAGGCAGATGCTGTCGCCGTCGCCCAGGCCCAAAAGCGCCGCCACCGGGGCATCGTCAAAAGCGATGACATTGACAATCAGCATCTCGCCGTCGCCCGCGCCCGCATTGGCGCGCACCTTGGCCAGCGCATAGGGCTTGCCGGTTTTACTGCTGCGCTCGACCGGCTGGCCCAGTATGCGCCCGGATACCAATCCATCCATCATGCTTTGATCCCCCAATAAGCCCTGCAGTTTAGCCGCTTGGCCGGCCGCCACCGGCGAGGCGGGGCACCA
This sequence comes from Comamonas sp. MYb69, assembly GCF_037479315.1. Taxonomy (NCBI): domain Bacteria; kingdom Pseudomonadati; phylum Pseudomonadota; class Betaproteobacteria; order Burkholderiales; family Comamonadaceae; genus Comamonas; species Comamonas sp. MYb69. The sequence continues at coordinate 160,812 of NZ_JBBGZG010000007.1, forward strand.
AGCTCAGCGCTTGTGGTCAGCGCTTATCGGGTGGCTGGGCCTGTTTCTCGCCCAGCGCATGGCCCGCCGGTTCCGCGCCATGGCTGCTGTCCAGCACCCGAAAGTTGGGCAGCGGCGTTTTGCCCAGCACCCAGGCCATGCGCGAGCCCGCACCTACCAAGGCACCCATCACCCAGAAGACGCCGCCCACCCCAATGGCCGCGCCAGCGGCACCAAACATCAGCGGCATGCAGACGCTCGAGCCATTGATCAGCATCAGCCGCAGGCCCACGGCCTCGCCATGGCGTTCCTCGGGAGTGATCTGGTGGAGCATGCTCATGGCCATGGGCTGCACACTGCCCAGGCCGATGCCCAGCAAGGCCGAACAAAAGGCCATTGCCCAGGCATTGGGCATCAGCGGGTAGATCGCAAAAATCGCAGCCGTGAGCACCATCGCGGCCATCACCACGGTCATCTCGCGCATATGGCGCGAGATGGCGGGCAGCAGCACCCGGATCACAAAGGCCGCCAGCGCAAACACGCCCAGCACGGCACCGATCTCGGAGGCCGACAGCCCCCGGTCATGGCCCAGCAAGGGCACAACAAAGGTGTGCACATCCCAGCAAGAGGCGACCAGCCAGTTGACGATCAGCAAGCGCCGGAAGGACTGCTCGCGCAGCAGGTCCCAGGCATGGTGGGGCTGGCCATCGCTCTTGGGCGGCTCAGCCTGCATCTCCTGCGCGCTGCGCACGCACCACCAGGCGACGACCGAGAACAGTGCCAGCACCGCAAAAGCGATGCGGTAGGACAGGTTGTTGCCGGCCTGGCCGGTCGAGTGGTCGATGATCAGGCCGGTGACCATGGGGCCCAGAAAATTGGCAATCGCCGGGCCCAGCGACAGCCAGCTGAAGATCTGGCGCAGTTCGCTGGCCTCATGGGCGACGCGGCCGGCATGGCGCTGCAGCGCGATGATCGAGATGCCGCAGCCAGCCCCCGTGAGCAGCGCCGCGACGCAGAGCACTTCAAACCGGGGAAAGGCCACGCCAATGGCAGTGCCGGCAAAGGCCAGCGCAATGGCGGCCAGCATCGGCTTCATGAAGCCGTGCTTGTCGGCGTAGCGGCCCGCCGGCAGCGCCAGGAACACCTGGGTCAGCGCAAACAGACTGAGCAAGAACCCCACCGCGCCGGGGGTGTGGCCATCGCGCAGGGCCAGCAGCGGGGCTGCCAAGCGCGTGCCTGTCATACAGGTATGGACAAAAAACTGGCCGATGATCAGCCGTATCAACTCGCGATTCACGCGTTCCCTTCAGCACCGTGGGCAACTGGCACTTGCTTGGCCTGCATTGTCGGCTAAGTCAGGGCCGCTGCGCTGTCGCCTTCGTCCGTATCGGTGGTTAAAGGGCCCAGCTCGCCAGCGGCCGGCGTCTCATGCACATGCGAGAGCCGCTTTTGGATGGCCCGCGTGCGCACATCGACCTGCTCGAATTTCTTGGCCGCCTGGTCCAGCGACCTGCGCGTGGCCTCCACCACATCGCCAAACTTGTTGAACTCGGTCTTGACCTGGCCGAGCACCGCCCAGACCTCGGAGCTGCGCTTTTCGATGGCCAGGGTCTTGAAGCCCATCTGCAGACTGCTGAGCATCGCTGCCAGGTTGGCAGGCCCCGAGACCATGACCCGGCAGTCGTTCTGCAAGGCTTCGACCAGACCCGGCCGGCGCATCACTTCGGCAAACAGGCCCTCGGTGGGCAGGTAGAGCACCGCAAAATCGGTGGTGTTGGGCGGCGAGACATACTTGCTGTAGATCTTCTTGGCCTCTAACCGGATCGAGTTCTCAAAGCCGATGCTGGCCGACTGGATCGCCGCCTTGTCCAGGCTTTCCTGCGCATCCATCAGCCGCTGGTAATGCTCGACAGGGTACTTGGAGTCGATCGGCAACCACACCGGCTTGTCATCGCTGTGGCCCGGCAGGCGGATGGCGAACTCCACCATCTCGTCGCTGCCCGGCACGGTCTTGACGTTCCTGGCGTACTGCTGGGCCGTCAGCACGTTGTCGATGATCATGCCCAGCTGCAGCTCGCCCCAAGTGCCGCGCGATTTCACATTCGTCATCACGCGCTTGAGGTCACCCACGCTGCCCGCCAGCGTCTGCATCTCACCCAGGCCCTTGTGCACCTGCTCGAGCCGGTCGCTGACCAGCTTGAAGGATTCACCCAGGCGCTGCTCCAAGGTGGCATGCAGCTTTTCATCGACCGTTTTGCGCATCTCTTCGAGCTTGCTGGCGTTGTCGCTCTGGATGCTGGCCAGGCGCTCGTTGAGCGTGCCGCGCAGCTGCTCGGACTGCTGCTGGTTGGCCTGCAGCAGCTGGGCCAGCTGGCGCCCCACCCCGTCTTGCATGCCCGCCAGGTGCGACTGCACATCGGTCTTGAGCGTGGCCAGGCTCTGGTGGTTGGCGCGGGTGAGCGCATCGACGCGCTGGGTGAGCGAGGTATCGAGCACCGACAGGCGCTGGTTGACGGCCGCATCGAGGTGGGCCAGGCGCTGGGCGAGCTGGGTCTCGAACCCGGCCAGCGCCTGGGCCAGCTCCTGGCGCCCCAGGCGCGACTCGGCCAGGCTTTGCGCCATGCGCGCTTCCAGCGATTCGCGGAACTCGCCCATCACATCCTGGCTGCCCTGGTTCAACTCGCGCAGCTGCAAGGTCATGTGCTGCGACAGGTGGCTGAGCGCGCCTTCGCTGCGCGCCAGTGCCTGCACGGTTTGCTGCTGGTCACGGGCCTGGCGCTCCTGCTGCTGCAGCCAGGCCTCCCCCAGATCGACCTTGGGCCGGCGCAGCAGCAGCACCAGCAGGTTGGCCAGCACCGCCAGCAGTACCAAGGCCAGCAGCACCAGGCTGAGCAGCGACCGATCCAGATCCAGATTCACAACCGTTCCCCGTGTTTGAGAAGACTGCAAAAATAATAGCTGCTTGCACCCGTCTGGTGGGCACAAACAGCCATCTTTATTGAAATATTTTGCGTTCAGGCAGCGCTGCGGCGGCTGTGCTCCAGGCGGTTGACGGGCGTGACCGGCGCCTTCCCGCCCAGGTAGGCGATCAGGTTGTCGGCGGCCAGCTGGGCCATGGCCCGGCGCGTGCCCATGGTAGAGCTGGCGATGTGCGGCGTCAGCACCACGTTGGACAGCGCCAGCAGATCCGGGTGCACCGCAGGCTCACCCTCGAACACATCCAGGCCAGCAGCTGCAATGGTCTTATTGGCCAAGGCCTTGGCCAGCGCCACATCGTCCACGATGCCGCCGCGCGCGATATTGATCAGCGTGGCAGTCGGCTTCATGCTGGCGATCTCGGCCGCGCCGATCGTGTGGTGGGCCTCAGGGGTGTAGGGCACAACCAGCACCAGGTGGTCGGCCGTGCTCAGCAGCTCTTGCTTGCTCACATAGCGGGCCTTGCAATCGGCCTCCAGCTCGGCAGACAGGCGCGAGCGGTTGTGGTAGACCACCTGCATGCCAAAGCCATGCGCGCCGCGCCGGGCTATGGCCTGGCCGATGCGGCCCATGCCCAGAATGCCCAGGGTGCTGCCATGCACCTCGGCGCCGGCAAACAGGTCATAGCGCCAGTCCTTCCACTGGCCGGCGCGCAGAAAATGCTCGCTCTCGGTGATGCGGCGGGCGGTGGCCATCAGCAACGCAAAGCCGAAATCGGCCGTGGTCTCGGTCAGCACATCGGGCGCATTGGTGCCCTGCACGCCGGCCGCCGTCATCGCGGCCACATCAAAGTTGTTGTAGCCCACGGCCATGTTGGCGCAGATCTGCAGCTGCGGGCAGGCGGCCAGCAAGGCCGCATCGATGCGCTGCGAGCCGGTGGTCAGCACGCCATCCATGCCCTGCAGGCGCTCAGCCAGCTCGGCGGGCGACCAGGCGATATCGTCCTGGTTGGAGCGGACATCGAAGTGCTGTTCGAGCACGGTGACCACTTCGGGCGAAATGGCGCGGGCAATCAGAATTTTCGGGCGGGACATCGGCAGTTTCCTCGGAGGTTCAGCGGAACCAGATAAAAGTCATCACGACAAACAGCGGCACCAGGACGGAGCACGACCAGGCCATGTAGCCAAAAAAGCTGGGCATGCGCACCCCACGGCTTTCGGCAATGGCCTTGACCATCATATTGGGTGCGTTGCCGATATAGGTGTTCGCGCCCATGAAAACGGCGCCGGCCGAAATCGCGGCCAGGGTGGTCGCCATCGAGGTCATCAGCACCTGGGGGTCGCCCCCGGCGGTGTTGAAAAACACCAGGTAGGTGGGCGCATTGTCCAAAAAGCTGCTGAGCAGGCCTGCGGCCCAGAAGTACATCGCCGGGTCGGGCGAGCCATCGGGCCGGGTCACCGCGCGCACCACGGCGCCAAAGGGGCCATTGGCGCCCGCCTGCAGCATCGCGATGACGGGGATGATGGTGAGAAAAATGCCGGCGAACAGCTTGGCCACTTCCTGCATCGGGCCCCAGTCAAACTGGTTGGCCGCATGGGCCGATGCGGGGGTGAGCTTGAACGACAGCACGGCCACCGCAATCAGGCCCAGATCACGCACGATGGACGGCAGGCCCACAGCCACACCGGCAATGTCCCACTGCAGGTCGGACTTCCAAAAGCCGCTCAGCAGCACCAGGGCCACGACAGCGCCCAGCAGCACAAAATTGATCTTGCCTTCAAAGCCCAGGCTGTGGGTGTCGGGCGTGGGGTCGCTGCGGGGTTTTTGCGCATCGAAGCGCAGCATATAGCGGTCGAGCAGGTAGAAGATCACCAGCAGCGCACCGACCAGGAACAGGGTCTCGGCAAAGATATGGCGCACGGTCCAGAAAAAATCCACGCCCTTCAAAAAGCCCAGGAACAGCGGCGGATCACCCAGCGGCGTGAGCGAGCCACCGGCGTTGGAGACGATGAAGATAAAGAACACCACCACATGCGCGCAACTGCGGCGCGCATCGTTGGCACGGATCAGCGGGCGGATCAGCAGCATGGAGGCTCCCGTCGTTCCCATGAAACTGGCCAGCACCGCGCCGATGGCCAGGATGGCCGTGTTCAAACCCGGCGAGCCATGCAGGTTGCCGCGAATATAGATGCCGCCGGAGACCGTGAACAAGGCCGTCAGCAGGATCACAAAAGGAATGTATTCGGCCACCAGCGCATGGGCCAGGCTGCCAGCGGCCAGCCCCGGGCCAAAGACTGCCGCAAAAGGCAGCAAGAAGGCCAGCGCCCAAAACGCGGCCACCTTGCCAAAATGGTGGTGCCAGAAGCTGGGCAGAAACAGCGGCATCAGCGCAATCGACAGCAAAATGCCGGCAAAGGGGATGCCCCAGAAAACGGAGAGCTCGGCCCCATTGACTGTGGCCGCGCCGGCCCACCCCGGCGCCAGCACCGCAGCGCCCACCGCCACCCTGCCCCAGACCCCATACTGCTGCCCCATAACCTGCTCCTTGTGTTTGTGCTTATTCATGCATGGCAGCCCAACACCGTCCGGCAGACGCACGCAGCCCGGTGATTTTAGTCAGCGGTCCTGTCCCGAGACGGGCCGCTGGCGACAGCAGCCATCCCGATTAACCCGCACGTGCGGGGGCGGGGGCCACGCCTTGGGGGGGAATGTGCTGGCTGGGGGGCAGGTTGAACACCTGGCGCAGGTAGGCCAGGTATTTTTCGTCGTCGCACATGCTCTTGCCGGGCGTGTCCGAGATCTTGGCGACGGGCTGGCCATTGCAGCGCGTCATCTTGATGACGATCTGCAGCGGCTCGTAGCCCAGGTCATTGGTCAGGTTGGTGCCGACGCCAAAGGCCAGCTGGCAGCGACCCTGGAAGCGCTCGAACAGCGCAATCGTGCGCGGTATCGTCAGCGCATCGCTGAAGATCAGGATCTTGGTCAGCGGATCGACCTTGTGCAGTTTGTAGTGCGCGATCAGGCGCTCCCCCCAGCTGAAAGGATCGCCGCTGTCATGGCGCGCGCCATCAAAGAGCTTGCAGAAGTACAGGTCGAAGTCGCGCAAAAACGCATCCATGCCATAGACATCGGACAGCGCAATGCCCAGGTCGCCCCGGTATTCCTTGGCCCACATGTCAAAGCCGTAGATCTGGCTCTCGCGCAGGCGCGGGCCCAGCGCCTGGCAGGCCTGCAGGTATTCATGGGCCATGGTACCCAGCGGGGTCAGACCCAGCTGCTTGGCAAACAAGGTATTGCTGGTGCCGGCCAATTGGCCTCGGCGCTCGCCCGGCATCGCAGGATGGGTGGCCACGCCCAGCCCGCCTACCAGGCTGCCCAGCACCTCGCGCTGCCAGCGGTGGCTGAAGCGCCGGCGCGTGCCGTAGTCGGCAATCTTGAGCGCCTCCAGCCCCGGCCCGCGCATAGCCTCGATCTTGCCTGCCAGGCGCCGGCGCCCTTCGGCCCAGTCGGGCTCCGGCTGGGTATTGCGACAGTAGACCTCGTTGACGATGGCCAGCACCGGGATCTCGAACAGCACGGTATGCAGCCAGGGGCCGGTGATGGTGATGTCGATCTCGCCGCTGGGCAGCGGCAGCACGCTGATGTATTTTTCCTTGAGCTGGTAGAGCCGCAGAAAATCGATGAAGTCGCTTTTGATAAAGCGCAGCGATTGCAGATAGGCCAATTCGTCATCGGCAAAACGCAGGCTGCACAGGTGCTGGATTTCGGCGCGAATCTCGTCCACATACGGCGCCAATTGCACGCCGGGGTTGCGGCAGCGGAACTTGTATTCCACCTGGGCCCCCGGGAACTGGTGCAGCACCACCTGCATCATGGTGAACTTGTACAGGTCGGTGTCCAGCAGACTTTGGATAATCATGGTTGGCAGCACAGGGTTGCGCGCCAACACGTGCAGCAGCCCCTTCGGCTGCTACAGGCAGACGCCATGTCTCATATTCACAACCCAGCGCCTATTTCATAAGGTCGCAACAGCGGCAAGTGTAGGCGATTGCCCGCTGCCCTGCTGCGAGGCAGGGCAAGCCTCTGGTTCAGGTCAAACGCAAGCTGTCCAGCGCCACGCGCGTGGCATCGGGCAAGGCTACCGGGCGGCGGCTGCTGCGGTCCACATAGACATGGACAAAATGCCCGCAAGCGGCGCTTTGCGATTCACCGGCGACAAAAATCGCCAGTTCATAACGCACGCTGCTTTTACCCAGGTGCGCCACCCGCACGCCCACATCCACATCCTGCGGATAGGACACCGGCGCAAAATAATGGCATTGGGTCTCCACCACCAGGCCAATGCTGCTGCTCGCTTCAATGTCGAGCACGCCCTTTTCGATCAGCAAGCGGTTCACAGCGGTATCGAACCAGCTGTAATACACCACATTGTTGACGTGCCCATAGGCATCGTTGTCGGCCCAGCGCGTGGTCACGCGCACAAACTGCGCATAGGCAGATCGGGGCTGGGGCTGGGGGCGCTCGGCATGCTGCTGCGAAGAAGACATCTTGGCCATCCTGGTCACATCGTTCGCAGGCATTGTAGAAGTGCGGGCCCCAGGCGCCAGCGCCACACTGCACGTCGGGGACAGGCGATGGCAGGCAATCACAGGCGCTGCCATCGTGCTGACACATGGCGCAACTACAACGTCAGAGCAAGCTGATTTCAGTCGGTTGCCAGGCGGCTAATTCGTTACCCGATCAACCAATTAAACAAATGGTAAATGATTGAAATCAAAACAAAAGACTTTTTTGCTGCACTGCACAAAAAAGGCTTGCAAAAGGCGCGCAGATACCCAACAATAGAGTCATTGTGCAGTGCAGCAAATTCAACGCAATGCACAAACCTCCGGCGCACAGGACGTGCCCGGATTTGTACCTTCAACACTTCTAACGAGACGGAGTATGAACATGGCATTGACCCCTGACCAAATCCTGGCTGCACACAAAGCTAATCTGGAAACCCTGCTGGGCCTGACCAACAAGGCCTTCGAAGGCGTGGAAAAGCTGGTGGAACTGAACGTGGCTGCAACCCGCGCTGCGCTGTCCGATGTCTCGGCCAACACCTCGGCCGTGCTCGATGCCAAGAACGCCCAAGACCTGCTGAGCGTGCAAAGCGGCCTGCTGCAACCCATGGCCGAAAAGACCGCTGCCTACAGCCGTCATCTGTACGAAATCGCCGCTGCTACCAGCCTGGAATTCAGCAAGGCTTTCGAGAACAAGGCCGTTGAAGCCCAGTCCAAGTTCAACGAATTTGTGGACACCGCTGCCAAGAACGCACCAGCTGGCTCCGAAAGCGCTGTGGCCGTGATGAAGACTGCGGTTGCTGCTGCCAACAATGCCTACGACTCCGTGCAAAAGGCGGTCAAGCAAGCCGGTGAAGTGGCTGAAACCAACTTCAACACCATCACCAACAACGCCGTCAAGGCTGCTGGCACCGTCAGCGCCGCGACCGCTCGCAAGCGCTAATTAGCGAGCCTCTTGAGCGCGCTGCCGTTGCCCAAGACCTACAGTTTGGTCAAATTTTCGCCAGCGCGCTGGACAGACTCAAGGGTAAACCCTATAATTTACCCATGGTGTTGAAAATTTCAACGCACCCAGTTGTCTCCTTGGATCTTTTCGAAACCTGGTTTCTTGGATCCTTTTAAAGCCCGGCCTTGCCGGGCTTTTTTTTGCGCTGCATTTGGCAATAGCGCTACATGCGCTTCTTATCACCAGAGCCACACTTAACGCGACCTGAATAAGCTCAGAGCCTGCAATGGTTTAAATAGAAACAATTCTTGTTTCAATTAAGATCGCGTCTCCAACTTTACAGAGACGTTTTGCCCTATGCATTCTTTCAAAATCCTTGCACTGGCTTGCGCCATCACGGCAGGTGCCGCCGCACAAGCCCAAGAAGTGGTCAACCTGTACTCTGCCCGCCACTATGCGACGGATGAGGCGCTCTATAACAACTTCACAAAAGCGACCGGCATCAAGATCAACCGTGTGGACTCGGACGACGCAGGCATTGTGGCCCGCCTCAAGGCAGAAGGCGCCGCCTCCCCTGCCGATGTGGTGCTGATGGTGGATGCCGCACGCCTGTACCGCGGCGAGAAGGACAACCTGTTCCTGCCGATCCGCTCGGCCAAACTGGAGGAAGTGATTCCCGCCAACCTGCACGCCCAACCCGAAGCCGATGGCGGCATCACCTGGTTCGGTCTCTCGACCCGCGCCCGTGTGATCGCCTACAACAAGGACAAGGTCAAGCTGGAAGATGTCGACAGCTACGAAAAGCTGGCCGATCCCAAGAACAAGGGCAAGATCTGCATCCGCTCGGGCTCGCACCCCTACAACCTGAGCCTGTTTGGCGCCGTGACCGAGCACATCGGCGAGGCCAAGGCCCAGCAATGGCTGCAAGGCGTCAAGGACAATCTGGCCCGCCCACCCAAGGGTGGCGACACCGACCAGATCAAGGCCGTGGCCGCTGGTGAATGCGATATCGCCATCACCAACAGCTACTACTTTGCCCGCCTGATGCGCTCGAGCAACCCCGACGATGTCGCAATCACCAACAAGGTCAGCGTGGTGTTCCCCAACCAAAGCAGCTGGGGCACGCACCTGAACATCGCTGGTGGCGCCGTCGCCAAGTACAGCAAGAACAAGGACAATGCCGTCAAGTTCCTGGAGTACCTGGCCAGCCCCGAGGCCCAGACCTACTTTGCCAACGGCAACAACGAGTGGCCTGCGGCCAAGAACGTCGAGACCGACAACCCAGCTTTGAAGACGATGACGCAGAACAAGCCGTTCAAGAGCGAGACCATCCCGATCAGTGCCGTGGGCAGCAATATGCCCAAGGTGCAGCAGATGCTGGACCGCGCCGGCTTCCAATAAGCGCTGCGCCCTGTCACGAAAAGCCCGTTCGCGGGCTTTTTTTGTGACTGCTCGCTGCCCGGCTCTGGGCTAAGATGCTTTGGATCCAACAACCAGGAGACATAGCGATGCAAATCGCCAACAAGGTATTTATCGTCACAGGCGGCGCTTCGGGCCTGGGAGAAGGCACGGCACGCATGCTGACCCGCGAGGGCGCGACCGTCGTCATCGCCGATATGCAGGCAGAAAAAGGCCAGGCCCTGGCCCAGGAGCTGGGCGGCGCCTTTGTGCAATGCGATGTGTCCAATGCAGAGCAAGCCCAGGCCGTGGTTGCCAAGGCGGTCTCGCTGGGCAAGCTGTTTGGCCTGGTCAACTGCGCCGGCATCGCACCGGCTGAAAAGACCGTGGGCAAAAAAGGCGCCCACTCGCTCGAGCTGTTCAGCAAGACCATCACGGTCAACCTGATCGGCAGCTTCAACATGATCCGCCTCTGCGCCGAAGCGATGGGCCAGAACGAGCCCGAAGCCACCGGCGAGCGCGGCGTGCTGATCTCGACGGCCAGCGTGGCTGCGTATGACGGCCAGATTGGCCAGGCGGCCTATGCGGCCTCCAAAGGCGGTGTGGTCGGCATGACCTTGCCCATCGCCCGCGATCTGGCGCGCAGCGGCATCCGCAACATGACGATTGCGCCCGGCATTTTTGGCACCCCCATGCTGTTTGGCATGCCCCAGGAGGTGCAGGATGCCCTGGCCGCCGGCGTGCCCTTCCCCAGCCGCCTGGGCACCCCTGAGGACTATGCCAAGCTGGTCAAGCACATTGTCGAGAACGACATGCTCAACGGCGAAGTGATTCGCCTCGACGGCGCCATCCGACTGGCACCGAAGTAAAACCAGAGGCCTGCGGGCCTTGGCCAGCAAAAAGCCGATCTGCGGGGACCACCCGGCGATCGGCTTTTTCTTGGGCGCTGCACACCGGGCAGCCGCCATGAAAAAAGCCTTCTTGCAGCATGACAAGAAGGCTTTTGGAATCTGGCGGAGTGGACGGGACTCGAACCCGCGACCCCCGGCGTGACAGGCCGGTATTCTAACCAACTGAACTACCACTCCTGGCAGAAAGCGTTGCTAGCCGTGATGGCTACAAGTGCTTCAAACTTGGCGACCCTACGGGGATTCGAACCCCGGTACTCACCGTGAAAGGGTGATGTCCTAGGCCTCTAGACGATAGGGTCAATCCTAGAACTTTGCCTGCGCTGCATTGCTGGTGCAATGCCTCAGACAAGTTTAATTGGTGGAGGTAAACGGGATCGAACCGATGACCTCTTGCATGCCATGCAAGCGCTCTCCCAGCTGAGCTATACCCCCCAATTTGCTGATATCAAGCCATGACTTTGTCGGTCTCACTCGCTGTACCTGAGTACAGCTTCGCGCGCCCTTCGCGCCCTGACATGATCTCAACAAATTTTAAAACTGTGGCGGAGTGGACGGGACTCGAACCCGCGACCCCCGGCGTGACAGGCCGGTATTCTAACCAACTGAACTACCACTCCTGGCAGGAAGCTTTGCTAGCTATTATATAGCATCAAGCGCTTCAAACTTGGCGACCCTACGGGGATTCGAACCCCGGTACTCACCGTGAAAGGGTGATGTCCTAGGCCTCTAGACG